>NZ_JAUSVX010000003.1:0-300000 GCF_030814995.1 Labrys wisconsinensis | reverse complement strand
CGCCGCCGTATCGGGCAATCCGATCTTCGAGGCGGTCAGCGAGGCGATGCTGGGCTGGCTCCGGCAATACCACACCGACATGCTGATCTGGACCGGCAAGGAGAAGTACACGCTCACCGAGCACGAGGAGATCCTCCGCCACATCGCCGCGCACGACGCCGACGCGGCCGAGCAGGCGATGGTCAAGCATCTCGACCGCTCCGCCAGCCTGTACATCCACCAGGCCGGCTGAGCCGCCGCATCAGGCCCGGCCGCCGGCCAGGCGCGCCCTGGACCGCCGGCGGATCACGGAGCCTCCCGCCATGGCCAGCACGGCGATGATGACGACGCCCTGGACCATGTCCTGCGTGCCCGGCGGCAGCCCGGCGATCTGCATGGTGGTGACGATGAGGATCAGGAGCACGCTGCCGAGCATCGTGCCGAGCGCCGTGGCCGATCCGCCGAAGATCAGGGTGCCGCCGAGCACCACCGCGCCGAGCGACTGCAGGAGATAGGGCTGGCCCATCTCCAGGAAGGCGCCGCCGACATAGGCGCCGAGCAAGAGGCCGGTAAAGGCCGCCAGCACGGAGCTCGCGACGAAGGCGCTCGCCACCACCCGCCCGGTGCGCACGCCGGAGAGGCGCGCGGCCCGCAGGTTCTGGCCCACGGCCGACAGGGTCCGGCCATAGGCGGTGCGGTTGAACAGGATGGTGGCGAGGCCCACCGTCACGACCGCGAGCATCACCATGATCGGCATGCCGCCGACACGCTCCGTCGCCACGCTGCGCAGCGTCGGCGCAATGGCGAAGCCCGGGATGGCGCGGTTGGCGAGCAGCGTGGCGGTCGCCAGCACATAGCCGGTCGCGAGCGTCGCGATGATCGCCGGGATGCGGGCGATGACCACCAGCGCGGCGTTGATGCCGCCGACGGCAAGGCCGAGGCCGAGCGTGGCGGCGAGGCCGAACGGCAGCCGCCCGTCCTGGCCGCCGACGACGATGAGGGCGCAATAGGCGCTCAGCGTCATGACGCTGGCGATGGACAGATCGACATTGCCGCGCCCGGTCGTCACCACGGCGGTCTGCCCGAGGGCGATCAGGGTGAGGAAGGAGGCCGAGACCGCCACGCCGGACAGGCTGGAGAGCGAGACCTGGCTGGTGACCAGCGACAGCACCGCCCACAGGATGAGGATGCCGATCGCCGACCAGACCCAGCGGTTGCGGCCGGACCAGTCGAGGAAGGCGGCGTGCCAGGCGTTCATTCCTCGTCCCTCCCATGGGCCACGGCCGTGCGCATCGCCAGGATCGCCAGCAGGAGAATGCCCTGGACCGCGGCATTGAAGTCCGAGCTGACGCCGAGCATGCCGAGCAGGGCGCCGATCAGCGACAGGGTGACGGCGCCGGCGACCACGCCCGGCGCCGAGATCCGGCCGCCGATCAGGCTGCAGCCGCCGATCACCGCGGCGGCGACGCCGAGCAGGGTGTAGGTGCTGCCGGCGTTGAAGTCGCTGGCGGTGTTGATGGCGGTCAGTGACAGGCCGGCCGCCATGCCGAACAGCCCGGCGAGGACATAGCGGATCGCCGCATAGGTCGGCGCCGGCCAGCCGCCGCGCGCCATGGCCGCCGGATTGTTGCCGAAGGCCCGCAGCGTCACGCCGAGGGGCGAGCGATCGATGGTCAGCGCGAGGATGGCGATCAGGCCGATGATCAGCAGCGAGCTCGGCACGCCGGGCACCGACCAGGCGAACAGGGCGGTCAGCCAGTCCGGGCTGGCACCGCCGGGCGTCGGCTGCAGCGTGTAGGCCAGGCCTGTCCAGATGAAGGAGGCGCCGAGCGTCACCACGATGGCCGGGATCCGGCGCAGCTGGATCACCGCGCCGAGCACGCCATAGAGGACCAGCGTGCCGGCGAGGGCGACGAGGCCGAACGCGGGCGTGTCGAACAGCAGCGTGGCGCTGATCACGTTGGCGAGGCCGGCGAAGGCGCCGGCGCCGAGGTCGATCTCGCTGCCGCCGATCACGAACATCTGCCCGAGCGCCACCAGCACCAGCGGCACGGCAGGCATCAGGAGGAGGTCGAGGCCGAACACCGAGGCGGTGCGCGGATTGGCCAGCACCATGACCGCCAGCACCAGCGCCAGGCTGAGGAATGGCGCGGCGCCGACCAGGCGCCCGGCCCAGGCGCGGGAGCCGTCGTGATGCCGGGCCGCGGCCGCGGCGGGCGCGCCCGCATCGGCGGGCGTGAACGAGGCGTCGACGATCGCCTGCTCGCTGATCTCGCCCGGCCCGAGGTCGCGGACGATGCGGCCATTGGCGAACACCAGCACGCGGTCGCATTCGAGGAATTCCAGGTCTTCCGTCGAGTGCCAGAGCACCAGCCGGTCGGCCTCGGCGATGTCGCGGGTGACGGCGTAGAAGTCGCGCTTGGCGGCGACGTCGACGCCGCGGGTCGGATCGTCCAGGAGGATGATCGGCGCGTCGCAGGCCAAAGCCCGGGCGACGAGCGCCTTCTGCTGGTTGCCGCCGCTGAGGTCGAGGATGTTGGAGGCGAGCCGATCGGCATCGAGGCGCAGGCGCTCGGCCGCCGGGCGGGCGGCGGCCTGCTCGGCCGTCTGCGACAGGAGCTCGAGGCCGGCGCCCCCGGCGATGCGGGCGAGGCCGATATTGGCGAGCACCGTCCAGAGTGGAAACACGCCCTCGCGCTGGCGGTCGCCGGAGACGAAGGCCGCCGGCGCCAGGCGCCTCACCCCGGCACTGTCGGCGCGACCCGGCGCAAAGACGTTGTGCAGCAGCACCTTCTGGCCGCTGCCTTCCAGGCCTGCCAGGCCGACGATCTCGCCCCGGCGCAGCTCGACATCCCGGCCGAGCGCGGCCGTGACGTCGCCGCTCAGACGCACCAGCACGTCGCCGGGCGCGGCGCGGGCGCGGTGGGGCCGGCCGTCATGGGCGGCGGCCTCGCCGCCCATCAGCCGCACCAGGTCGGGGACCGTGGTCCGCCCCGTCTCACCCTCCCAGATCAGCCGGCCGTTGCGCAGCACGGCGACGCGATTGGCGACGTCGATGATCTCGAACAGCTTGTGGCTGATGAAGATGAAGGCGAGGCCCTCGGCCGCCCGCGCATGGATGAAGCCGCGCAGCTGGCGGCTGCGTTCCAGGCCGAGCGAGGAGGTCGGCTCGTCCAGGATGACCAGGCGCACGCCCGGCGTCGCCACGGCGCGGGCGATCTCGACCATCTGGCGCTCGCCGATCGGCAATTGTCCGACCTCGCGGTCGACATCGATGCCGTTGCCGGGGAAGACGGCGTCGAGCGCCGCGCGGGCGCGGCCGCGATAGGCGGCGCGCCAGCCGGGCCTGGGGCGCGCGGCCTCCGGCGCCTCCAGGAAGAAGTTCTCGGCGACGCTGAGATTGGCGCACAGCGACAATTCCTGGTGCACGATGCGGATGCCGCGCGCCTGCGCCTGCCCGGTGTCGTAGGCATCGAAGGAGAGCGCCTCGCCGCCGAAGGCGATGGTGCCGGAATCCGGCCGCGCGACGCCGCACAGGGCCCGCATCAGCGTGCTCTTGCCGGCGCCGTTGCCGCCGACCAGGCCGACCACGTCGCCGCGGGCGATGGCGAGGGAGACGTCGCAATTGGCGAGCGTCGGCCCGAAGGCCTTGGTGATGCCGACGAGGCTGACCACCGGTGCGGCAGCGGCGGGCGAGGCCTCGGCCGGACTATCCGAAACGCTCAGACCGGATGCGGCCATGAATATCTGCCTCCCGGCGCGGGAACTGGAGCCGTCGGGGGGCGAGGGCGCCCCCGGCGGCCATGGCGTGTCGCCGTTCCCGGGCTCACTTCTTCAAGAGATTCTTCTCGACCCATTCGGCCGAATAGGTCGGGCTGACGATCTGGCCGGAGGGCAGGTCGGCATAGTCCTTCAGGTTGTCGGCGGTGATGGTGGCGACCGGCATGATCATCAGCTTCGGCGCCTCGGCGCCCTTGACCAGCGCCAGGGCGAGATAGAAGGCGGCGCCGCCGATGCCCGGGGTGGTGTTCATCGAGATGGTGGAATAGCCGCTCGCCGCCTTGCCGGCCCACCATTTGACGAAGTCGGTGGAGCCGCCGCCCTCGATGATCGGCGGCTTGTCCTTGTAGGGACCGCCGAACTGGTCGAAGGCCTGGGCGATGCCGAAATCGTCGCTGCCGCCCTGGCCGAGCACGGCGTCGACATGCGGCAGGCTCGGAAGCACGTTGGCGATGGCCGACTGCGCCACCGAGGCGGTCGCCTGGCCGTAGACGGTCGCCACCACCTTGATGTCCGGGTAGTTCTTCAGGACCTCAGCCTGGGAATTATACATGTCGTTGTCGGGCGCCGAACCCTTGACGCCACGCACCTGGATGATGTTGCCCTTGCCGCCGAGCGTCTTGAACACCCACTCGGCCTGCTCCTTCTTGTAGCCCTTGAAGTCGAAGTTGAGCTGGTAGTTGCAGGGCGAGGACGCGACGGAATCGAAGGACACGACCTTGATGCCGGCGGCGCAGGCCTTGGCGATGACGCCGTTCACGGCCGTCTCGGAGGCCGCGTCGACGGCGATGGCGTCGACGCCCTTGAGGATGAGCTCGGCGATCTGGCTGTTCTGCTGGGCGACGCTGCCGTCGCCGTTCATGATGATGTAGTCGGCGATGGTGCCGTCGGCCTTGGCCTTCTTGGCCGCCGCCTCGAAGGCGTCGACCATCTGGTGGCGCCAGGTGTTGCCGAAATAGGCGTTGGAGAGCGCGATCACCGGCTTGTCGGCCGATGCCAGCGCCGGCCCGGCGAGGCCGCCGGCCAGGGCGAGGGCCGCCACGCCGCGAACCAGCGTCATGCGACTGAAGATCATGTTGTTTCCTCCCGGTGACGACCCGCTTTGGCGGGCTCGTGAACGACGGACCGCACCCATGCCACAGGAGACGATGACGTGCAAGTCACGTCATCATACCAGTTGTGGCGGAGTACGGCCCGGCGTCCGGGCGGTTGCATCCGCCGCGGCGGCACCTGCCGTCCCTCGCTCGACGGTTCTCGCGAGAGGAAGACAATTCACGGTTATCTGATAGGAGATTGCGAGGATATGCTCGAGTCTGACATTAGAATCGGGTCATGGAAGGTTTCGCGACGACCGTGCAACCTGCAGCCAGCGCCGGGCCGATCTTCCGGGCCAGCGTGGACGAGGGAAACGTCGACGGAGCGATCGCACTGACTACGCCGATCGGTTCCTTGGCGGCGGTGATCCGACGGCCCGGCCAGGAGGATGAGGGCACGTCGCGCAAATTCGCCGCGCCCCCTCTCCGAGCCATGGGATATAGGCGGCGCTCACGCCGATCTCGCCCTTCGACTCCGCCAAGGACTTGCCCTGATCCCGCGTCGGCAGCTCGGCAAGGGCGTCGCGATGATCCTCGATCAGCTCGCCAGGTAGCCGCCGTCGACCGGAATGGTCACGCCGTTGATAAGGGATGACGCCGCGGAGGCGAGGAAGATGGCCGTACCCGCCAGGTCCTCCGGCTCCGCCCACTCGCCGCCGGGAATGCGGGCGACGACTTTGGCATTGAACTCCGGGTTCTCCCGCCCCCCGCGGCTGATTTCAGTCTTGATCCACCCGGGGGCGATCGCGTTGACCCTTATGCCGTCGGCCGCGAACGAGATCGCGAGGGACTTGGTAAGCGAGACGATCGCCGTCTTGGCCGCCGCGTAGGCCGGAACCTGCGGCGCTCCGAAGAACGAATACATCGAGCCGATGTTGATCAGGCAGCCCTTGGTCGCCTTCAGGTGGGGGCGGAAAGCGTTCGCCAGCCTGAGGTTCCCGACGAGATGGATGTCGATGATCTCCTTGAAGACCTCGGGCCTGTACTCCTCCCAGCGAACCAGGCGACCGGCGCAGTGGATGACCACGTCGAGCGTGCCGACCCTCCCGGCGAGATCCTCGACGCCTGCGTCTTCGCGCACGTCGAGGATCTCGTAGCGGATGCGCTGGTCGATAGTGCCCTTGGGCATCACCAGGTCAGCGACGATCACGCTCGCGCCATGGTCGAGGAACGCCTTGGCAAAGGCACCCCCGATCCCCCCGGAACCACCGGTGATGAGCACGGTCTTGCCCGCGACGCTGAAGCTCGGCGTGTTTGTCATGTCCTGGTTCTCTGAGTTGGTCGATGATCGAAGTCGGTCGCGGTTGTCTTTCGTTTCAGAAGAACGCGACGGGCCGCAGCGGCGACCCCGAACCGTTCTCGATGGGTAGCGGAGCCGCGAACAGGAAGCAGCTGCGGGGCAGCAGCTCCATCCGCGCGACGCATTCCAGGATCAGGATTCCATGGGGCAGCCAGTGGCGGCCGTGACCCGGGTCGTCGCCGAGGACTCCGTCGACGGTGGCGATCTCGCAGGCAATGGTGTCCGCGCCGACCGCCCGGACCCCGCGCTCGCGGAATAGGCTCGCCACGCCCTCGTCCATGCCTGGCTGGTTCTTCGCATAGAAGTGAGCGCGCTCATCGACGTGCCAGTAGCGCTTCAGCCAGCCGAAATTGACGAGTGCAATGTCGCCGGGGCCTGCCGGTGCTCCGTGCTCTGTCTCGAAATCGAGGATGTCGGCCCGGGTCAGCATTTCCCCCGGCTGCCAATCCCGACCCGAGAAGTCGTAGACCCTGGCGGTCGAGATGAGGCAGTCGGCCGGGAACGTTTCGATCGTCTCATGCATGCGGTCGGCGTGGATATGGGCGGGAGCATCGCAGTGGCAGCCCGTGTGCTCGGCCATCGAGATCGACTGGCAATAGTATCCGTCCCGCCTGTGGACCACGGTCGGGTCGATCACCATGTGCGGGTGCGTGGGAAACTTCGGTATTCCGCGCTCGAGCTTCGGCGCGAGATCGACCGATCGCATCTGCCGGATGAGCGCTCCCAGGGCATCGACCGAGTTTTCGGGCATTTCTCCTCCTGGCGTTCTTGCAAGTCCCGGCGCCGTCTCGGCCCGGGCCCTATGCCCTTGCTTCGGGCGGATGCTGGTTCAGGAATTTCTCGACTGCCGCACGGTCGGGAAAGCTCGCCCGCCCACCCCTTCCCATGCACTTGAGTGCGGCGGTGGCGGAGGCGAAGCGGAGCGCGGCCACTTCGTCGCGGGTTTCGACGAGAGCCAGCGCGAAGGCGCCGTGGAAAATATCCCCGGCTCCGACTGTCTCGACCGCGCCGATTGGAAAGGCGGGCATCGACCGCGCCATGCCGCCGCTGTCGATCCACATCACGCCCGAGCCGCCCATGGTCACCGCTACGAAGGGACAGTCCCGGGACGCCTGGCGAAGGCCTTCGCCGGGATTCGGGGTGCCGTACAGGCCGGCTAATCCTGGCGTCGAAAAGATCGCGTGGGAGGCCGCCCTGACTGCGGTCAGCGTCGCCCTGTCCGTCGCCGTGTCCGCGTCGAGAACCGCGGGCTTGCCGTGTTGGCGCGCCGCCGAAAGAACCAGGCTGGCGCCCTCGACCCAGCGGTTGTCGGCGACGATCGCGTCGGCCTGGAGGATGCTCGAGATCGGCAGCCACGTCGTATCGGGCTCGAAGGCGTCGGAACGATAGATGATGATGGCCCGGTTGCCCTCGCCATCGACGAGGACGATGGAATGAGACGACTGGACCCCAGCCACGAGCCGCGCGTGGCGCACGTCGACCTTCTCCTGCCGAAGGCCGTCAAGGATCCGGCGTCCCTTGTCGTCGTCGCCGAGCCGCCCGCACCAGGCTGCCTCGCCGCCGAGGCGGGCGACAATCACGGCGGCGTTGGCCGCCATGCCGCCGCCGCTCTCGCGATAGGAGAGGGCAAGCATCTTCCCGTCCTGCGAAGGCAGGGCGTCGACCTCATAGATGAGGTCGATCACCGCGCCGCCGACGCACATGACCCGCGCCGTCATTTCACCGCTCCGGACAGCGTGCCCTTGATCAGGGCGCGGGAGGCGATCCATCCGACGGCGAGGACGGGCAGCACCGCCAGGATCGCCGCTGCCGACATCCGGGCCCAGCTCTGCCCTTCCGACGTGAAGAACGACGCCATGTAGACGGGCAGCGTCGCTGCGCCGTGACCCGAGAGGTTCACCGCGAAGAAGAACTCGTTCCAGGTCAGGATGAGCAGAAGGAACGTCGTCGTCGCCAGGCCCGCCTTTGCGAGCGGCAGGACAAGCTCGAAAAAGATTGCACGATGACCTGCGCCCTCCATCAGGGCGGCTTCGACCAGCTCGTAGGGAATGTCCTTGAAGAAGGACCGCATGAGCCAGATGACGATGGGAATGTTCAGCGTCGTATACATGATCACGAGGCCGGTCAAACTGTCGATCAGTCCTGTCTTGGCATAGAGCAGGAAGATCGGCACGATGACGGCGACGCCCGGCATGAAGCGTGTCGAGAGCGCGAAAAACAGGATGTCGTTCGCCTTCCGACCGGGAAAGAAGGCGAGCTTGTAGGCCGCGGGCAGTCCGAGGGCGAAGGCGGCGAGGATCGAGCCGACCACCGCGATCAACGTGTTGGCCAGATAGTGCGGATAGTTCCCGGTCAATGCGCCTTCATAATGTTCCAGGGTCAGCGGCACGAACACCGTCGGCGGCATCGCAATCGCATCCGGCTCGTTCTTGAACCCGGTGAAGAACGTCCAGAGGATCGGGAAGCACATGGCGCCGGCGACCAGGAAGGTCAGGGCCGCCGGCCCGATCTGGCGTCGCGAGGACCGCATGGCTCAGTGCCTTTCCATGTAAGGGCGCACATAGGCGAGGAGCGCGAGCGAGACGATCGTGGTCATGACGGCCGTGATGATGCCGCCGGCGGCGGCGCGGCCGATCTCGTATTGCTCGGTCAGCATCCGGTAGACCGCGAACATGAGATTGGTGGTCTGGTTGCCCGGACCGCCATAGGTGCCGACATAGATCGGGCCAAATACCGGGAGGATCAGGATCGCCTCGATCAGCATGCCGACGCAGAGATAGGGAACGAGGTGCGGCAAGGTGATGTGAAGGAACTGGTTCCAGGGATTGGCGCCATCGATTTTTGCCGCCTCGATCGTCTCCTGCGACACGGATTGCAGCCCGGCGAGGAGGATCAGCATCATGAACGGCGACCACTGCCAGACGATCATGAGCATGACGGCGAACTTCGGTGCATTCGTGATGAGGTCGACAGGGGCGAGGCCGATCGACGTCAGCGCGAAGTTCAACAATCCGTAGATCGGATTGAGGATCATGTTCTTCCAGATGATCGGACTGACCGTCTCCATGATGAGGAACGGGGCAAACAGGAGCGAATACGCCAGACCCCTGCCGAATGTCAGGCGATTCACGAGCAAGGCCAGGCCGAGACCGATCAGCGTCGTCGCGATCGCCACGCTCACCGTGAACAGGACGGTGTTGCCGATGGCCATCCGGAACACCGGATCGGAGAAGACGAAGGTGTAGTTCGCCCACCCCACGAAGCGCAGCGGTCTTGCGGGATAGAGCAGGTTCCAGGAATGCAGGCTCAGGTAGAGCGTCGCGACCAGCGGGATCTGTGTCGTGACGATCAGATACGTCACGGCGGGCCATGTCGCCCATCTCGAGGGTGCGAGGCGGCCCGGTCGGGCCGCGCTCATGGTGATGGCTGTCACGACCGCCTCTTCCTTTTACTTGATATAGCCGGCGTCGGTCATGACCCGCTCGGCGGCCTGCTGGGAGCGATCGAGCGCCTCGTCGACCGTCAGGCTTCCGGCGATGACCGCGGAAAAGTTCTGGCCGAACTCGGCGGCCCAGGCGGCATATTCCGGGATGTTGACCTGCGCCGTGCCGGTGTAAGGCACAGGATCCTTCGCGGGCTTCTTCATGTCGGCGGCCTGGATGGCCTTCAGCACGACCGGCGCAAAGGGAGCTGCCTTGACATAGTCAGCCCGAGAGTAGGTCGACGTGCGCGTGCCGGGGGGAATGCGCAGGGCGCCCTCGGTCCTGGCAACGAGGTCGACATAGTCCTTGGACGTCGCCCACCGGATGAACTCGAAGCTGGCATCCTTTTGCTTGGAGCTGTTCACGATCGCCAGCGCCCAGGTGTAGAGCCAGGCGGAGCCGTTCCTGGAACCTTCGGTGGGAGCTTCCGCGTAGCCGATCTTGCCGGCGACCTTCGAGGTCTTCTCGTCCGCCAGGAACCCGGCGGCGACCGTCGCGTCGACCCAGATCGCGGCCTTCCCTTGGCTCATCAGCGTCAAGGCTTCGTTGAACCCGATGCTCGGTGCTCCAGGCGCACCACACGTCTTCACGAGGTCGGTATAGGCGGTGAAGGCTTTCTTGAAGGCCGGGCTGTTGATCTGCGGCTGCCACGTCTCGTCGAACCATTTCGCGCCATAGGAATGCATGAAGGTGATGAAGGGAGCCAACTGGCCATAGTCCGGGACGCCCTTCATGGCGATGCCGTAGATGCCGTTCGCCGGATCGTTCAGCTTGCAGGCCGCCTCGGCGACCTGGGTCCAGGTCGGCTGGTCCGGCATCTCGATCCCTGCCTTTTCGAAGAGATCCTTGCGGTACATCGTGAAGGAGCTCTCGCCGTAGAACGGCAGGCCATAGAGCTCGTCGTCCACCGTCATCGCGCCACGGATGGTCGGGATGAGATCGTCAAGGTCATACTTCGCCTTGGCTTCGGCAGGCAGGCTGTCGAACATGGGGGTCAGGGGGGCCAGCCATTTGTTGGTGACCCATCCGGCCTGAACCTCGAACGGCCCTACGGTGACGATGTCATAGCGGCCGCCGCCGACCGCGACGTCTTGCGTGATGTTCTGGCGTAGCACCGCATCCGGAAGCACGACGAACTTCACGGTGATGTCGGGATGGGCCTTCGTGAACTCGGTGCTCAACTTCTCCATCAAGGCCATGTCGGGATTGTTGACGGTGGCCACGGTGATATCTGTTGCATTGGCGGCGAATGCGCCAAGGGCGAGCATCGTCGATAGAAGTAACGTCTTCATGCATTCCCTCCTCGTCAAAGGCGCGCTTTTTGCGCGCACTATTCCATTGTCTGCGCAGGGCATGGCCCGGCAGGCTGACTGCAGCTTGAAATTGCTCAAGCCGATTTGCGGATCGTCATCGAAAACGGCAGTATGACTTCGCTCGTCTTCGGCATTGCTTCTTGGTCGTTTAGCAGGGAGATCACCGCTGGACCGAAATCCAGAGCTGGAACACGCACTGTCGTCAGCCAGGGCGCCAGCCAGTCATTGACGCGGTTATCGTCGAAGCCGCAGATCGCGACATCCTCGGGAACCCGTGCGCCGGTTTCGGTGGCGGCGCGGTTGATGCCATAGGCGATCATGTCGTTGCCGCAGAAGACGGCGCGCGGCGGATGGTCGGCTCGAAGCAGCGCAAGGCCGTGCTTGTAGCCTGCTTCCATGGTGAGGGCGCTCTCGATCTGCCGCACCGACCCCGTGTCGATCCCGCGTTCGGAGAGACAGCGCAGGAAGCCTTCCAGACGGCCGCGGCTGGCCGAATACCGACGGGGGCCATGGATGATCGCGCAGTCCGAGAACCCCTGCCTGATGAAGTGTTCCGCCACCGCGTAGCCCGCCGCCTCGTTGTCGATGCCCACGAACGGCCCTTTGATCGTCGGCGGCGGCCTGCGATTGACGAAGATGATCGCTCGCTTGGACTGCGCGGCCTGCCGGAGCCTTGGCGTATCCATGGCGCCGAGAAGGATGATGGCGTGCGGCCGCAGGCCTTCCGCATCGTCCAGGAGCTGGTCCTGTCGCTCCGGATCCTCCCCGGTGTTCGCGAGGACCATCGAAAGCCCGATACCCTTCAGCGACTGTTCGAGGGAGATCGCCACATCCGCGCAAAAGTCGTTCGTGGCATCGGGCACCAGCAGGACGACCACCTTCGTCGTCGCGAGCCGCAACGACCTGCCGATCTCCGACGGTGTGTAGCCCAGGCTCTTTGCGGCTGCCGTGACGCGCTCGACGGTCTCCGGCGCGACGCGGTTGGTCTTTCCGGTGAAGACCCGCGAGACCGTTGCCGTCGATACGCCCGACACTCTCGCGACATCGAACACGTTTGGCGGCTTTCTTGTGCCGTCTGCGGACATGAATTGTTCCCTCCCGTCGAGGGTCCCGTCAGGTCTAGCGCTGCCCCGAAGAGCCAATGACAACGTGTACATCATATTTTTTGACCATGGTCAACGTTTACATCTGACAGAAGCTTGACTATGGAGTGAGCCGAAGAATGAACAGGGGCGGGCGATGTCCCGTCGAGGAGAAGGTCGACATGGGTGCCGCTTCCGTTACGAAACTCAGTTCGCTCAAGCGGCCTTCGGGCGCCTTCGCCATGCTCGCGGTCGATCAGCGCGAGTCGATGCGCGCCATGTTCGCGGAGAAGCAGAGCCATCCGGTCACGGACGAGCAGCTTTCCGACTTCAAGATCGCGGCGCTGAGGGCGCTCACCCCTTATGCGTCCGCCGTGCTCATCGACCGACAATTCGCCTGGTCGCGTGCGATCCGGGAGAACGCCGTCGCGCCGGGTTGCGGGATCATCGCGGCTGCGGATCGTTTCATCGCGAGCGCGGACGAACTGGTCGGCGATGTCGTCATCGACGGGGAAGTCGACCCGGAGATCGTGCGTCGCGATGGCGGCATCGCCATGAAGCTTCTCGTCACGTGGCGGCCGGATGAATCGGCCGAAAAGCGCATCGCCATGGTCGACGCCTTCATTGCGCGGTGCCGGAGTGCAGGACTGGTCAGCATCATCGAGCCTGTCTCGCGCAAGCCGCGCGACGGCCGGTCATGGAATGCCGAGGCTGGCATCCTGGCGGCGGCCAGGGAACTCGGGGCCAGGGGCGCCGATCTCTACAAGGCAGAGGTTCCGAACTACGGCAAGGGTGGCGAGGCGGTCGTGCGGCAGCAGGCAGCGGAGCTGACCAGGATCATCGAGGGGCCGTGGGTCGTCCTGTCGTCCGGCGTCGCGCCGGATGACTTCCCGCAGGCGGTCGAATGGGCCTGCAAGGAAGGCGCCATGGGCTTTCTCGCGGGTCGCGCGGTTTGGAGAACTGTGATCGGCGCGGACGATATGGATCTTGCCCTTGAGAAGGACAGCATTCCGCGTCTGCAGCGGCTATGCGATGTGGTGGATCGAATCGTCTGAGGCGTGGGTGCCGCGCTCTGCGCCGGCTGGCCTCATGCCGGTACCGAGCCGCCTCTCACCCACGGCGTCTGGCTGATCGTCGACACGGGCCTGCGCAATGCGCCGGCGGTCCGCGCGGTCATGCAGGGGCTGAGGGAAGAGCTCGGCCCGCTGCTGCAGCCCCTGCCTACACCGCCACCCCGTGCAGGTCGTAGGCGTCGGAGCGCTCGATCTTCACCGTGACGATGTCGCCCTGGCGCAGCGGCCGGCGGCTGGCGACATAGACATTGCCGTCGATCTCGGGCGCGTCGGCCATGGAGCGGCCCTTGGCGACGCTCGGGCCGGCCTCATCGATGATGACGGGCAGGCGCTTGCCGACCTTGGCCTTGAGCTTGCGGGTCGAGATCGCCTGCTGGGCCGCCATGAAGCGCTTGTGGCGCTGCGCCTTGACCGTGTCCGGAACCGCTTCGAGGCCGAGGCCGTTGGCGGTGGCGCCCTGCACCGGCTCGTATTGGAAGCAGCCGACGCGGTCGAGCTGGGCTTCGGCGAGCCAGTCGAGCAGCAGCTCGAAATCCTCGTCCGTCTCGCCGGGGAAGCCGACGATGAAGGTCGAGCGCAGCGTGATGTCCGGGCAGATCTCGCGCCAGCGCCGGATGCGCTCCAGGGTCTTGTCCTGGTTGCCCGGCCGGCGCATCGCCTTGAGCACCCGGGGCGAGGCGTGCTGGAAGGGGATGTCGAGATAGGGCAGGATCTTGCGCTCGGCCATCAGCGGGATGACCTCGTCGACATGGGGGTAGGGGTAGACGTAGTGCATGCGCACCCAGACGCCGAGCTCGCCGAGCGCGCCGGAGAGGTCGGCGAACTTGGCCTTGAGCGGCTGGTCACGCCAAGGGCTTTCGGCATAGCGGATGTCGACGCCATAGGCGCTGGTGTCCTGGCTGATGACGAGCAGCTCCTTGACGCCCGCCTTCACCAGCTTCTCCGCCTCGCGCATCACCTCGGCGGCCGGCCGGCTGACAAGGTCGCCGCGCAGCTGCGGGATGATGCAGAAGGAGCAGCGGTTGTTGCAGCCCTCGGAGATCTTCAGATAGGCGTAGTGGCGCGGCGTCAGCTTCAGGCCCTGCGGCGGCACCAGGTCGACGAAGGGGTCGTGCGCCGGCGGCGCCGCCTCGTGCACGGCCGCGACCACGGTCTCGTATTGCTGCGGGCCGGTGACCGCCAGCACGCCGGGAAAATGGCCGCGGATCTCCTCGGGCTGCGCGCCCATGCAGCCGGTGACGATGACCTTGCCGTTCTCGGCCATGGCATCGCCGATGGCGGCGAGCGATTCCGCCTTGGCGCTGTCGAGGAAGCCGCAGGTGTTGACGATGACGAGGTCCGCGCCGTGGTGGCTGCGGGTGATGCCATAGCCTTCGGCGCGCAGCTGGGTGAGGATCCGCTCGGAGTCCACCAGCGCTTTCGGGCAACCGAGCGAGACGAAGGAGACCGTGGGCGCGGTCTTGCCGTCAGCCGTTTGCTCGGGGGCGTCGATCAGCGCCATGGTTTGCTCCGTTCGGGTGATGATTGGCGCTTCTCTGCGCCAACGGGTCGCCGATTGCAAATGATCGGCACGGGCGATGTGTCGCGGGCGCCGCCCGGTCGCCATTGCACGAATTCCGATAGTTGCAGGCGTTCGATGTAACCGAAAGTTAGGTTGTCGCGGCTTAGCTGGCGCGATCGATCGCGACATCGGACGGGCGGCGCATGCCGAAGTCCAGGGAAAGGGCGGGAATCTGGCGCGCGTTCCCAGACGGGGGCGAGGCGTGCAGGGTGCTTGTCGTGCAGCCCGCGGACGGGGCGACCGGACCCGGCGTGGCGCTCGCGGACTTGCGCGGCGCCGCGTCCGTCCGCAATCCCCATGCCCTTCAGGCGCTGCGCCGCGCCCTCGCCGCCGGTCGGCCGTTCGCGCTCGCCATCCTGCGGGCCGGCGGCCTGGCGACGGCGAGCCGCCTGGCCGCGCTCGACCCGGCGCTGGTCCTGGTCCTGCCGCGAGCCCTGGCGCACCGCGACCTTCCGCCGTCGCAGATGAACCGCCTCTTCTTCGCAGAGCCGGGCACCGAGGCCGAGGCGCGGTTGCTGCGCCGGCTGCTGGCTCGGACTTCGGCCGAGAGCGCCTTCGACGAGGCGCGCCGGCTGCTGGAAGCGTCGAACCGGGCGCTGCTTGCGGCCAACCGCGAATTCCGCCGGCAGAACGCCCGCCTGCTCGCCCAGGAGAGCCAGCTCTCGGCCCAGGCCGAGCTGTTCCAGGCGACGCTCGACAATCTGCGCCAGGGCCTCATCCTGATCGACGGGGATCGTCGTGTGCGCATGATCAACCGGCGCATCCATGCGGTGACGGGGCTCGCGGAAGGCGCGGTCGTCGTCGGCATGAGCGGCGAGGACATCCTGATGCGTGCCTTCGAAGCCGGCCTCCATCGCGACACGGATCCCGCAACGGTGCTGGCACAGTGGCAGGAGCGTCTTGCCGGTGGGCGGGCCGGCGCGTTCCAGCGCGATCTGCCGGACGGGCGCATCGTCACCATCGCCTATGCGCCGATGCACGACGGCGGCTGGCTCTTCACGTGCGAGGATACGACGGGGCGCGTGCTGGCCGAGCGGGCGCTGGCCGAGCAGAACCGGCGCTTCGACGCGGCCATCGTCCACATGCCCTACGGCGTCTGCCTCTTCGACGAGGCGCGGCGGATGATCCTGTGCAACCCGACCTATGCCGGCATGTACGACCTGCCGCTCGAGATGACGCTGCCGGGGACGCCGCTGGCCGAGATCCTGCAGTACCGCGTCAGGATCGGCAACGCGCCGGTCGACCTCGAGCACTATGTCCGGCTCACCGCCGAGCTCACCGCCGCCGGGCGCAACGCCGCCTTCCAGGTGCCGCTGGTCGATGGACGGACGGTGCAGATCCGCCACGCCGTCATCGGCGGCGGTGGCTATGTCGCCACCCACGAGGACATCACCGAGACCCTGCGGGCGGAGGCGCAGATCCGCTATCTCGCCAGCCACGACGCCCTGACCGGCTTGCCCAACCGCATGCGGCTGCGCGAGCGGATGGAGGAGGCGCTCGGCCGGGTGCAGCACGGCGGGCGCCTGGCCGTGCTCTGCCTCGACCTCGACCGCTTCAAGGCGGTGAACGACACGCTCGGCCATTCCGCCGGCGACCGGCTGCTGCAGGAGGCCACGGAGCGCGTGAAGGCCTGCCTCGGCCAGCACGACACCGTGGCGCGCCTGGGCGGCGACGAGTTCGTCGTGCTGACGCCCGAGGTCGAGACGCCGCAACAGGCCGGGGCGCTGGGACGACGGATCATCGAGGCGGTGTCGGCGCCTTACGACCTCGACGGCGACCAGGCGGTGATCGGAGCCAGCGTCGGCATCGCCTTCGCGCCCGATGACGGCATGACGGCCGAGCTGCTGCTGCGCAACGCCGACATGGCGCTCTACCGCGCCAAGTCCGACGGCCGCAACATCTGCCGCTTCTTCGAGCGGGCGATGGATGCCCGCGTCACCGAGCGGCGCCAGCTCGAGCTCGACCTCCGCAAGGCGCTGGCGGCCCAGGAGTTCGAGGTCTACTACCAGCCGGTGGTCGACGCCCGCAGCGAGGCGATCACCGCCTGCGAGGCGCTGCTGCGCTGGCACCACCCCGAACGCGGCATGGTGCCGCCGGCCGAGTTCATCCCGCTGGCCGAGGAATTCGGGCTGATCGTGCCGCTCGGCACCTGGGTGCTGCGCACCGCCTGCGCCCAGGCGACGACCTGGCCGGACGGCATCAAGGTGGCGGTCAACCTGTCGGCGGCGCAGTTCAAGTCCCGCACGCTGGCCCACACCGTCGTGGCCGTCCTGGCCGAGACGGGACTGGCGCCGAACCGGCTGGAGCTGGAGATCACGGAATCGGTTTTGCTGGCGGACAGCGAGGCGACGCTGGCGATCCTGCATCACCTGCGCAGCCTCGGCGTGCGCATCGCCATGGACGATTTCGGCACCGGCTATTCCTCGCTCAGCTATCTCCGCGCCTTTCCCTTCGACCGCATCAAGATCGACCGATCTTTCGTGCGCGAGCTGGGCGAGGCCGAGGGGTGCCTCGCCATCGTCAAGGCGGTGGCGATGCTGGGCGCCAGCCTCGGCATGGCCACCACGGCCGAAGGGGTCGAGACCGAGGCACAGATGCACAAGGTGCGCGAGCAGGGCTGCACCGAGGCGCAGGGCTACTATGTCAGTCCGCCGCGGCCCGCCCACATCATTGCCGAGCTCCTGCGTCCGCGCATCGCGGTGGAGGCGTGAGCGCGGGCCCCGGGGCAGCGTGCTCCCGGACGCGGGTTCAGCCCAGGCTCATCGCCGTGATGATGCCGCGCGACAGCACGCGCGGATCGCGTTCGCCGGCGCTGGCCCGGCCGATCACCATCCTGGCGATGGTCTCGCGGGCATAGTAGCCCTGCCGGTCGCGGAAGCGCGGCTCGTCCTCGGCGCTGAGCGTCTCCCAGGACAGGCGGAAGGCCTCGTCGAGGATGGCCATCTCGCCGGGCTCGAACACATGGCCGGGTACGGTCGGAAGTGCAGTCATGATCGCTTCCTTCCCTGTGCGAGGAGCGTCGGCCGAATCTCCCGATCGCGGGAGAGGCCAATGATTCGAGCCATTGGTCCAGATCTCGACGCCCGAGAGATTGTTTACCACGTAGCCGTCGATCGCGACAACACAGTGACGGATGTTTGGTGCATTTTGGCCGCTTCATGGAATGTAAAGTCCGACAATCTATAGGCTTTGCGACAGTAATCCTCCGTTGGGAATGGCATGACGGTTCTGGTCACGGGTGGTGCGGGCTATATCGGCAGCCACATGGTGCATGCGCTGCGCGATGCGGGCGAGCGCGTGGTCGTGCTCGACAACCTCTCCACCGGCCGGCGCTGGGCCCTGCCGGGCGACGTGCCGCTCTTCGTCGGCGAGACCGGCGATGAGGCCCTGGTCGCTGCCATCATCGGCGCGCACGAGGTCCGGGCGATCATCCATTTCGCCGCGTCGATCGTGGTGCCGGACTCGGTGGCCGACCCGCTCGGCTACTACCGCAACAACACCGCCAATGCCCGCACGCTGATCGAGGCGGCGGTGAAGGGCGGCGTGCGGCACTTCATCTTCTCCTCCACCGCTGCCGTCTACGGCACGCCGGCGACGCTGCCGGTCGCCGAGGATGCGCCGCTGCAGCCGGAATCGCCCTACGGCACGTCCAAGCTGATGACGGAGCTGATCCTGCGCGATGCCGGCCGTGCCCATGGCCTCGCCTACGCCATCCTGCGCTATTTCAACGTCGCCGGCGCCGATCCCCAGGGGCGGGCAGGGCAGTCGACGCCGAATGCCACCCATCTCATCAAGGTCGGCGTGCAGGCGGCCCTCGGGCTGCGCCCGGGCCTCCAGGTCTACGGCACCGACTATCCCACCCCCGACGGCACCTGCCTGCGCGACTATATCCACGTCTCCGACCTGGCGGCCGCCCATTCGGCCGCGCTCGCCTATCTCCGGCAGGGCGGGGCGAGCCGCATCTTCAACTGCGGCTATGGCCGCGGCTATTCGGTGCTGGAGGTGATCGAGGCGGTCAAGCGCGTCGCTGGGGTGGACTTTCCCGTGTCCTTCGCCCCGCGCCGGCCCGGCGATGCGGCGGCCGTGGTGGCCGGCAATGGACGCATCCTCTCCGAGCTCGGCTGGCGCCCGCAGCTCGACGACCTGCCCACCATCGTCGCCCACGCCCTGGCCTGGGAGAGGACGCTGAGGACGCGCAACGACGCCGGAGCGTGAGCCGGGCTCGCCTTCCCGCTGTCCTGATCCGCCGTCTCGCGCTAAGCAGGTTCGGGAGAACCTGCTTACATTCAAGAAGCTGAGCAGCATTGATTTTGCATTGAAAATGCAAAATCAATCGTGGCGAAAGCCACGAGAAGCTGCTTAGGCTTTGCCGGTCCAGCCTGGCTGGGCCGCCACGCATTCGGCGGCCTGATCCGGCGGGCCCGCAACCCGGCGCTGTGCTCGCGCGACCGGGGCAGCCGGGAAAGGGCGCATCCAAGGCAGGAGGAACCGCCGTGAGCACTCTCGTGCGCGACAAGCCGGCCGGCGGCCGGCAGGCCACCACCATCTCCGCGGCCGAGGCTGCCGCCCTGGTCCGCTCCGGCATGTGGCTCGACTACGGTTTCGGCCTGTCGCAGCCGGACCTGTTCGAGGCGGCGCTGGCCGCCCGCAAGGACGAGCTCAAGGGCGTCAAGATCCGCTCCAGCCTCAGCCTGCGCGCCCGCCCCAGCCTCGAAGCCGATCCGGAGGGCGAACACTTCCACTGCTTCAACTGGCACTTTTCCGGCTATGACCGGCGCCAGCACGACCAGGGCCACTGCACCTATATCCCGATGAATTTCGGCGAGGCGCCGGACTATTATCGCCGCTTCATCGATCCCGTCGACATCCTCGTCCTCAAGACCTGCCCGATGGATGAGGACGGCGTCTTCAACTTCGGCGGCGCCAACACCTACCTGCGCGCCATCGCCGAGAGGGCGCGGACGATCATCGTCGAGCCCTGCGCCGCCATGCCCTATGTCCATGGTGACCAGAACGGCGTGCATGTCGGCGAGGTCGACCATGTCATCGCGGGCGACAGCGACGGGCCGCCCGAGATCGCCAATCCGCCGCCGACCGAGGTCGACCGCAAGGTCGCCGCCCTGATCGTCTCGGAGATCGAGGACGGCGCCTGCCTGCAGATCGGCATCGGCGGCATGCCGAACGCGGTCTGCGCCATGCTGGCAGAAAGCGGTCTGAAGGATTTCGGCGTCCACACCGAGATGATGACCGACGGCATCGTCGCGCTCTACGAGGCCGGCCTCGTCACCGGCGCGCGCAAGACCATCGATCGCGGCAAGATGGTGATGACCTTCGCGGCCGGCTCGCGCCGGCTCTACGACGTGATCCACCGCAACCCCGAGGTGTTCTCCCACCCGGTCGACTACACCAACCTGCCGCATGTGATCATGCGCAACGAGCAGGTGGTCTCGATCAACAACACCACCCAGATCGATCTCCAGGGCCAGGCGGCCTCCGAATCCGACGGCCACCGCCATCTCAGCGGCACCGGCGGCCAGCTCCAGTTCGTGCGCGGCGCCTATGCCTCGCAGCGCGGCAAGTCGTTCCTGTGCCTGTCCTCGACCTATGACAAGCGCGGCGACAAGCGCAGCCGCATCGTCTTCGGCCTGACGCCGGGCAATATCGTCACCACGCCGCGCACCGACGTGATGTATGTCGTGACCGAGTACGGGATGGTGAACCTCAAGGGCAAGTCGGTCGCCGAGCGGGCCAAGGCCCTGATCTCCATCGCTCATCCGGATTTCCGCGAGGACCTGGAACGCCAGGCTTATGAGAAGCGGCTCATCCCCCGGGGCTTCCTGGGCGATTGAACCGGCGGAGGGAACCTCATGCGCTTTGCCCTGGACGAGGATCAGCTGGCGATCCGCGCCATGGCGCGTGACTTCGCGGCGAAGTCGCTGGCGCCGCATGCGCTGGACTGGGACCGCCGCAAGCATTTCCCGGTCGACGTGCTGCGAGCCGCCGCCGGGCTCGGCATGGCCGGCATCTGCGTGCCGGGCGAGCATGGCGGCAGCGGCCTGGCGCGTCTCGACGGCGCCGTGATCTTCGAGGCGCTGGCCGGCGGCTGCCCCACCGTCGCCGCCTATCTCTCGATCCACAACATGGTGGCCTCGATGGTCGACGCCTTCGGCACGCCGGACCAGCGCCAGCGCTGGCTGCCCGCGCTGTTGAGCATGGACAAGCTCGCGAGCTATTGCCTGACCGAGCCGGATTCGGGCTCGGATGCCGCTGCCCTCAGGACCCGCGCCGTGCGCCGCGGCGACACCTATGTCCTGAACGGGCGCAAGCAGTTCATTTCCGGCGCCGGCAACCCCGACGATTTCTATGTCGTCATGGTCCGTACCGGCGGCGAGGGGGCGTCCGGCATCACCGCGCTGGTGGTCGAGGGCGGCACACCCGGCCTCTCCTTCGGCCCCGACGAGCGCAAGATGGGCTGGAACGCCCAGCCGACCCGCGCCGTGCTGTTCGAGGACTGCGCCGTGCCCGTCGCCAACCGGCTGGGCGAGGAGGGCGAGGGCTTCCGCTTCGCCATGCAGGCGCTCGACGGCGGCCGGCTCAACATCGCCGCCTGCTCGCTCGGCGGGGCCGGGGCCGCGCTCGACCGGGCGCTCGCCTATCTCGGCGAGCGGCAGGCCTTCGGCAAGCGGCTGGAGGAATTCCAGGCGCTGCAGTTCCGCATCGCCGACATGGCGACGGAGCTGGAGGCGGGGCGCAGCATCCTCTGGCGCGCCGCGGCGGCGCTCGACCGCAGGGACGCCGACGCCACCCGGCTCTGCGCCATGGCCAAGCGCCTGTGCACCGATGCGGGTTTTGCCGTCGCCAACGACGCCCTGCAGCTCTTCGGCGGCTATGGCTATCTCCAGGATACCGGCATCGAAAAGATCGTGAGGGACCTGCGCGTGCACCAGATCCTCGAAGGCACCAACGAGATCATGCGCCTGATCGTGGCGCGTTCCCTGATCGAGGAGCGGCGATGAGTGGCGTCGAGGTCCGCATCGACGGCCGCGCCGGCCGCCTCACCCTCGCCCGGCCGGCCGCCCTCAACGCCCTGACGCTCGCCATGGTCCGCCAGATCGATGCCGCCCTGGCGGATTGGCAGGACGACGAGGCGGTGGCGGTGGTGGTGATCGACGCCGCGCCCGGGCCGGCCTTCTCAGCCGGCGGCGACATCCGGGCGATCCGCGACGCCGTGAGGGCTGGCGATGTCGCCACCTGCGCCGCCTTCTTCGGCGAGGAATATGCGCTCGACGATCGGCTCGCCCGCTATCCCAAGCCGGTGGTCGCGCTGATGGACGGCACCACCATGGGCGGCGGCGTCGGCATCGGCTGCCACGGCACCCGCCGGGTGGTGACCGAGCGCGCGGTGCTGGCCCTGCCCGAGGTGCATATCGGCTTCCATCCCGATATCGGCGCGGCCTGGCTCCTGGCCAACGCCCCGGGCGAGCTCGGCACGCACCTGGCGCTGACCGGCTCGCGCTTCGGCCCGGATGATGCCATCGCCTGCGGCTTCGCCGACCGGCGCATCGCCTCCGGCCGCCTCGGCGAGGTCATCCGCGGGCTCTCGGCCTGCGGCTCGGCAGCCGAGGTCGATGCCGTGCTGGCCGCGGCGGCGGAGGGGCCGGGCGAGGGCGCCCTGGCGCCGGCGCGGGCCTGGATCGACCGCTGCTATGCCGGCGACAGCGTGGAGGAGATCCTGGCCGCGCTGCGCGCCGCGCCGGAGGCCGGGGCGGCGCCGGCGGCCAAGGCGATCGCCGCGGCGTCGCCCGGCTCGCTCAAGCTGACGCTGGCGGCGCTGCGCCGCCGCCCCGCGAGCCTGGAGGCCTGCCTCGACCGCGACTTCCGCCTGACCCTGTCGCGCATCTTCGATCCCGACTTTGCCGAAGGCGTGCGGGCCGTGCTGGTCGACAAGGACCGCAACCCGGCCTGGTCGCCCGCCCGGCTGGAGGATGTCTCCGCCGCCGAGGTCGAGCGCCATTTCGCCGGCCCGGATCTCGGCTTGTCATGACGGGAGCAATGCGATGACGTTCATCGGTTTCATCGGTCTCGGCCATATGGGGCGGCCCATGGCGGCCAATCTCGTCAAGGCGGGGCACCGGGTGCGCGGCCACGACCTCAACCCGGCGGCGATGGCCGCGGCGGCCGAGGCGGGCGTGGCGACGGTCGGCTCGGCGGCCGAGGCGGCGCGCGAGGCGGACGTCGTCATCACCATGCTGGTCGCCGGCCGCGACGTCACCGGCCTTTATCGCGACGCCCTGCTCGGCGCTGCCGATCCCGGCACGCTGTTCATCGATGCCTCGACCATCGATGTCGAGGCGGCGCGCGAGGCTCATGCCCTGGCGGTCGGCCACGGCATGGCGGCCCTCGACGCGCCGGTCTCGGGCGGCGTCGCCGGGGCCGAGGCGGGGACGCTGACCTTCATGGTCGGCGGCGAGGCGGCCGCCGTGACCCGGGCCCGGCCGCTGCTGGACGCCATGGGCGGCCGGGTCGTGCATTGCGGTGGCGCCGGCGCCGGGCAGGCGGCCAAGATCTGCAACAACATGATCCTCGGCATCTCGATGATCGCCATCAGCGAGGCCTTCGTGCTCGCCGAAAAGCTCGGCCTGTCGCACCAGGCGCTGTTCGACGTCGCCTCCTCCTCCTCGGGCCAATGCTGGGCCCTGACGCATCATTGCCCCGTGCCCGGCATGGTGCCGGCGAGCGCCGCCAACCGCGGCTTTGCGCCCGGTTTCGCCACGGCGCTGATGCTGAAAGACCTGACGCTGTCGCAGCAGGCGGCCGAGGCCGCCGGCGCCGACACGGCGCTCGGCCGCCATGCCATGGAGATGTTCCGGCGCTTCGCCGACGGCGGCGGCGTCGCCCTCGATTATTCCGCCATCATCGAGACCATCCGCGCGGCGCCGGCGCCCGCGCGATAGCGCCGGGTCGGCGGGCGGGTCAGACGATCGACCCGACCACGCCCTCGATCAGGTAGTTCGTGCCCCACAGCGCCGGGTCATAGAGGCCCAGCGTCTTGTCGATCACCGGCTTGCCGGTGTTGTCCTTCAGCGGCCCGACGAAGATCGGTGCGCCGGCCTTGACGGCCGCCATGGCCTTGGTGGCCGCCACCTTGGCCGCCTCGGTGGCGCTGGCCCCGAACGGCGTGCTGAACACCATGTCCTTGTCGTAGCCGCCCTCGTTGACGTTGGGCAGCTTTTCGCCCCTGGCGATCATGCCGGCATAGGCGGTGTAGACCGTGCCCCATTTCAGCTCGGCGCCGGTGATGAACCCCTTGGGCGCCAGCGTCGACTGGTCGGCATTGTGGCCGCAACTCCTGACGCCGCGCCCTTCGGCGGTCTGCACCACGATCTTCGGGCTGTCGACATGGCAGGCGATGACGTCGCAGCCCGCGTCGATCAGCGCATTGGTCGCCTCGGCCTCGCGCACCGGCATCGACCAGTCGCCGGTGATGACGAGATGGACGCTCGCCGCCGGATTGACCTTCTTCACCCCGAGCGTGAAGGCGTTGATGTTGCGGAGCACCAGCGCGATCGGCTTGGCGGCGACGAAGCCGATCTTGTTGGACTTGGTGGAGAGGCCGGCGGCGATGCCGTTCACGTAGTGGCCCTGGTCGAGGTAGCAGAAATAGCCGCCGAGATTCATGGGATGCTTGGCCTTGTCCCAGAGGGATGTCGGGTGGCGGAACTCGACCTCGGGATATTTCCTGGCCGCATCGATCATGAACGGGTCGAAATAGCCGAACGAGGTCGGGAACAAGAGCTTGGCGCCGTCGACATTGATCATCGACTCCATGGTCTGGGTGACGGCGTTGGTTTCGGGGACGTTCTCCTCCTCCAGCACCGTGACATCAGGGATGGCCTTCAGCGCCTTGGCGCCGACGGCATGGGCCTGGTTCCAGCCGAAATCGTCGCGCGGGCCGACATAGATCATGCCGATGGTGATGCCGTCGGCGGCGCGGGCCGTCTGCCCCGCTCCGAGCAGCAGCGCGGAGCCGGCGGCGGCGCCGAGGAAGCCGCGGCGTGTGAGAGTGATGTCGTTCATGCTCGTTCCCCTGTCTTGGCGACCGGTCGCATCGCGCCGGCGCTGTTGCTGCGATGGATGGTCGCCTGCGGCTCTTGCGGCCGATGGCGCATGGCAGTCCCTCCGGCGCGGCGAAGCCGTTCCGGCATCGGGCCGGGAGCTCGTCCGGAATCGGGCGGCTCGCCGGGTCTTTCCGCGGTCAAGCCGGCCGTTTCACTCGGCAGCGGCGTCCGGAGCCAGGCTTTCCGCCTGCCGCCGCTCCCATTCGGCGACCGACATCGTCGGCAGGTCGAATTGGTCGCGCGTGCGGGCATAGCCGTGGCCGCCGAGCCGGCCGAGGGCGTCCATCCGGCGCTGGTCGACATGCTTGGTCAGGGGATCGACCGCCTCCTCGCGCACGAAGCAGCCGAGGACCAGGCCGAGCACGATCTCGCGCGACTTGCCGACTTCCAGCGTCATATAGCGCCGGCATTCGAGCGAGGCGGGTGCCTCGGCGAGACGAGGGCAGCGCACATGCGTGCCGGGCACCGCCGTCAGCCCCGCCATCGCGATCTCGTCGACATCGGGCGGGAACGGCACGGCGCAGGTGTTCATCGCCTCGAGCATGGCGTCGTCGACGATGTTGACGGTGAACTCCTCCGTCATGCGGATGTTGTGGCCGGTGTCCTTGAAGCGCATGTCGGCATGGTTCTCGACCCCGATGGCGACGATGGCCGGGTCGGCCGAGAGGCAGTTGAAGAAGCTGAACGGGGCCGCGTTGCGCCGGCCCACCTCGTCCACCGTGGTGACGAAGGCGATCGGCCGCGGGATGACCGTGCCGATCAGGAGCTTGTAGCGGTCGCGCGCCGACAGGGCGGCGAAATCGAAATGGACATGCGCGGCCTCGGTTGTCCGGCTCATGGCGTCTGCCTGCGCTTGCCGGCCGGCAGGGGGATGGCGCTGCCGCGCGCCTCGATCGCCTCGGCATAGCGCGTCAGGACGGTGCCGAGCTCAGACTCCGCCGCTGGCGCGTCGGCGAGGAGGGCGCGCCGTTCCACCGAGCCGACATGCTCGTCCATCAGCGCGACCGCACCCGCCGCGTCGCGCCGGCGCAGCGCCTCGATGATGGCGGAATGCTCGTTGACGGCGCATTCGGAGGAATGCGGCCGCCCGTACAGCGCCAGGATCAGCGAGCAGCGCGATACCAGCTCGCCGAGATAGCGCTCGATGACGGGGTTGCCGGACATGGCGGCGAGCTTGATGTGGAACTCGCCGGCGAGCCGGATCGAGACGCGTTCGTCGCCTCGCGCCTTGGCGGCGTCCTCCTCCCGCACATGGCCTTCGAGCGCGGCGCCATATTCGGGCCGCCAGCGCCTGACCACCAGGGCCACGGCCTCCCGCTCCAGCGCCCGACGTGCCTCGAACACCGCCTTGGCCTCCTCCAGGCTCGGCTGCGCCACCGTCGCGGTGCGCTTGGGCCGCGCATCGACCAGCCCCTCGGCCTGCAGGCGGGCCAGCGTTGCCCGCACCAGGGTGCGGCTCATGCCGAAATGCGAGCCGATCTGGTCCTCCGGCAGCTTGGCGCCGGGCAGCAGGGCCTGCTCGATGATCGCCTGCCGGAGTGCCTGATAGGCGGTCTCGGCCCGGGGTGAGTTTCTCGACATGCGCCGGTGGATGCTCTCTCGGATACGTGATGATCGAATTCTTGTACACATGACCGGTATCATCAAGTATCCGATATGCGGAAATGTTGGGCACGACAGCTCAACATTTGGGCTTCGAATTCCTCATGGCGCGCCGGATAAAGAGGCGGGAGCGGCACCGGATGCGATGCCGACGGAGGCGATCATGGGCGACAGGATCGTGACGCTGACACTCAACCAGCAGCAGCTGGAGCTGCTCGACCGCACCGTCGCGCGCGGCGTGGCGGCGGACCGGGCGGCCCTCATCCGCCTCGCCCTGCGCGAGCAGGCGGAAAAGCAGGCCAGGCAGGGCCAGGGGAACTCGCGATGACCGGACGCCGCATCCTGTCGGAATGGGTGATGCAGCCGGGCACCGGCAAGGCGGTGGAGCTGCTGGCCGGCCAGATCCTGCGCATCGAGCAGGTCGAGGGCCTGCAATGCGTCGACTTCAACTGCTTCAACCTGCACGACTACAAGGAGTTCATGCATTGCGGCCGCACCCGGACGGTGCACGGCTTCAACCCGACCAGGGGCGCGTTCCTGTGGTCGGCGCCGCCGCGCGAGCGGGCGCTGCTCTACATCCTGGAGGACACGGTCGGGCGCAACGACGTGCTGTTCCCGCGCTGCAGCGCCTATGTCTACGAGAGCGCCTACGGCTTCGACGCCCACACCAATTGCCACGACATCCAGGCCGAGGCGCAGCGCGAATACGGCCTGACGCCCGACGACGTGCATGACAGCTTCAACCTGTTCATGTGCACCGAGGTGACGCTCGACGGCCGCGCCACGATCACCCGCCAGGAGACCAGGCCGGGCGACCATGCCGACCTCCTGGCCCTCGCCGACGTGCTGGCCGTGCCGAATGTCTGCGGCGCCGACGTGATGCGCACCAGCAATTTTGCCCTGAAGCCGATCAAGCTCACCGTGTTCGAGGCGACCGAGGCCGACCTCGCCGCCGTGCCGAAAGTGCCGATCCTGCGCAGCCAGCGCACGCCCGCCGATTTCCGCAACGCCGCGATCAAGGCCGACCGGGCGCTGAAGCGCGACCCTGCCTATGCCGCCGAATTCGTCAACGTGCCGCTCCGCGTCGAGGACGTCGAGGTGCGGCTCTCGGCGGAGGAGGCGGCGATGCTCGACCGCCTGCGCCTGCCGGTCTACGGCGAGGACGACGGGGCGGCTCTGCGCGACGTGCTGTTCACCTGGTGGGAGGAGCGATTCCTCGGTGCCGCGGAGGCTGGCGCGCCGGCGATCGGCGACCCGTGAGGCGAGGAGAAACCCCTCTCCCGGCCGGGAGAGGGGCAGGGGTGAGGGACTAAACGTTTCAGGATGAAGCGAATACAAGCGTTGTCTCTGCGGAATACTGTCATAATCTGGTAGAAAACGCTTTCTGATCGGGAGATCCGCAGCCTTGAGGGAAGAGGAAGCCCCAGTGTTGACAGGTTTAGACCCTCACCCCTGCCCCTCTCCCGGCCGGGAGAGGGGTTCCCGGTGGCGCGCCTGAAAGCAGGTACACCCATCGTGACGAGCCCCCACGCGCCCTTCCTGATCCGCACCAAAGCCTTGATCCGCGGCGTCGATGCCTCGGGCGCCGCCGAGGTCGTCGAGGATGCGGTGCTGCATATTGTGGACGGCCGCATTGCCGCCATCGGCACCGTCGACCTCCTGGCGCGCCATCCCGAGCTGCCCGTCGAGGGCGGGCCGCAGGCCGTCGCCATCCCCGGCCTGGTCAACGCCCACCATCATTTCGGCCTGACGCCGCTGATGATGGGCGTGCCCTTCGCCCCCCTCGAGCTCTGGCTGCCGCAGTTCCGCGGCATGCGCCGGATCGGCCACCGCCTCGACACGCTCTATGCCGCCATCGAGATGCTGGAGAGCGGCACCACCACCGTGCAGCACATCCAGGGCGGTCTCAGCGGGCCGGAGAGCGCCTGGGACGAGACGGTCGACGGCGTCGTCGCCGCCTATGGCGAGATCGGCATGCGCGTCTCCTGGTCCTTCATGATCCGCGACCGCAACCAGCTCACGTATGAGGACGACGCCGCGTTCCTCGCCGACCTGCCCGGCGAGGTCGCCGAGCATGTCCGGGCCGAGCTCGCGGCGTCCCTGGCGCCGATCGAGCGCCATATGGCCTTCTTCGAGGCAGCCACAGTGCGCTGGCGGGCGCGCGACCCTGAGCGGGTGCGCCTGCAGCTCGCGCCCGCCAACCTGCATTGGTGCAGCGATACCTGCCTGGAGGCGATCTTCGACACGGCGCGGCGGCACGGGGCGAAGCTGCACATGCACCTGGTCGAGACCGAGCGCCAGGCCGATTTCGCCCGCCGGCGCACCGGCCGCTCGGCCATCGGCCATCTCGCCCATCTCGGCTGCCTCGGCCCGGACCTCACCCTCGGCCACGGCATCTGGGTCGACGGCGCCGACCTCGATCTCCTCGCCGAGCACCGCTGCCTCGTCTGCCACAATGCCAGCTCCGGCCTGCGCCTGGCGAGCGGCATCGCACCCGTCACGGAGATGACGAAGCGCGGCATCCCGGTGGCGCTCGGCATCGACCAGTCCAACATCGACGACACCCGCGACATGCTGACCGAGATGGGGCTGGTCTGGGCATTGCATCGCGGCGCCGGGCTGTGGAACGAGCGCCCGTCGCCGGCCGCCGTGCTGCGCATGGCGACCGAGCACGGCGCCGCGACCACCAGCTTTGCCGGCACGATCGGCCGGCTCGACCCTGGCCTTGCCGCCGACATCGTCCTGCTCGACTGGGATGCGGTGGCGCGCCCGATTCTCGACCCGCGCACGCCGCTCGCCGATGCCGTGGTGCTGCGGGCGCGGGAGAAGGCGGTCGACACCGTCTTCGTCGGCGGCCGCAAGCTGGTCGAGCAGGGCAGGGTGGTCTCGATCGACCGCGACGCGGTGCTGCGCGAGATCGCGGATCGGCTCGCGGCCCCGCCGACGCCGGCGGAGGCGCAGGCCCGCGCCATGGTCGACCGGCTGATGCCGCACCTGGAAGCCTGGTTCCGCGCCTGGCCGGAAAATCCGGCGGGACGCCCCTATCGCTATAACGGGTTTGCCGGGCCATGAGCTTCGACCTCGTCCTCCGGAACGCTCGGATCGTTGATCGCGACGACCCCCTCGACATCGGCATCGCCGACGGATGCATCGCCGCGCTGGCGCCGAATCTGCCCGGCGGCGGCGAGGAGGAAGACCTCGCGGGGCGGCTGACCATATCCGGCTTCGTCGAGACCCACATCCATCTCGACAAGTCCTGCCTCCTGGACCGCTGCCCCTGCCGATCCGGCACGCTGCGCGAGGCCGTCGCCAGCGTAGCTGAGGCCAAGCGCGGCTTCACCGTCGAGGACGTGACCGCGCGGGCGACGCGGACCCTGGAGCGGGCGATCGTCCAGGGCACGACGCGGATGCGGACCCATGTCGAGGTCGACCCGCGCGTCGGCCTCACCAGCTTCGAGGCGCTGACGGCGCTGAAGCGCGACTATCGCTGGGCCGTCGACCTGACGCTCTGCGTTTTCCCGCAGGAGGGCCTGACCAATAATCCCGGTTGCGAGGACCTGCTCGCTGCCGCCCTCAACGCCGGGGCCGACGCCATCGGCGGCGCCCCCTATATCGATCCCGACCCGGCCGGGCAGCTTGCGCGCATCTTCGCGCTGGCGCGCGCCTTCGACGTCGATATCGACCTCCATCTCGATTTCGATCTCGATCCCGCGGGCTCGGACATGGTGGAGGTTTGCCGCCTCACCGATGCCTATGGCTGGGGCGGGCGCGTCGCCATCGGCCATGTCACCAAGCTGTCGGCCCTGCCGCCGGGCGAGCTCGAGGTGGCGGCGCGGCGCCTCGCCGATGCCGGAATCGCTCTCACTGTTTTGCCGGCAACGGATCTCTATCTCGGCGGCCGCGACCGCGACCATCTCGTGCCGCGCGGCGTGGCGCCGGCCCATCGCCTCGCCGGGCACGGCATCGCCTGTTCGATCGCTACCAACAACGTGCTGAACCCGTTCACGCCCTTCGGCGATGCCTCGCTGCTGCGCATGGCCAACCTCTACGCCAACGTCGCGCAGCTCGGCTCCGACACGGACATGCGCCTGTGCTTCGATATGGTGACGGCCGCGGCCGCCCGGCTGCTGCGGCTCGACGGCTACGGCATCGCCGTCGGCCGTCCCGCCGACCTCGTCGTGCTGGACTGCGAAAGCCCGGAAGACGCCGTGCGCGAGATCGCCCAGCCGCTGCTCGGCCTCAAGGCAGGGCGCCGGAGCTTCGTGCGGCCGAGCCCGAGCCTGCTGCCGCCGCTCTAGCGATCCGGTCAGGGCTGGGCCAGCGGGCTGCCCACGGTGAGATGGGTGCCGCCGTCGATCACCAGAAGCTGGCCGGTCACGAAGGCGGCCGCCGTGGCGAGCCAGACGATGCATTCGGCGACGCCGTCGGCGGTCGGGATCCGGCGCAGCGGAGCGACGTCGGCGGCGCGGCGCTGGAAGGCCTCATACTCGGCCGGCTCCTGCCAGGCGAGGCCCCAGTCGGTCGCAACGAAGCCGGGGCACACGGCGTTGACGCGGATGGCCGGGGCGAGGGCGCGCGCCAGGCCGAGGGTCAGCGTGTTGAGGGCGCCCTTGGAGGCGGCGTAGGCGGTCGAGGATCCTGCTCCGGAGAAGCCGGCATGAGAGGAGACGTTGACGATGGCCGCGTCCGGCGCTGCCCTCAGGTGCGGCGCCGCGGCGCGCGCCATCTGATAGGCGCCGGTGACATTGGTGCCGAAGACATGCTGGAAATCGGCTGCATCCAGGGCGTCGAGGTCACGGGCCTCGGCATAGCGCGTGGTGCCGGCATTGTTGACGAGCACGTCGATGCGCCCCCAGGCCGCCGCGGCCGCGGCGGCGATGGCGCGGCAATCGGCATCCACGGACACGTCGCCCCGCACGACGATCGCGGCGGCACCCTCGGCTTTGCAGGCGGCCGCCGTGCTCCGCGCCCCGTCCGCGTTGCGGGAATAGGTGACGGCGACGTCGAAGCCCGCCCGCGCCAGGCGCCGGGCTGCGGCGGCCCCGATGCCCGAGGAACTGCCGGTGACGATGGCGACGGGACGGGGAGCGCTCATGGCGCAGCCTCCAGCGCGGTCGTGTCGTTCGCAGCCGCCAGCACGGCATGGAGCAGGACATTGCAGCCGGCTTCGCAGTCCGCCGGCTCGGCGCTCTCGGCTTCGTTGTGGCTGATGCCGTCCTTGCAGGGAATGAAGATCATCGCAGCCGGAATGCGGCGCGCGATGTTGCAGGCATCGTGCCCGGCGCCGCTGACGATCTCCTCCCGGCTGTAGCCGAGTGCCTGCGCCGCCTCCGCGACCCGTCGGCGCAGGGCAGGATGGAACCGCACGCGCGGCGAGGTGACGACACGGCGCAGCGTGGCGCTGGTGCCCTGCTCGGCGCAGACGCGCTGCAGATCGGCCGCCAGGCGCTCCTCCAGGCCGTCGAGCATCTCGTCCTCGCGGTGGCGCAGGTCCGCGCTCATCTCCACGCGCCCCGCCAGCGTGTTGGGCACGCCGGGATGAGCCTTCAGGTAGCCGAAGGTCGCCCTGGCGCCTTCGACCTCGAGCGCGTGGGCGTGCGTGGCCCCGATGAGCGCCGCGGCGGTCACCATCGCATCCCGGCGCAGCGCCATCGGCGTCGGGCCGGCATGGGCCTCCCGGCCTTCGATGGTGATGGCGTAGCGGCGGAAGGCGATGCCGTCGGTGACGACGCCGATGGTCGTGCCGTGCGCCTCCAGCACCGGCCCCTGCTCGATATGGGCCTCGAAATAGCAGTGCACGGGATAGGACCACAGCCCGGCCGTGCCGCGATAGCCGATCGCATCCAGGGCATCGCCGAGCCGGCGGCCGTCGAGGTCGACGAGCGCCAGCGCCTCCTCCAGCGCCAGTGCGCCGGTGAAGACCTCCGAGCCCATCATCGAGCGGTAGATCGCCCCTTCCTCGTTGGTCCAGTTGACGATCTCGATCGGCCGTTCCGTCATGATGCCGGCGGCGTTCAAGGTGCGGACGAGCTCCAGGCCGGCGAGGACGCCATAGACGCCGTCGAACCGGCCGCCGGTGGGCTGCGTGTCGAGATGGCTGCCGACGAGCACTGGCGGCAGGTTGCTGCGCCCGGGCCGGCGGGCGAACATGTTGCCGAAGACGTCGACGCTGACACGCAGGCCCTCCACCTCGCACCACGACCGGAAGAGGTCGCGGCCGCGCCTGTCCTCGTCGGTGAAGGCGACGCGGCGGCAGCCGCCCTTCGCGGTCGCCCCGAGTGCCGCCATCGCCGTCAGGCTGTCCCAGAGGCGATTGCCATCGACCGCCGGAACGGTCGGGATCGGCCGGTCGGTCGCCATCACAGCACTCCCTCTCGCACCATCTCGTCGGTGAAGTCGGCGAGCGTGCGCTCCAGGCGATCGACGAGATCGTCGGCTTGCTCCAGCGTGATCGTCAGGGGCGGCGATACGATCGACCATTCGCCGAAGCGCCCGCCGTTCTGGCGCCGCGCATACAGCATCAAGCCGTGCGACAGGCCGATCTGGCGGCTGCGGTCGCTGGCATAGATCGCATCGGGGAAAGTCGCCTTCGTGCGCTTGTCGCGGACATATTCGATCGCCAGCAGCAGGCCCTCCCCGCGGACGTCGCCGACGATGGGCGAGCGCTCCTTCAGGGCCTCAAGCCGCTGCCGGACGTGGTTGCCGACGGTGACGGCGGCTGCGATCAACCCGCGCTCGACGATCTCGTCGACGACAGCCGCGCCGGCGGCGCAGGCGATCGGGTTGGCGTTGTAGGTGTGGGACAGGTTGAAGCCGGTCAGCCCGGCGAGCTCGTCGACCATCGTCGCCGGCGCCAGCATCACGCCCATCGGCACGTAGCCGGCACCGATCCCCTTGGCGGTGATCACGATGTCGGGGCGGCAGTCCGGCCGGCGCTGCGCCGCCAGGAAGCTGCCGGTGCGCACCGCCGCCATGACCTCGTCATAGACCAGGAAGACGCCATGGCGCCGGCAGATCCGATGGGCCTCCCGGAAGAACAGGTCGTGCGGCACATTGGCGCCCGTCGACTGGCCGCCGACGGGCTCGAACATGAAGGCGAGCACCCGGTCGGGCCCGATCTCCAGGATCGTCCTTTCCAGGGCCTCGGCGCTCGCGCGGGCGCCGTCTTCCGCCGAGACCCCGGCGCTCGGCCGATAGGACAGGGGTGCCGGGATCTTGGCCGAGGGCACCGTCATGCCGTGCCAGACGGCGGGGATATCTTCGTCCCCGGTCCAGCCGAGCGTGGCCAGCGTGCCGCCGTGGTAGGAGGGCATCAGGGTGATGACGCGCGTCTTGGCCGGCATCCCCTTGGCCAGCGCGTATTGGCGCAGGAACTTGATGCCCATCTCGACCGCCTCGGAGCCGCCCGAGGTCAGGTGACAGCGCTCGAAGCCGGGACCAGCGAGGTCGGCGATGCGCCGCGTCAGCTCCAGGTTGGGCTCGTGCCGGGCCACCCGGACGTAGGAATAGCTGAGCGTCTCGCCCTGCCGCACCATCGCCTCCAGAACACGCCGGTTGCCCTGGCCCAGGGCCGCGGTGAAGGCGCCGGAGACGACGTCGATATAGCGGTTGCCCTCCTTGTCGAAGACGAAGATGCCCTCGCCGCGGACGATGGTCGGAAGGCCGCGCGTGTTGCTCCGGGCATAGAACAGGTCTTGCGGGCCGCCCCGCGTCGGCCAGGTCGGATGGGTCATTCTTGTTTCCATAAAAAAGAAACTGATACCATTTTTTGGAAAGTAGGCACGCGCGACGACCCCTGTCAATCCAGCCTCCGACATCCGTCGAACCGCTTGACGGCATGACGGTGGGCCATTAGAGAATCTCAAAAAATGGAAATCATTTCTGTTAAATGAAAGAAGCCATATGAACCATCCAGGTGAGAGCCGTAGCGTCGACCGCCACGACAATGCCGTCGCCACTGCGCTCGAAAGCGCCTGCGCGGCCTTCGCCGCCAAACGTCCGGTCTCACAGCGCCTTGCCGCCGAGGCGAGCCGGGTCATGCCTGGAGGGAACACCCGCACGGTGCTGTTCCACCGGCCTTTTCCCCTGCGCATGGTGTCCGGCGAAGGGCAGGTCCTCACCGACGCCGACGGCCTGCGCTACACCGACTTTCTCGGTGAATATTCCGCCGGCCTCTTCGGCCATTCGCATGAACGGGTCCACCGCGCCGTGGCCGAGGCGTTGGCCACCGGGCTCAATCTCGGCGCCCATCATCTCGACGAGATCGCCTTCGCCGAGGCGGTGTGCCGGCGGTTCGATCTGGATCTCGTCCGCTTCACCAATTCGGGGACGGAGGCCAACCTGATGGCGCTGGGCGCCGCCCGGGCCCATACCGGGCGCAGCCGGATCCTGGCTTTCCACGGCGCCTATCACGGCAGCGTCCTGTCCTTCGCCGGCGGCGGCACGCCGGTGAACGCGCCCTACGACATCGTCCTGGGCGAGTACAACGACGTCGCCGGCACCGAGGCGCTGCTGGACCGTTGCGGCGATGAGCTCGCGGCAGTCGTGGTGGAGCCGCTATGGGGCACGGGCTGCGTGCCGGGAAGCGCGGCGTTCCTGTCGCTGCTGCGCCGGCGCGCCTCCCAGCACGGCACTGTGCTGATCTTCGACGAGGTGATGACGTCGCGGCTCGGCCCCAAGGGCTACAGCGCCTGGCTCGGCATCCAGCCCGACCTCAAGACCTTCGGCAAATATGTCGGCGGCGGCATGTCCTTCGGCGCCTTCGGCGGCGTCGGGGCGATCATGGAGCGCTTCGACCCGACCCGTCCGGGCGCGCTGCCCCATGCCGGCACCTACAACAACAATTCGCTGACGATGAAGGTCGGCCTGGCGGCCCTGACCGAGATCTTCACGCCGCAGGCCTGCGACGACCTCAACGCCCGCGGCGACCGCCTGCGCCTGCATCTCGATGCGCTCTTCGACCGGCTCGGAGCGCGGCTCGCCTGCACCGGGCAGGGATCGATGATCGCCATCCATCCGCGGAGGCCGGCGGTCCGCACGCCGCGCGAGGCGGAGCAGGTCGACCTGCGCCTGCGCGACATCCTGTTCCTCGCGCTGGTCGAGGAGGGCTTCTACCTCGCCCGGCGCGGCTACATGGCGCTCAGCCTGGCCATCACCGACGCCGACTGCGAGGCGCTGGCCGGCGCTCTGGAACGCGCAGTCCTCAAGCACCGCGACATCTTCATCGACTGACCATCAGCTCAAGAAAGACGATCATGAGAAACGATCTGCGCTTCCAGCCGCTCGACGCCTCGCGCTCGCCCCGCTTCGCCGATATCGCCACCTTCTTCCGGCTCCCCCGGCACGAGGTGAACGCCGAGGTGGACATTGCCCTGGTCGGCGTGCCCTTCGACATGGGCGTCAACTATCGCTCGGGCGCGAGGCAGGGCCCGGCCGCGGTGCGCGAGGCCAGCCGCGCCATCCGCCGCATCCATCCCACCAGCGGCATCGCGCCCTTCGCGCTCTGCAACGTCGCGGATATCGGTGACGCCCCGATCAATCCACTCGACATGGCGGCTTCGATCGAGCTGATCCAGCGCTTCTACGAGGACCTGCACCGCAGCGGCAGCGTGCCGATCAGCATCGGCGGCGACCATACCGTGCCGCTGCCCATCCTGCGGGCGATCGCCAAGGACGGCCCGGTCGGCATCGTCCATTTCGATTCCCATGCGGACACGCTCGACGAGCTCCTGGGAACCCGGGTCAATCACGCCACCACCTTCCGCAGGGCGGTGGAGGAGACTCTGATCGATCCGCGGCGCACCATCCAGATCGGCCTGCGCGGCAGTCGCTTCAGCGCCGACGACGTCGCCTATGGCGAGCGGGTCGGCATGCGGCTGGTCACGATGGACGAGTTCGAGGCGATCGGCCGCGACGCCGTGATCGCGGAGATCGACCGGGTGACCGGCAGTGGCAGGACCTACGTGACCTTCGACATCGACGGCCTGGATGCGGCCTATGCGATGGGGACGGGGGTCCCCGAGGTCGGCGGCTTCTCGGTGCGCGACGCACAGATGATGATCCGCTCGCTGCGCGGCAAGCACCTGGTCGGGGCCGACATCTGCGAGGTGGCGCCGATGTTCGATCCGACCGGCCAGACCCAGCTCAATGCCGCCAACCTGATGTTCGAGCTGCTCTGCGTCATCGCCGACAGCCTGGCGGCCCGGCGCTGAGGCGGGCGGGGAGCCGTCCTCAGGCCCGCGCGATCAAGGTCGCCAGATCGCGCGCGGTCGCCTTCAGCGCAGCCGCATAGGCCTCGATCGTGTGGTCGTTGCGCATGTTCTCGCCGAGGCCCACCAGGGCGACGGCGAAGGTGACGCTGCCGCTGGCGGAGATCACGGGGCAGCCGATGGCGAAGACGCCGGGATCGAACTCCGAATCGATCACCGCGTAGCCGAGCTGGCGCACTGTCTCCAGCTCGCGCCGCACTGCCTCGGGGTCGGCGAGCGTCGCCGGCTGGAGCTTCTCCAGCGGGCGGCGCAGCAGCCGGTCGACGACGGCCTCGGGCTGGAAGGCGAAGGTCGCCTTGCCCGTCGCCGTGGCGTGGATCGGGAAGCGTCCGCCGGGGTAGATCGCCGAGCCCAGCGGCTCGTCGGGCAGGGCATAGGTGACCAGCTCCAGCTCCTCGCCGACGAGCTGCGTCAGGAAGGCGGTCTGACGGAACCGGTTGGCCAGGGCGGTCAGGAGCGGGTCGGCCTGCATCTTGATGGTGGCGGTGTCCTGGCTGATATGGACCAGCCGCACCAGGCGGCTGCCGATCCGGTAGCGCTTGCGTTCCGCATCGAACGCGAGATAGCCGATCGCCAGCAGGCTCTGCAGCAGCCGGTGGGTCGTCGACACCGGCAGGCCAACGGCATCGCAGATGTGCTGCAGGGGCACGCCCTCACGCGCCGCAGCGACGGCATCCAGAATGGTCGCCGCCCGGCGCAGCGGCGCCGAGCCCGGCTCCTTCTCCTGCACGGTCTTGCTCAAATTCTTGTCATCTGCGCTCAAGGGCCGATTCCCACTTTGTCGAGGTCTATCAGAGGCTTGCCGAACAGCACAGAGGTGCTCTCCGTGTTTGGGCCGCTTCTTCTGCTCTTCTGCCCAGGATTGATGCGCCCGGCTGGAGCGAACGCGGTTGACATTCGCGTGGAGCTGTCGTGAAATCCGAAAAATGACAATACATTCCGAAAAATGGAAAATAAAGAGGGGTGTCCGTGACCGCTGTGCAGAACAGGATCGACCCGCCGCGCGCCGGCCGCGCGGACGATGGCATGCGTGAACCGCGCTCCCCTCGGGCCAGCCTCGACCCGCCCGGCGACGTCGTCCGTTTCCGCGGCGTCCGCAAGACCTATGACGGCCGCCGGCTCGTGGTCGACGATCTCGATCTCGCCATCCGGCGCGGAGAATTTCTGACGCTGCTGGGGCCGTCCGGGTCGGGCAAGACCTCGACCCTGATGATGCTGGCGGGCTTCGAGCCGGTGAGCAGCGGCTCGATCGAGCTCGACGGCCGGGCCATCGACCACCTGCCGCCGGCACGGCGCGGCATCGGCATGGTGTTCCAGAACTATGCGCTGTTTCCGCACATGAGCGTGGGGGAGAACATCGCCTTTCCCCTGGACGTCCGGAAGCTGGCCCGCAGCGAGATCGCCGCCCGGGTCGGCCGCATGCTCGACTTGATGAAGCTGGAGGGCCTCGCCGACCGCCGGCCGGCCCAGCTTTCCGGCGGGCAGCAGCAGCGGGTGGCGCTCGCCCGCGCGCTGGTGTTCGAGCCGAAGCTGGTGCTGCTCGACGAGCCGCTCGGCGCCCTCGACAAGCAGCTGCGCGAGCATCTGCAATACGAGATCAAGCACATTCATCGCCGGCTGGGCGTCACCATGGTCTACGTGACGCACGACCAGTCCGAGGCGCTGACCATGTCGGACCGGATCGCCGTGTTCGCCGAGGGACGGATCCAGCAGCTCGCCGCGCCGCAGACGCTCTATCACGAGCCGGCCACGGATTTCGTCGCCGGCTTCATCGGCGAGAACAACCGCCTGCGCGCCCGCGTGGTCGAGGCGGCCCGCGGCGGCCTGGTGGCGGCGCTCGAGACCGGCGAAGGGCGGATCCGCGCCGTGACCGCCGGCATTGCCACGGTCGGCGAGCCGGTCTCGCTCTGGGTGCGGCCCGAGGCGGTGGTCCTCGATCCCGCGCCCGGCACCGTGGACAACGAGCTCGTCGGCCGCCTGTGCGAGACGACCTTCACCGGCGACCATGTCCGCCTGCGCGTCGAAACGGGCGGCTCCGACGCCTTCGTCCTCAAGCTGCACGGCCGCCGGACCGAAGCCTCGCTCGAGGCCGGCCGGCCGATCCGGATCGGCTTTTGCGCCGGCGACTGCCGCGCGATCGCATCGTCAACCTGAACCGCCGGGGAAACCGGGGGCCTGCCATGCCAGAAAGGGAAACACCATGAGACCGTCACGCCGTATTCTGCTCGCCGTCGCCCTTGCGGTGACACCGCCAGCCGCCGCCGGCGCCCAGGACAGCCTCACCGTCGTGGGCTGGGGCGGCGCCTACCAGGCTGCGCAGGACAAGGCGATCTATCAGCCCTTCGAGCAATCGACCGGCACGAAGATCAAGCGCGAGAGCTATTCCGGCGGCGTCGCCGAGCTGAAGTCCCAGGTCGCGGCCGGCAAGGTCACCTGGGACGTGGTCGACATGGAGCCGACGGACGCGGTCCGCGCCTGCGACGACGGCCTCCTCGAGCGGCTGGACGGCCTCAAGCTGACCGACGCGCCGGACGGCACGCCCGCCGACAAGGACCTCATCGCGGATTCGCGGTCGGAATGCTTCATCAACGCCGTCAACGTGGCGATGGTCGTCGCCTATAACGAGACGGCCTTTTCCGGCGCCAAGCCGTCCAGGCTGGCGGACTATTTCGACCTCAAGGCCTTTCCCGGCAAGCGCGGCGCCTACAAGAACGCCAGCCGCACCCTGGAGCTCGCCCTGATGGCCGACGGCGTGCCTGCCGCCGACGTCTACGAGGTGCTCGCCACCCCCGAGGGCCAGGACCGCGCCTTCGCCAAGCTCGACACCATCCGGGGCAGCCTGGTGTGGTGGGATGCGGGCGCGCAGGCGCCCCAGCTCCTGGTCGACAAGGAGGTCGTCATGAGCGTGGCCTGGAACGGCCGCATCTTCTCGGCGCAGCAGACCGACAAGAAGCCGCTGGATATCCTCTGGGACAGCCAGATCCTCGAGGGCTCCGGCTGGGTCATTCCCAAGGGCGCGCCGAACAAGGCGCTGGCCGAGAAGTTCGTCGTCGCGGCAATGACGCCGCAGATCCAGGGCAAGACCGGGACGCTGATCCCCTATGGCCCCTCGCGCCGCTCCTCCGCCGCCTTCGTCGGCGTCAATCCCGAGCTCGGCATCGACATGAAGCCCTTCCTGCCGACATCGCCGGATCATCTTGGCAATGCGCTGGCGCTGAGCGCCGAATTCTGGGCCGTGCACGGCGATGCCCTGAACCAGCGCTTCGCCGCCTGGCTCGCGCGGGGCTGACCTGCGCGACGGCCCGGCGGCGAGGCCGGGCCGTCATCCCTCCACGCTCCGAGGACCGATCGGTATGACCGCCGTGCTCGTCGAACCGTCTCCCAGATCCCTGCGCCGGTCCCTGGTGGCCGGGTCCGGCAGCCGCAGGCGCGCCGCCGTCCTCCTGGTGCTGCCGCTCCTCGTGTTCCTGCTCGCGCTGTTCGTGCTGCCGATCGGCTATCTCCTGTGGAACGCCGTCGACGAGGCGCCGGTCGCCGGCGGCCTGTCGCGGACCGTCCAGGCCCTGCGCGGCTGGGACGGCCGCTCGCAGCCGGCCGACGCGGTGTTCGACGCGCTGGCGCTGGACCTGCGCGAGGCCGAGGCGGACGACAGCGTGCAGCGCATCGGCGCGCGCCTCAACTTCGAGGTGGCCGGCCTGCGCCGCATCCTGCGCCGCACGGCCGCAGCCGCGGCCGGGGAGGGGCCTGCGACGCCGCGCATCCTCGCGGCCGATCCCGTCTGGCGCTCGCCGCAGATCTGGGCGGCGATCCGCGACGTCGGCGCGGTCCCGACCATGGTCAACCTCCTCGCCGCGCTCGATCTCAAGCGCAGCCCCACCGGCGAGATCGCCGCCGTGGCGCCGGACTACCGCGTCAACGCCCCGCTGTTCCTGCGCACCCTGTGGATCGGCCTGCTGGTGACGTTGCTCTGCCTGGCCCTGGGCTACCCCGTCGCCTACCTCATCGCCAACGTGGCGCCGCGGACGGCCGGCATCCTGCTGCTGATGGTGGTCGTGCCGCTCTGGACCTCGCTGCTGGTGCGCACCGCCGCCTGGATGGCGCTGCTGCAGCGCAACGGCGTTATCAACGATGCGCTCGTCGGCCTCGGCCTGCTCGACGACGGCGACCGCCTGGCGCTGATCTTCAACGCCCGCGCCACGGTCATCGCCATGACCCATATCCTGCTGCCGTTCATGATCCTGCCGCTCTACAGTGTCATGCGCACCATTCCTCCGGTCTACATGCGCGCGGCCGAATCCCTTGGCGCCTCGCGCGCCTTGGCCTATCGCCGGGTCTATGTTCCGCAGGTCGCGCCCGGCATCGTCTCGGGATGCCTGCTCGTCTTCATCATGTCCCTGGGCTACTACATCACCCCGGCGCTGCTGGGCGGGGAAGGCGGCCAGATGATCTCCAACATGATCGCCTACCACGTCCGGGAATCGCTGAACTGGGGCCTCGCCTCGGCGCTGGGGGCGCTGCTGCTGGCCGGGGTGCTGGTGCTCTACTTCGTCTATGTCCGTGCCGTCGGCGCCGACCGGATCCGGGTGGGCGGCTGACATGGCCCTGCTTCCCGATCATGCCGGCCCGGCCCAGCGGCTGCTCCATGCGGGCTTCCTGGCCTATTGCGGCCTGGTGTTCGCCTTCCTCATCCTGCCGCTGGTGGTGATCGTCCCGCTCAGCTTCAACGCCGAGCCCTATTTCACCCTGAGCCGCGGCATGCTGACGCTCGATCCCGCCGCCTTCTCGCTGCGCTGGTACGAGGACTTCTTCGGCAGTGCGGTCTGGCGGTCCGCGGCCGTGAATTCCCTGATCGTCGCGACGGTCTCAACCCTGCTCGCCACCGTGCTGGGGACGCTCGCGGCGCTCGGGCTGTCGCGGCCGCAGATGCCTTGCCGCCAGGCCGTCACGGCGCTGCTGATCTCGCCGCTGATCGTGCCGCTGATCATCGCCGGCGCGGGCATGTATTTCGTCTTCGCGCGGCTCGGCCTGGTCGGCACCTTCGCCGGCCTGGTCCTCAGCCACACCGTGCTGGGCGCTCCCTTCGTGCTGATCACCGTGACGGCGACGCTGTCCAAGTTCGACACCACGCTGGTCAATGCCGCCGCCATATCCGGCGCCGGCCCGGTGACGATCCTGCGCCGCGTGACGCTGCCGATCATCGCGCCCGGCGTGGTGTCCGGCGCGATCTTCGCCTTCGGCAGCTCGCTCGACGAGATCGTCGTCACCCTGTTCATCGGCAGCGGCGAGACGCAGACCGTCCCGCGCCAGATGTGGGTCGGCCTGCGCGAGCAGCTCAGCCCCACCATCCTGGCGGTGGCGACCCTGCTCATCGCGCTTTCGGTCCTGCTGCTCGCCTGCGTCGGCCTGCTGCGCCGGCTCGGCCGGGGACGCACGCCGGCATGAGGCTTGTGCCGGAGGCCCCGTCGAGGGCATGGATGGCCGGCGGCCCGGATCGGCCGGCGGAAGAGGGGAGCGACATGCCGGATTCCTCCACGGGCGGGGCCGACGACGTGCTGACGGCGCAATGGGCGCCGATCCCCGTTCCGGAGGCGGAGGCGGCGCTGCACGCGGTCTACGGCTTTGCGGCACGGCTCTCGACGCTGACCAGCGAGCGCGACCAGACCTTCCTGGCCGAGGCGCCCGGCGGCCGGCGCGCCATCTTCAAGATCGCCAACCCGGCGGAGCGCGAGGCGGTCATCGCCTTCCAGCTCGGCGCGCTGCGCCATCTGGCGGCGCAGGCGCCGGGCCTGCCGGTGCCGCAGGTCGTGCCGCGGCTGGACGGGAGCGACGGCGCCGTGCCCTTCGCCGACGGCACGCGGCGAATCGCCAGCCTGCTGACCTACCTCGACGGCCGGCCCCTGCACGCCGCGCCGCGCAGCCTGGCCCAGGCCCACGCCATCGGCGTGGCGCTGGGCGGGATCGGCCGCGGCCTCGCCGACTATGCCGGCGCGCCGCCCGAGACCAGGCTGCTCTGGGACATCACCCACACGCTCGACCTGCGCCGCCTGGTCGGCCATGTCGATCCCGAACGCCGGCTGCAGGTGACCCGCGTGCTCGACGCCTTCGAGCGCGAGATCCTGCCGGTGCACGGCGCCCTGCCGCGACAGGTGATCCACAACGACTTCAACCCGCACAACATCCTGGTCGATGCCGCCGATCCCGACCGTGTGACCGGCATCATCGATTTCGGCGACATGGTGCAGGCGCCGCGCGTCAACGACCCCGCCGTGGCGCTCGCCTATCACATCGGCCGGCCCGACGGGCTCGAGACGCTGCAAGCCTTGCTGCGCGGCTATGCCGGCGCCATCCGCCTTTCGGACGTGGAGGCGGATATCCTGCCCGGCCTGATCGCGGCCCGCCTCGCCATGACCATCGTCATCACGGAGTGGCGGGCGGGGCTCAAGCCGGAAAGCAGCGCCTATATCCTGCGCAACCATGCCGGCGCGCTCGCCGGGCTGCACCGCCTCGCCGCCCATCCTGCCGGTGACATCAGGGACCTGATCCTTCAGGCCCGCGACGGAGACTGACGACCATGGCCATGGCCAACGCCTTCAGCGCCGATGACGCCCGCAAGCTCGATGCAGCCGAGCGTGCCCTGATCGAGCGCCGCGCCCGGGTGCTCGGCCCGGCCTACCGCCTGTTCTACGAGCGGCCGGTCCATCTCGTCCGCGGCGAGGGGGTCTGGCTGTTCGACGAGCAGGGACGGCGCTATCTCGACGCCTACAACAACGTGGCGTCGATGGGCCATTCCCACCCGCGCGTGGTCGAGGCGATCGCCAGCCAGCTCGCCGTGCTCAACACCCATACGCGCTACATTCACGACCGCATCCTCGACTATGCCGAGGCCCTGGTCGCGACCATGCCGCGCGAGCTCTCGCAGGTGATGTTCACCTGCACCGGCAGCGAGGCCAACGACCTCGCCGTGCGCATCGCCCGTCACCTCACCGGCGGCACCGGCATCATCGCCACGGCGCACGCCTATCACGGCCTGAGCTGCGCGGTATCAGAGTTCTCGCCCTCCCTCGGATCCGGGGTGCCGCTCGGCCCGCATGTGCGCACCGTGCCGGCGCCGGACGCCGATCGCGGCCCGGGCGGCGATGTCGGGGCGCGATTCGCGCAGGGCGTCCAGGCGGCCATCGACGATCTCGTCCGCCACGGCATCAAGCCGGCCATGCTGATCGTCGACACCATCTTCTCCAGCGACGGCGTCGTCGCCGACCCCGCCGGATTCCTGCAGCCGGCCGTCGCCGCCATCCGCAAGGCGGGCGGCCTGTTCGTCGCCGACGAGGTGCAGCCGGGCTTCGGGCGCACGGGCGATGCGATGTGGGGCTTCCAGCGCCACGGCCTCGTGCCCGACATGGTGTCGATGGGCAAGCCGATGGGCAACGGCTATCCCATTGCGGGCCTGGTCTGCCGGCCCGAGGTGATCGAGGATTTCGGCCGCAAGGCCCGCTACTTCAACACGTTCGGCGGCAATGCCGTCGCCGCCTCCGCCGGCCTCGCCGTGCTCGGCATCATCCGCGACGAGGGCCTGGTCGCCAATGCCCGAGAGGTCGGCCTCGTCCTGCGCGACGGCATCCGGGCTCTTGCGGCGCGCCATCCCGCGATCGGCGACGTGCGCGGCGCCGGCCTGTTCATTGGCGCCGACCTCGTCCGCGATTCGACACCGCGCGAGCCGGCGCCCGAGCTCGCCACCCGCCTGGTCAACGGCCTGCGCGAGCGTGGCGTGCTGATCAGCTCGTCCGGCCCCCATGCCAACGTGCTGAAGATCCGGCCGCCGCTGGTGTTCTCGCGCGACAATGCGCAGACGCTGCTCGCCGCGCTGGAGGAGGCGCTGGCGACGATCTGAGCGCTTCGACCGCTCAGCCCAGGCTCTTGCCGATCTCCATGAAGCAATGGACGTAGTCCATCGCGTGGCCCTCGGGCGTCCGCGCCACTTCGGCCTGGTAGGCGCCGTAGAAGTCGTCGACGATGGCGGCGCGCATCGCGGCCGGCCGGGCCGGATCGAGGGCGCCGGCAAAGACGGTCTCGGACCAGGAGCGCAGGGTCGGCACGTAATCGGCGGCGAAGCGCCGGGCATCGCCGTGGTCGCGGAACGCCTCGGCATAGGGACAGGCGGTCACCTCGGTCGCGACGTGATCGAGCCTGAGCCCGGCCTGCGAGACCGGCGACAGCGCGTCGCGGAACGGCGCGGCGAACTCGTCGACGCTCTTGTAGAACTGCTGGAACGTCGCGGCGCGATATTCCGCCTCGGTGATGCGCCCGGCCGCGAGCAGATCGCGCCAATGCCGCGCGAACGTGTCGAACATGTTGGCGCCGCCGGTGTTGCCGAGATAGCGGCCCTGCGGGTCGATGCAGAAATTGGCCAGGACCAGCCGGCCGCCGGGGCGCAGCTCCCGGGCGCGGTGCAGCAGGATCGTCTGCCAGTCGGCCATGGCCTGCGCCTTGAAGCGGTCCTTCTCCGCCGCCGCCGCGCCGACCGCGTGGACGTGATCGGCGATGGGGCAGGGGCGGGCGCTGAGCCAGTGCATCGCCGTGGCGGAGAAGCCGAAGGACACGGTGCCGTCCGGCACGATCTGGCGGTAGAAGCTGGTGCCGCTGCCGAAGATGTAGAGGCCCGGCGCGTCGGCCAGCGGCTGCGCGGAGCGGTCGCCGAGCAGGCCCTGGGTCAGCCGGAACAGCGTGCTGAAGTCGTTGTGCGGCAGGTCGGTATAGGTGATCGTGATGTCGCCCTCGGCCCGGCGCGCCCGCACGATGGCGGCGATGCCGCGCATCAGGTCGAGCGAGGTGCCGCCGTCAGCCGCGCCGTAGTCGGCGATCGAGAAGGGCAGGCCGGGGCCGGGCAGGGGGATCTTGGCCAGGGCGGCGGCGACGAGGTCGCCGAGCTTGTCGATCGCGGTCTTGGCGCCGACCGTGTTGGCGGAATAATAGCCCGCGCCACGCATGGCGATGACGGGCATGGCTGCTCCGGCGGTCATGATCTGCCTCTTGCCCGGCCGCGCCCGACGGCGCCGACCGGACGGGCATTACAGGGCAAAGCCCGCGCCGGGGTCAAGCCGCCGTCGTGGCGCCGGCCGTGAAGGCGATGGCATAGCCGAGCTCGTCGGCGCGCTGCGCCATCACGGCCCGCACCGCGTCCAGCAGGCGCTCGGTCGCCGGCTGCAGCAGCCTCTCCGCCGCGACGATGCAGCCGAGCGTGCGCTCGGCGGCCGGGTCCTCGAGCGGCAGGAAGCGGATCTGCGCATCGCCGGCCGTGCGGCACAGCCGCGGCAGCACCGAGACCCCGAGGCCGGCGCGGACCATCGCCAGGATCGAGGTGACGTTTCGTGCCTCGAGATGGCTCCGGCGCGCCAGGGTGCCGGCCTCGACGAGGCGCGGCAACCCGATGCTGCCGTTGGTGATGAACTCCCGCGGCGCGATCTGGCGCCAGGCGATCGGCTCGGCGCCTTCGGCCAGGGGATGGTCGGCCCGGCACACCAGGTCGAGCCTGTCGCGCAGCATCGGCTCGAACATGAGGCCCGGGCGCGGCTGGTGCAGCACGCCGAAGCCGATCTCGACCGCGCCGTCCTCGACCGCATCGACGATCCCGGCCGAATCCATGTCCCGGACGCTGATGTCCATCCACGGCGCCCCGCGGCGCAGCGCCACGATGGCCTGGGGCAGGATGGTGGTCGCCACCGAGGGCACGCTGGCGATGTCGCAGCGGCCGACCCGGTTGGCGACGAAGGCGTGCAGCGCCGCGCTGGTGCGGTCGTAATGCGCCAGCAGCGCCTGCGCCTCGTCGAGCACCCGGTCGCCGAGATCGGAGAGCGTGCTCTTGCGCTCGCTGGCGAAGAGCGCGCCGCCGATCTCCTTCTCCAGCTGCTTCAGCGTCATCGAGATCGCCGAAGGGGTGCGGTGCAGCCGCTCCGCCGCGGCGCGGATCCCGCCGGTCTCCACCACGGCCACGAAGGTCCGCAGGCCGGTCATGCTGAGCATCGATCGTTCCTCGTTCAGGTGAGCTGAACAAATATGCATTATTTTGAGATTGACTGAAACGGCGCTCGCTCGGACCATGGCGGCCTTCAACGGGTGCGAGCGCCGATGGACGTGTTGCCGAATTTCATTGCCGGGCGGTGGGCGTCGGGTGCGTCGACCATCGAGAACCGCAGCCCGTCGGATGTCGAAGATTGCGTCGGCCTCTATGCCCAGGCCACGGTGGACGATGTCCATGCCGCCGCCGCGGCGGCGCAGGCGGCGCAGCCGCGCTGGGCGGCGACGGGCCTGGAGGCGCGGGCGGCGGTGCTCGACGCCGTCGGCCGTGAGCTGATGGCGCGCAGCGCCGAGCTCGGCCGCCTCCTGTCGCGCGAGGAGGGCAAGACCCTGGCCGAGGGCGTCGGCGAGGTCTACCGCTCCGGCCAGTTCTTCACCTACTACGCCGGCGAGGCGCTGCGCATCCTCGGCGACACCGCGGATTCGGTTCGGTCAGGCGTCGAGATCGCGGTGACGCGCGAGCCGCTCGGCGTGGTCGGCATCGTCTCGCCCTGGAACTTTCCGATGGCGACCGCCGCCTGGAAGATCGCCCCGGCGCTGGCCTTCGGCAACGGCGTGGTCTGGAAGCCGGCCAACGCAACGCCGGCGAGCGCCCATGCCCTGACCGAGATCATCGCCCGACAGGCCATCCCGGACGGCCTGTTCAACCTCGTCATGGGCCCGGGCGCCGAGCTCGGCCACGCCCTGGCGGCGACGGCGGACGTGCAGGGCATCAGCTTCACCGGCTCCTGCGAGACCGGCCAGGCCGTGGCCGCCGCGGCCGCGCCGCGCTTCGTCAAGCTGCAGCTGGAGATGGGCTCGAAGAACCCGCTCGTGGTCATGGACGATGCCGATCTCGACCGGGCCGTCGACATCGCGGTCAACGGCGCCTTCGGCGGCACGGGGCAGAAATGCACGGCGTCCTCGCGCCTGATCGTCCATCGGCCGATCCACGACGCCTTCGTGGAGGCGCTGGTGAAGCGCGCCCGCGCCCTGCGCGTCGGTCATGCCCTCGACGCCGACAGCCAGATGGGCCCGGTCGTCAGCGCCGGTCAGCTCGCGGCCGACCTGCGCTACGTCGCCCTGGCGCGGGAGGAGGGCGGCGAGATCGCCTGTGGCGGCGAGCGTGTCGAGGCCCGTACCGAAGGCTTCTACATGGCGCCCACCGTGGTGCTGAACACCGCCAGCCGCATGCGGGTCAACCAGGAGGAGATGTTCGCGCCGATCACCTGCGTGATCCCGGCCGGCGACCTCGACGAGGCGATTGCGCTCGCCAACGACACCCGCTTCGGCCTGACTGCGGGCATCGCCACCCGCTCGCTGGCGCGGGCCACGCGCTTCCGGCGCGCCTCCCGCTCCGGCTGCGTCATGGTCAACCTGCCGACCGCCGGCACCGACTACCACGTGCCCTTCGGCGGCGTGCGCGGATCGAGCTACGGCCCGCGCGAGCAGGGCCGCAACGCCGTCGAGTTCTATACCCAGGCCAAGACCGCCTATATCCACGCCGGCGAGCCGGTCTGATGCCGGACGCCACGCCGCCCATGCTGATCGACGGCCTGCAGTTCTGCCGCTGGTCCCGCGCCGTGTTCGAGCAGATGCGCCAGGCCGGCATGTCCGCCGTCCACGTCACGGTCGCCTATCACGAGACCTTCCGCAGGACGGTCGAGCACATCGTCGACTGGAACTGGCGCTTCCGCGATCACGCCGACCTCATCGTGCACGCCCGCACCGCGGACGACATCGACCGCGCCCGCGCCACCGGCCGCACCGCCATCGTCTTCGGGCTGCAGACGCCCATGCCGGTCGAGGACGACCTCGGCCTGGTCGAGGTCCTGCACACGCTCGGCATCCGCTTCCTGCAGCTCACCTACAACAACCAGTCGCTGCTCGGCAGCGGCTGGATGGAGGCGACCGACGGCGGCATCACACGCATGGGCCGCGACGTCATCGCCGAGATGAACCGTCTCGGCATGGTGATAGACATGTCCCATGCCGGCGAGCGGACGACGCTGGAGGCGATCGAGATCTCCGCCCGGCCGGTGGCGGTCAGCCATGCCAACCCGTCCTGGTGGCGCGGGACGAAGCGGAACATCTCGCAGACAGTGCTGAAGGCGCTGGCCCAGAGCGGGGGTATGCTCGGGCTGTCGCTCTACCCCCACCATCTCCCCGACGGTTCCGACACGTCGCTGGAAAGCTTCTGCGCCATGGCGGCGGAGGCTGCGGCGATCGTCGGCGTCGACCGCCTCGGCATCGGCTCGGACCTGTGCCAGGACCAGCCGGACGCGGTGGTGCGCTGGATGCGCGAGGGGCGCTGGACGCGCCCGGACCCGGGAGCGATCACCTTTCCGCCGCAGCCCCCCTGGTTCCGCGACAACACCGACTTTCCCGGCCTGGCGAACGGCCTGCGCGAGGCCGGATTCGGCTCCGACGAGGTCGCCGGGATCCTCGGCGGCAACTGGTACCGCTTCATGCGCGAGGGCTTCGTCCCGGCGCACGATGACATCCGCGCAGCCGCGCCGGGGCTGCAAGGCGCAGACGCAAGGGCTCCGCAGAGGGCCGTCCTCCACCACCATCAGCAGGGCATCGACACATGACGAGCAGCTTCCACATCTCGCGCCGCGGCGTTCTCGGCGGTCTCTCGGCCCTGGCCTTCGCCGGCCCGGCGCCGACCTTCGCCGCGGACTGGACCAGCGGTCCCATCACCCTCGGGCTGGTGACGCCGCTGTCCGAGCCGGGCGACGCGCGGTCGGGCCAGGCGATCCGCCAGACGGCGGAGCTGTGGGTCAAGACCGTGAACGCCGCCGGCGGCATCGCCAAGCGCCCGGTCGAGCTCGCCGTGTACGACGATGCCGGCAAGGTCGAGGTCGGCGCGCAGGGCGTCGAGCGGGCGATCACGGAGAAGCACGCCTCGGCCATCCTCGGCATGTGGTCGTCCAGCGTGGTCCTGGCGCAGATGGGCATCGCCAAGCGCTACAACGTGCCGCTGATGACCTTCTACTCCTGGTCCGACGACGTCACCGCCAAGAACTATCCGCAGGTGTTCCGGATCGGCCCCTACAACAGCAAGATCGCCGAGCAGACCGCGGCCTTCGTCAAGGCGCGCGGCTACAGGAAGGTGGTGATGCTCGCCGAGGATACCGCCTATGGTCTCGGCTTCGCCAAGGCCTTCGAGGCCGCGATCCGGCAGGTGCCCGACGTCCAGGCCGAGACGGTGCAGTTCCAGGCGCAGACCCAGGACCTCACGCCCGTGATGTCGAAGGTGGCCGCTTCCGCGCCGGACGCGGTGATCGTGCAGACGGTGTTCGCCGCCACCAACCTCTCGATCAAGCAGGGCCGCGAGGTCGGGCTCACCGCCGACATCGTCGCCGGCTGGGACTGGCCGCTCCTGCCCGACTTCTGGCCCACGGTGGGCGAGGCGGGCGAGGGCGTGATCTATCCCACCTTCAACGATCCCTCGCTGAAGATGACCGAGACCGGCAAGGCCTTCGTCGCCGCCTATACCGCCGCCTACGGCGCCGCGCCGGCGATCTTCCAGTCCTATCTGTGGGACAATTTCAACGCGGTGCGGGCCGCGATCGAGAAGGCCGGCACCGCCGACCCGGCCGTGCTCGTGGCGACCCTGCCGTCCGTCACCTTCGAAGGCACGATCGGGCCGATCGCCTTCAAGGAGGAGAAGGGCACGGTGAGCTTCAACCAGTGGGACCGGTTCGCCATGTTCTTCAAGCAGCTGCCGAAGTCCGGCGACGGCGACGCCCAGGCCAAGCTCCTGTTCGCGTCCGGCCTGTGAGCTCGCTTCTCCTCCAGGCGCTGGCGCTCGGGGTGCTGCAGGGCGGCCTCTATGCCCTGATGGCAACGGGGCTGACGCTCGTCTTCGGCGTCCTGCGTGCCGTCAACTTCGCGCATGGCGAGATGGCGATGCTCGGCGCCTACGGCGCCTTCTTCGCCGTCGCGACCTTCGGGATGCCGCTGCCGCTCGCCGTGCTGGCGGCCGGGCTGGCCGGCGGCCTGGCGGGGTACCTCACCAACCGGCTGGTGCTGGCGCCGATCTACCAGCTGCGCATGGACAATCGCGACGAGTTCGTCGTCATCGCCACCTTCATGCTCAGCCAGTTCCTCATCGCCGCCGCCACCATCGGCTTCGGCACGCGCTACCGGCACGTGCCCGGCTTCTGGAACCAGAACCTGCGGCTGTTCGGCACCATCTTCCTGTCCGGCAACCGTATCGCCGCCTTCGCCGCGGCCATGGTCGCGGTCGCGGTTCTGTTCGTCGTCGTCCATCGCACCGATGTCGGCCGCGCCTGGCGGGCCCTGACGCAGAGCCCTCTCGGCGCCGCTTCGGTCGGCATCGGCGTGCGCCGCTACGCCGACCTCGCCTTTGCGACCGCCGGCGCCCTGGCCGGCATCGCCGCGACGCTCATGGCCCCGCTCGTCGTGCTCCATCCCGCCATCGGCACCGACGCCGTGGTCAAGGCCTTCGTGGTGGTGATCGTCGGCGGGCTCGGCTCCATCCCCGGCTCGCTCGTCGCCGGGCTGCTGCTCGGCGTGGTCGAGAGCCTGGGCAGCGTCTACGTCTCCAGCGGCTATACCGAGGCCTATGGCTGCCTCCTGATGATCGTGGTGCTGCTGGTGCGGCCGTCCGGGCTGTTCGGCACCGTGCGGCGGAGCCTGTGACATGCCGGTGCTCGAAGCCCATGACCTGGCCAAGGCGTTCGGCGGGCACCGCGCCGTCGACGGCGTCAGCCTGGCGCTGGCGGAGGGCGAGATCCTCGCGCTGGTCGGCCCCAACGGCGCCGGCAAGACCAGCCTGCTCAACCTCCTCGCCGGGCAGATGCCGCCGACCAGCGGCACCGTCCGGCTGCACGGGGTCGACGTGACGGCTCTGGCGCCGAGCCACGGCCGGCGGCGGGCGCTGCTGCGCAGCTTCCAGAACGGCGGCACCTTCGGCCGCCTCTCGGCCGTCGAGAACGTGGCGCTCGCCGCCATCGCCCGCGGCGAGCACCGCTCCCGCGCGGAGGCGGCCGCCCGCGCCGCCCTCGCCGAGGTCGGACTGCAGCCGGTGGCGGACTGGCGCGCCGACACCCTCTCGGGCGGCCAGCGCAAGCTGATCGACTTCGCCCGGCTGCTGGTCGTGCGTCCCGCGGTCGCCCTGCTCGACGAGCCGACGGCCGGCGTCAGCCCGGCGATCATGGACGTGATGCGCGCCGTGCTGCTGGCCGAGCGCGCCCGCGGCCTCGGCGCCATCATCGTCAGCCACGATCTGCCCTGGGTGTTCGACCTGTGCAGCCGCGTCGTCGTCCTGGCCGGCGGCCGGCCGCTGGCCGAAGGCGGCCCCGATGCCGTCGCGGCCGATCCGGCCGTGCAGGAGGCCTATCTGGCATGAGCGGTTTTCTCGCCGTCGACGGCCTGCGCGTCGCCTATGAGCGCGACATCGAGATCCTGCGCGGCGTCGACCTCGGCATCGAGGCCGGCGGCCTGGCCGCGATCATCGGCCCCAACGGGGCGGGCAAGTCGACGCTGCTCAAGGCCGTCGCCGGGCTGGCGCCGGTCGTCGGGGGCACCACGACGTTCCTCGGCGCCCGCATCGACGGCCTGTCGCCACCCGCCCTGCGCCGCCTCGGCATCGCCTTCGTCGCCCAGGAGGATTCGGTGTTTCCCGAGATGAGCGTCCGCGAGAACCTCAGGCTCGGTGGCTGGGTCCGGCGCAAGGAGCGCGCCTGGCTGGACCGGCGCATCGAGGAGTGCGCGGCCCTGTTCCCGGCCATCGTCCCGCATCTCGATCGGCGGGCGGGCCTTCTTTCCGGCGGCCAGCGCAAGCTGGTCGAGGTGGCGCGCGGCCTCGTCGCGGAGCCCAAGCTCCTGCTGCTGGACGAGCCGACGGCGGGGCTCAGCCCCGCCATGGTGCGCGAGCTCTATCGTCAGCTCGCTCGGCTGAAGCAGGCCGGCATCTCCATCCTCCTGGTCGAGCAGAACGTCCGCGAAGCCCTCGAGGTGGCCGACCACGTCTATGTCCTCGCCATGGGCCTCAACGATGTCGACGGCCCGGCGCGCGAGATTTCCAGGCGGCTGCCCGAGATCGTCCAGGGCTGGCTCGGCCGCAAGATGTCGGGGCTGGTGGCATGAGCCGGATCCTTGCAGGCGCGCCCGCCGCCGCCCCGTTCGCCGTCGGGCTCCTCGCCGCCGCCCTGCCTCTGGCGCCGTCCGTGCAGGACTTCCTGATCCTGGCCGTCTATTACTTCCTGCTCTCGGCGTCGTGGAACCTGCTCACCGGCTTCACCGGCCAATATTCCTTCGCCCAGGCCGGCCTCGCCGCCTTCGGCGCCTATGTCTCCGGTGGGCTCGCCGTCGGGCTCGGCTGGCCGATCTGGACCGGCTATGTCGTCGCCCCGCTGGCGGGCTTCGTCGTCGGCGGCGCCCTGGGGCTGGTGGCGCTGCGGGTGCGCGGCGTGCAGCTCTCGCTCATCACCTTCGCGATCGCCAGCGCCTTCGGCGTGTTCCTCACCGCCGCCGCCGACATCACCGGCGGCTCGATGGGCATGGAGGTGCCGCGCCTGGTCGAAGGATCCGGCCGCGCCGCCTTCCTCATCGTCGCGGGAGTGGCGGCGACCCTCTATCTCCTGGGCCAGGATCGCCTGCTCGACAGCGGCTTCGGCCTGGCGATGCAGGCGGTGCGCGACGAGGAGGCCGTCGCCCATGGCATCGGCATCGGCGTCTACCGCGTCAAGGTCGTCGCCTTCGCCATCTCGGCGGCGGTGGCGAGCTTCGCCGGCGCCTTCTATGCCAGCTATGTCGGCGTGCTGGCGCCCAGCATGGTGTCGGTGAGCGAGATGGGCATCGTCGCCGCCATGGCGGTGGTCGGCGGCCTCGGCCGGCGCTACGGCGCCCTGATCGGCGCTCTCGTTCTCCAGGCGCTCGTCTTCACCGTCCGCGATTTCGGTGCGCAATACACGCTCTTGATCACGTCCGGCCTGTCGCTCCTGGCGATCGTGTTCTTCCGCGAAGGGCTGATGCGGGTCTGCGAGCGCATGCTCGCGCCCTTGCGCGCCGGTCGTCGGCGTTGGGACGAGGACGTGCCGCGCCGGACGGAGGCCGGCTCGTGACCGCCGCCGGCCCTCCGGAGGCGGCCCTGCGGCCACCCTCGGTCGTCATGCGCCTCGATCGGCTCGGGACCATGCACCGCACGCGCCTGAGCTTCTCGCTCTCGCTGCTGCGCCGGATGGGGCGCGAAGGCTGGCGCTTCGCCCGTCCGGTCTGGGCGATCGGGCCGGACGGCTTCGGCCATGCCGTCTACACCGTGGAGACGCCGGCGAACCGCTACAGCCTCGTGGCGTTCTCGCGCGATCTCGCGCCGGATCTGCGCACCGACCGCGTGATCGCCGAGGCCTGGGATACCAGCTACGTCCTCTATGACGGCGTGCCGGATGCCGCCGAGATCGCCCGGCTGGCGCATGAGGTGCCCTTGCAGGAGGCCGGCCGCTTCGCCGCACGCGACCTGATCCTCTCGCGCGCCAACAAGAGCGTGCGCCTGTTCGACGCCGTGGTCGCCGCGCTGGCGGCAGGCGGCCAGCCGGCGGCGGCGATGCTCGACGAGGTCGGCTACCTCATGCGCACCACCGCGGTCTACGGCAACGGCAAGTTCGGCATCGCCGACCGCGACGTGCTGGCGGATCGGCGCGATCTCTCCGGCCCGTTCAGCGCCGAGATGCTGACGGTCTGGCTGATCCGCGCCTTCACCGTCGACCTCGCCGAGCATTGTGCCGCTGTCCGGGCGTCCGGCGCCGCCCGGCTCGCGCCGGCCCTGCGGCGCCTCCTCGGCGTGGGCAACGCCACCGGCCTCGGCATGGCGCCCTTCCTGGTGCGCCACCCCATGCTGCTGCATCGCTGGATCCTGGCCCGCGAGCGGGCGCTCGCCCGCGTGCGGGCCGCCCCGGTGTCCGATGCCGCCTGGCAGGCCTTCTGCGGCCTCCTGCGGCAGGCCCGCGCCGCCGTCGTCGCCTGGCGCACGCAGGACGAGATCCAGGCCGCCCGGATCGCGGCGCTGGCGCGGGACCTCGCCGGCCTCGCCGCCGAAGCGGACGGCACGCCGCCGCCGGCGCGCTCCTGGGACGCGCTCCATCGCTTCGCCGAAGCCCATTGCGACCTGGAGGCGCAGGAATACCTGGTCGCGCTGCTGATCGAGCCGCATGGTCCGCTCGTCGACGACCTGGCGGAAGAGATGGGCGCGGAGGAATGGCGCGGACACGGCCTCGACGGCACGATGACCTGCGCCGGCCTCGGCGCGCTGATCGAGCGCGACTATGGCTGGGCTCTCGCCCCGCCGGGCCAGGGCGCCGAAGCGCGGTTCTGGTACGTCTCCGAGGAGAAGCTCGAGCCGCGTCTGGGCGAACGCGGCATCGAGCCGGGCGCCGAGCGCGAGCTGCCCCTGACCTTCGCCCGCGACGCACGGGCCTTGCACCAGGCGCTGGCCGGCGAGCCGGGCGCACGGCCCGTCGGCGATTTCGTCGCCGCGCGCCCCGCCTGGCGCCACATGGCGCAGCGCGTGCAGCTCGTCGCCCATCACCCCTATGCCGAGATCCGCGACAACCTCGTCGATATCGGCATGCGTCCGATCGACCTGCTGCGCTGCAAGCTCTCCTTCTTCGGGGCGACGCGCTTCGACCCGCGCTCCGATCGTTGGCTGCGCATCACCCTCTTCCAGGGCGCGCCGTTTCCGGACGATCCGACCGATATGGCGGCGGAGGCGTGATGGATACGGGCGCGATCGAGCTCTCCCTCAACGAGGTCGAGGCCCAGGCGATGAAGGCGGCGCGCGGCGCCGGCCTGCCCTGGGGCGCCGCCGAGGAGGCCGGCCGCGCCGCCCGCTGGCTGGCCGGCCACGGCTTCGACTGGGCGCCGGCCCTGCTCGGGCTGCTCGGCACGCCCACGGCCGCGACGGTCCTGGCCGCAGCCCTGCGCCTCGCCGACGGCCTGGCCGGCTCGGCCGCGGATGAGGAGCGTGAGGCCGGCGACTGCGTGCCGCTCTGGAGCCTGGCCGTGCTCGCCCTGCGTGCCAGGACGCTCGGCACGGCGCTGGCGGTCCGCTGGCCCGGTCTCGTCGTGCGGATCGAGGCCGATGGAGCGGTGTCGCTCGACCGCCCGGCCCAGATCGTGCCGGGCGCGCTGCCGGGCACGGCACGGCTGGCCGTCGGACCTGGCTCCCCCGAAGCGTTTCCGCTCGGTCTGCCGGCGGTCCGGAGCCGGGTGCGCCTGTCGGACTGGCGGGCGATCGGCGCCCTCGCGGCCCTGACCTATGTGCCGGCCAGCGCCCTGTCGCGCGAGACCGGGGCCGGCGCCGGTCTCACCGACAATGATTGAGTCCGGCGAGGGTTCGCCGGCGCTGCGGCTCAGGCCGGCTCAGCCGTCTCCGCCAGGCCGGCGATGCGGGCGAGCAGCTCCGCATCCACCGCGAGCCTTCCCGTCGCCGCGGCGCGTGCCCGGGCGGCAGCGCGCCGGGCGCCCGGCAGGCGCACGCCGGGCTGGGCGAGGAACGCTTCGCTCAGTCGAGCTATTCGCTCCGGGAACAGGCCGGCCGAGCTCGCGCCCGCGTCGATCGCCAGGAAGAACTGCCCGGTGCGCGGCGGTCCGCCCGTCGGAGCCATGAACGGGCTCGCGTCGATGCCGAGCGTCGCGCCGGTCGCGGCGGCGGCCAAAAGCTCGACCATGAGGCCGATGCCGACGCCCTTGTAGCCGCCCGTCGGCACCATGGTGCCCTTCAGGGCCAGTGCCGCGTCGGTGGTCGGCCGGCCCTCCGGGTCCAGCGCCCAGCCGGCCGGGATCGGCTTGCCCTCGCGGGCGTGCTTCATCACCTCGCTCCTGGCCACCACGCTGGCGCTCTGGTCGATGGAGAGGGCGAGGCCGCCGCGCCCGTCCGGAATCGCGATCGCGAAGGGATTGGTGCCGATCACCGGGCGCATGCCGCCGGGCGGCGCGATCGAGGCCGGGGCGTTGGTGAAGCCGATGCCGATCAGTCCCGCCGCCGCCAGCCGGTCGGTGTGGAAGCTCAGCATGCCGCAATTGTAGGAGTTGCGGATGGCGAGGGCCGCCACGCCGGTCTCACGGGCGAGCGGCACCAGCGCGTCGAAACCGATCGCGATGGCGGGATGGGCGAAGCCGGACCGGGCGTCCGCCACCAGCAGGGAGGACTTGACCCTCTCGAGGGTCGGGACGGCGGCGCCGTCGACCTTGCCGATGCGCACGTGCTCGCAATAGGTCGGGACATAGGCGAGGCCGTGCGAAGCCGCGCCCGCCGCCTCCGCCGCTACGGCCGACTCGGCCACGGGCCGGGCATTGGCCCGCGACGCGCCGCTGGCGACGAGCGCCCGCATGATGACGGATTCGAGATCCAGAGGCGCAACATCGATGCTCGGCATGCCTTCGTCCTTCCCAGACGGCGAAAGGCATAGCAGGGCATGGGCTGCGAACCAACACGGCCCGCCGCCGGGCAGGGCGACGGCCGATGTCGCGGCGGGGATGTCGGCTCTACGCCATCTCCAGGATCCGGGCCCAGGTCTCGGCCCGCAGGAGAGCCTCGGCCGCGTCGATCCGCGCCACGAGCGTGTCCTCGGCTTTGCTCCGCGGACGCGTCCAGCGGCGAAGCGGCAGGGCGGACGTGCAGGCGCCGGCGCCGATCCCCGCAGGAGGGGCGGGACGGCGCTGGGCGGGGTCGGTGAGGCTCGACGAACGCTGCATGTCGGTCACGTTAACGAATTGTGAACGATTGTAACGAGGATTGTGGCGCGCGCGAGGCGGTGCGGCTGTTTGGCACGCCTCGCCCGCGCTTCCGGCGATCAGGCGGGTGCGCAGGACGGCGCCGGCCGCCTTTGCAGGTCCCTTTCCCAGCCGTCGATGCGCCGCAGCAGCTTGTTGGCGGCATAGATGCCGCGGCGGGCCAGGGCGTTGCGCTGCCGGCGCGCCCGCCAGCGCAGGCTCGTGTCCACTGCGGTCGACCGGGCAACCAGGCTGGTGTGCATGCACTCGTCGTCCGTCGCCCGCTTGGCCGGGTCGTCGTAGAAGGCCGCGACCTTGCCCGCGTCCATGCCCGGCGTTTCCAGCCAGCGCGGCGCGTGGACGCAGAGCCGCTCGACGTCGCTGAGCGCCTTGCGCACGCCGATGCCGGGCACGGGGCAGACGGTCGAGAAGGCATCGCCCACCAGCACCAGGCCGTCGCGCCGGTAGCCCTCCGACACCGTCAGATCCATCGGCCGGGCCGCGACCGTGCCGGTGACCTCGAAGCCGTGGCAGAGCTCCGCCAGCTCCGGCATGGCGGCTCGCAGCAGCGGCTGCGGATCCTGGCGGAAGGCGGTCACCCAGGGATCGTCCATGGTCCGGTAGATGAAGAAATTGGCCCGCAGCGCCTCGCCGAGCGGGAACAGGGTGAGATAGGCGATGCGGTCCTCGGGCCTGTGGCTGAAGCAGGTCAGCTTCTCGAAGGCATAGTCCGACCGGGGCCTCGCCATGGTGAAGCCCAGCGACAGCGAATGCGCCTTGCTGGTGACGATGCGCTCGACGCCGACGGCACGGCGCACGGCATCGCCGAGGCCGGTGGCGATCACCAGAAGGCGCGCTTCGACGACCGTGCCGTCGGCGAGGCCGATGATTTGCCGCTCGGGGCCGGTCTCGACCCGCTCCACCCGGCCGATGACCTGCCTGACCTGCGCCGGCAGGGCCGGCCGCAGCGCGTTGATGAGGTCGCCATAGGCAAAGCCGTATTCGCGGAACAGCCGGCGCGAGAACAGCCGGCCGAAGCGGAAGGAGACATTGTCGTCCATCGGCGTGAGCACCGGCAGCACCGCCTGGCGCAAGCCGAACCGCTCCAGCACCGCCAGATGGCTGTCGTCGATCTCCTCGGCCCGGAAGGCCGGCGGATAGATCGCCATGGCGTCGATCAACGTCACGCCGAGGCCGGCCCGCGCCAGAGCTGCCGCGGTGCAGCAGCCGGCGAGGCCGGCGCCGATCACGGCGACGTCCGTTCTGTTCTGTCCGGAGGAATGGGTGATGTCCGGCCGCACGCGGGCCTCCCTTGAAGTCGATGCCTCGCTGGCGAGACCGTAGCCTCGCTGGCGAGGTCGTGATAGCCGCCCCCCGGCCCGGCGTCGGTGGCTGCAGCCTCGTCCCGGCACGGGACGTCGTTCCGCAGCCGGACGCCGTGCCCGGGGTCCTGCAAGAAGCGTGCGCACGCCGGCCGGGCATGGCGGCGTGGGCGCTCCGCCTCTTCGGCGCCGGCTGACACGCCGCCGCGGTGCGATCGCGGCCCTTCGCGCTCAGCCGTCGCCTGGCTTCGATCTTGCTCGGTGATGGCGCGGGTGACGGCCGGGATGCCGTCTTCGTCCTGGGATGAAACAGTTCGAGCGAGGCCCTCTGCGATGCCGTCAGACGACAATCCCGAAGTGATACGGTCCGATGTGCTGATCATCGGCGCGGGACTGGCCGGCACCTCGGCCGCCGCCGTGCTGGCGCGGGCGGGGCGCAGCGTCACCCTGGTCGACATCCATGCGGTCTATCCTCCCGACTTCCGGGCCGAGAAGATCGGCCGCCCGCATGTCGAGCTGTTCGACCGCCTCGGCTTCGGCGACACCATCCGCGCCGCCACGACGCCGATCGACGAGAACTGGGTGTTCCGCTTCGGCCGGCTGATGTCGCGCCATGCCGAGCGCGAATATGGCTTCGCCTATGAGGGGCTCGTCAACGCCCTGCGCGGAGCTCTGCCGGACACGGTCCGCTTCCTGGTCGCCCGGGTGACCGACGTCGAGACCGGCCCGAGCCTGCAGACCGTGGCACTGGCCGACGGCCGGCGCATCGAGGCGCGCCTCCTGGTGATCGCCACCGGTCTCGGCGACGCCGTGCGCCGCACCGCCGGCATCGGCCGCAGGGAGATCCGGCGCGGCCATTCCCTGTCGCTGGCCTTCGACCTCACGCGTCCCGCCGCATCCTATCCCTTCGACACCCTGAACTATTTCGGTCACCGGCCCGAGGACCGCGTCGCCTATCTCACCCTGTTCCCGATCGGTGAGACGATGCGGGCCAATTTCTTCGTGTATCGCGACGTCGCCGAGCCCTGGACCAAGGCGTTCCGGCAGGAGCCGGCCGCGATGCTGCGCGCCATGCTGCCGGGCCTGGAAGAAGCCTGCCGCGGCCTCGACGTCGCCGGCCCGGTGCAGGTGCGGCCGATCGACCTGATCCAGGCCGAGAACCATCGGCGCGACGGCGTCGTGGTGATCGGCGACGCCTTCGCCACGGGCTGTCCGGCTCCCGGCGTCGGCGTGCGGCGGGTCCTGACCGATGTGGAGCGCCTGTGCGTCGAGCACGTACCGCGCTGGCTGGCGACGCCGGGCATGGACGCGGCCAAGATCGGCCAGTTCTACGACGATCCGGTCAAGCGCGCCTGCGATGCCAGGAGCCTGCGGGTCAGCCTCTATGCGCGCTCGGTCGCGGTCGATCCCGGGCCGGTCTGGGCGGCGCGGCGCCTGCGCAACGCGGTCGTCCGGCGCAGCCTGCAGATCGGGCGCCGCGCCGCCTCGGGCCTCGCCGGGGCGCTCGGCGGCGAGACCGCCGATGCGAGGGCGGCACCATGAGCGCGGCAAGCGCCCGGCGATCAGCGGCCGAAGCGGGCTCGCGCCGAGCCGTCGATCACCTCGATCGGGCCGGCACGGTTGAGCGTGTGCAGGCGCCGCCCGGGCCAGAGCGGCCCGGCGCGCAGGGTCGCCGCCACCTCCTGCTCGAACCCGTCGTCGTCGAGGCGCAGCACCCGTGCCAGGCCGAGCGCCGCGCCATAGCCGGCGCGGCAGTCCTGCACCGGCCGCCAGAGCATGCCGTTCCGCCGCACCATGCGACCGGCGGGCCGTGCCGAGGCGATGTCGATCAGCACGGGATTGTGGGCATGGGGCGTCCACGGCCCGCGGAAATCCGGCGCCGACCAGAGGTGGAGCGCGTCGGAGAAGGCACCGCCGCCGTCCTGCACCGTGGCGAACATCCACCAGCGCCCGCCATGCTCGACCAGCGTCGCGTCGCCGGCGACGAGGCCGGAGAGCAGCGTCGCCTCCTTGACCCAGCCGCCGGGGAAGCGCGTGGCGCGATAGAGCTCCACAGTGCCGGCGCCGGAGGTTTCCGGGATCATCCAGGTCTCGCCGTCCCGCTCGAACACGAAGGGATAGGACAGGTGGCAATCGAGCTCGAGCACCGGCTCGGGCACGCCCAGCGGGCCGTCCGGCCCGAACGCCACCGCCGAGATGATGCCCTTGCCGAGCCGATGCGCGAAATCCTCGACGAACAGCGTCACCACGCCGTTGCGCTCGATCGGGAAGGGGTCGGCGTAGAAGCGCCGGCCGTCATCGCCGAGGTTGCGCCAGCCGCCGGCGGGGTGCGCCTCGAGGTCGATGACGTCGGGGCCGTCGACCCGGCGCCAGCCGACCCGCCAATGGGGCGAGTGGTAGCACAGGCGATAGAGGCGGCGGACCAGCGTGGCCGCGACCTCCCGGGCCGCGCGCTTCCCCAGGACCGTGGGCGAAGGCGTCGGGGCCGGATGGAGCGGCGAGGGCAGGTCGGCCGGCGCATGGAACGCGCCGCCGGCGAAGGCCGCCAGGATCAGGCTGGTCGTCCGAGTGAGCGTGTCCTCGAAGGCCGGAAGCAGGATGCCGCCGTGCTCGGTGCCCGGCCGGCCCTGCGCGACCAGGCGGGTGCCATCGTGGACCGTCACGACTGGCGCGCGGCCGGCGGCGAGGGCGGCCAGCAGGCCGAGCTCGCCGGCCATGCCGTCATAGGCCACGGTCCAGGTCGGCGTCGCGCCGGCGGGAGCGCCGCCGCAGAGGTCGAGCACCAGGTCGGCCGGACCGTCGGCGCGCGGGAAGGCCGCGAAGTCGGCGGGCGCGGCAGCCGCGGCCGGCCCTCCGGGAGGCAGCCCATGCAGCAGCCGTTCCAGGGAGAAGAGCAGGCTCGCGCCGGCGGGCAGCGGCGGGCCCGAGGCCGCCTCGACCTCCACCGTCACTCCCGGACGCGCGGCGAGGCGGTCCAGCAGCGCCCTGTGCCAGCGCCGCGGCGCTCCGGCATCGAGCCTCACTCTGAGTTTCATCGGCGGTTCCAGGCGCGCTCGCCCCTCGGGCGCATCGCGCAACCTTCGCCGATCCGGGTTGCGCTTCCGTTTATGCCGGAGGGCACGTCCATGAAATATTAAGCAAGTTCAGGATATTTTTACCACGTTTCACCCGGCATGGTTGTCCCTCCGCCCGCATCGAAGGGGTGTCCGGCGACCCGGCCTTGACCCATGGGAAGACGTCCGACGGCTGCAAATGATGAGCTCGACGACCCCTTCTGTCATCTCCAGCATCCAGCCTTCTCCCGGAGGGGTGCGCATGTCCGATGCTCAAGTCGACGACAGCGTCGAGATCGGCGATATCTGGCGGATCCTCTGGCATCGGCGGTGGATCATCGCGGTCACCGCGCTCGTCATCCTGGCTTCCACCCTGATCTACTGCGTGTTCGCGCCGCCGCTCTACACCGCGACGGCCGAGATCCTGATCGACCCGCGCGACAAGCAGGTCCTGACCAACAACATCAATCCGGTGGCGCTGCCGCCGGACGGCGGCGTCACCCAGGTCGAGAGCCAGTCCAGCGTGATTGGCTCGTCCAGCGTGCTGCTGCGCGCCATCGCCGATACGAACCTGACCGAGGATCCGGAGTTCGGTGGGCCGCCCGGCTTCTTCACCCGCACCATCGACGCCGTCGAGCGCTTCTTCGGCCTGGACCAGCCCGTCGACGACGCGGCGGAACAGCAGGACCGGACGCTCAGGGCGCTCAAGCGCCGGCTGGCGATCAAGCGGGCCGACAAGGTCTTCGTCATCGACGTCATCTTCTCCGCCAAGACGGCCGAGAGGGCAGCACGCGTCGCCAATGCCATCGCCGATGCCTATCTCGCCGACCAGTCGGGGTCGCGCGCCGCCTCGGCGACGGAAGCCTCCGATTCCCTGGCGGCGCGCCTCGACGAGCAGCGCAAGAAGGTCAACGAGGCCGAGAGCGCGGTCGAACGCTACCGCGCCGAGAACAACATCACTGCCGCCAACGGCATGCTCGTCACCGAGCAGCAGCTCACCGACGTCAGCAACCAGTTGACCGGCGCGCGCTCGCGCTCGGCCGAGCTCCTGACTCGCGTCAACCAGATCGAGGACGCGCGGCGCGGCGGCGTCAACTCGGATGCGACCGCCGAAGCGCTCAACTCCTCCGTCATCTCGGCCCTCAGGGCGCGTGAAGCCGCGCTGGTGGAGCGCGATGCGGACCTGCGCACCCAGCTCGGCGGCCGCCACCCCGCTCTGCTGGCCGTCGCCTCCCAGCTCGCCGACGTGCGCAAGCTGGTCGCCAAGGAGCTCGACCGGCTGGCCCGCTCCGCCCGCGCCGACTACGACCGCGCCGCAGCCTACGAGAAGTCCCTCTCCACCAGCCTCGATGGGCTCAAGGCGAAGGCGGAGGCCGGCAACAAGGCCTCCGTCCGCCTGCGCGAGCTGGAGCGCGAGGCCGACGCCAACCGGACGGTGTACAACTCCTTCCTGGTACGGTCCCAGGAAACCCGCGAGCAGGCAAGCATCGACACCACCAATGCCCGCATCATCACCCGCGCCATCGCGCCCCAGGAGAAGAGCTGGCCGCCGGTCGGCTTCCTGCTGCTCGGCGCTCTCGGCGGCGGCCTCGGCCTCGGGGCCGGCGCGGCGCTCGTGCGCGAATATGTGGCGCCGAGCATCCTGTCCAAGGCGCAGATGCAGCGCGCCGCAGGGGTGCCGGTGGTCGGCGTCTGGCCGATGCGCAACACGGAGGCCGCCGTGTCCGACCGGCCGCGACGGCGCTGGCCGGGGGCTCGCCGGGCCGTGGCGCTACTATCCCTGGGGCGCCGGCTGCTCGGGCGGCCTGCCGGCCTCGGGCGGGGCGGCGCGGGCATGGCGACGGCCAAGCTCGACATCGCCGTGGGCATGACGATGCGCCGCCTGGCCGAGGCCGAGGTGCTGGCACCCGCCGGGACCGGCTTTCGCGCCGTCGTGGTCACGTCGGGCGCCGTCGAGGCGGCAGAGCGCGCCCGCGTCACCCGCCGGCTGGTCCATGCCGCGGCGATGCGGGGCGACCGCGTGCTCTATATCGATGCCACCGAGCCACCGGATCGGCGCCAGCCCGCGCCCGGCCTCTACGAGGTGCTGCGCGGCGAGCGCAACCTCGATTCGGTCTGCGTGATCGAGCAGGAGAGCGGCATCGCCATCATCGGCTCGGGCCAGTACCGGCCGGGACAGGGCGATGACGCGCAGCGCTCCGCCGTCCGGCGCTTCCTGATCGAGGCGCGGCGACGCTTCCACCTCGTCCTGGTGGATGGCGGGGTCGTCTCCGACAATCTGCGCGCCGCCGCCCTCGTCGCCGAGGCCGATGCGGTCATCTTCGTCGCCCGGGTCGGCGAGACGCTGCAGAGCGACGTCACCCTGGCCGGCGAGGCGCTGGAGATGATCGGACGTCCGCTTTCGGCCGCCGTCCTGGTCGAGGCGCCGGGCCGTGGCTGAGATCCTCGCCTCGCCGGGCCGCGCAGCGCGCCTGCTGCGGATCGGGCAGCTCTGGCTGCCGATGGCGCTGGTGGTGGCGGTGCTGTTCGGCGTGTCGGGCGGGCTGCTCTGGGACGTCGGGCTCAACTATGAAGGCCTGAGCGGCGGCGCGGCCTCCAAGATCCATCCCTCGACCTACATGCTGGTGCTGCTCTTCGCCTGGGCCGCCTTCGCTTCGGGCGACATCATCGGCTACCTCGTGCATGTCGGCCGGCGCCGGCCGGCCAGCGTCTTCCTGCTGGCGGCCGCGGCGCTGATGTTCGCGCATATCGCCGCGCGCGCCGCCCCGGGCCTTGCGGGCACGATCGACACCAATCTCGGCCCGCCGCTGATGGTGCTGCTGCTGGCCGATTTCGACGAGCGCAGCAAGCAGCGCATCGAGATCACCATCCACGTGCTGATGACGGCCAACGCCCTGATGGGCCTTGGCGAGTTCTTCTCCGGCTATCTCGTGTTTCCCTACCGCTTCGACGGCGCGGTCTTCCCGACCGACACCCGCTCCACCGCCCTCCAGGGCCATCCGCTGGTCAATGCGGCGGTGGGCTGCGCCTATCTCTTGTCGCTGCTGGCCGGCGGCGGGCCGTCCCTGCCGAAGCTGATGCGCCTGCCGATGATGGCGCTGCAGTTCGCGAGCCTGGTGACCTTCGGCGGCCGCACCGCCATCGTCGTGTCCCTGACGCTGGGCTCGATCTACGCCCTGACGCGCCTGCACCGGATGCTCCGCCGGGGGCGCGTGCCGCTGCTCGGCGCGGCCGCGGGCATCTTCCTCCTGACCTTCCTGCCGCTCGCCATCGGCGGGATGGCCGCCAGCGGCTTCTTCGACGCGCTGCTGCTGCGCTTCCAGTCCGACGGCGGCAGCGCCAATGCCCGAGTCCAGATGTTCGACCTCTTCGCCCAGCTGCCCCTGCGCGACCTGATGATCGGGCCGGACGCGTCCCTGGTCGACAGCCTGCGGCGGGTCATCGGCCTGGAATGGGGCATCGAGAACCCGATCATGCGCAGCGCGCTCTACAACGGCATCATCATGACGGGCCTGTGGGCGGTGGCGATCGTGCTGTTCATCGTGGAGCTGGTCCGCTTCTCCCGGCCCGGGGTGATGCTGCCGGTCATCGGCTTCTCCATCCTGCTCAACACCTCGGAGAGCATCGGCGGCAAGACCACCATGCTCACCAAGTTCGCTGTGATGATGCTGTGCCTGTTCCCGCTGGCGCTGCGCAGGACCGCCGAGGTCCGGGCGCCGGGGAACGACGGCACCCGCGACCTCAGGCCTGCAGACCGAGCGCGTCCATGATCGCGGGGTCGAAGGCCCGGGTGTCGTCTTCCATCAGGCCCATGCCGTCGAACATGTTCCAGAAAGCCCAGGGAAAGCCGAACGCCTCGGCGGTGCGGCGCACGTCCCCGACATAGCGGGCGCGATCGGCGGCACCGGCGGCGACGTAGCGGGCATCGCTGCGCAGGGCGCCGAATTCGCCGAGCAGGATCTGGCTCGTCGGGATGCCGTGACCGGCGGCCCAGTCGCGCATCATGGCGAAATAGCGCTCGAGATAGGGCACGTCCGGCTGCGCGTCGAAATAGACCTTGAGCACCCGTTCGGTCTCTTCATAGGCGCTGCGCTTGGCCGCCTCGGGCGTTTCGCTGTCCGCGGCCATGCGCCGGCGCACCGCGGCGAGCGTTTCCTCCAGCGATCCGGCCGAGGCCGGCCAGGGCACGGCGTTGAGCGAGCGATAGACCGGCTCGCGCATCCACGGCGCGCCCTGATGCGTGAAGAGATAGGGCTCGTAGAAATGGAAGGTGAAGAGCACGCGCCCGAAGGCCAGCACCGGTGCCGGGTCGAGCGCCTGCAGGCCGGGGATCATGCTGCCGCAGGCGCCGGTGGCGACCAGCGTCAGCGCCGGCGCCGCGGCCCGGGCGGCGCCGAGCAGCGCCGTCTGTACCGGCGGCCACTCCGCCGCCGTGCAGGCCTGCTGCGGCTCGTTGATCGGCTCCAGCGCCACCCGATCCGGATCGGTCCGCGCCAGGCGTCCGGCGACGTCGCCGACGAGGGCGAGATAGGCATCGAAGGCCGGCGCCCGGGTGCTGCCGGTCATGCGCTCCGGCGTCCAGTAATGGGTGCCGCTCGCCTGGATGTTGACGACGACGCCGAGGTCGGCGCCGAGCGCCTGCGCCACGGCCGCGTCGAGCCCGTCCAGCAGGTCCCGGCGCTGCGCGCCGGTGAAGGAGAGGAACGGGCCCGGGTCGACCGGGATGCGGACGAAGTCGAGGCCCGACCGGCGCAGGCGTGCAAGGTCCTCCGGCCGCGGCACCGGCCGTCCCTCCTGGTAGGGCGGCCAGGCATAGTCCGTGCGCGGCGCCGGATATTCCCGCGTCAGCGAGAACCAGGGCCAGGTGTTGACCCCGCGCCGCAGCGTGACCGGCGCGGGGGCCGCGGAGGCCGGAACGCCCAAGGCCAGGCCGGCCAGCGCGGCCGCGCCGGCGAGCACGGTCCGACGGGTCGGAAGGCGAGGCGCGGGACGAGGCACGAGATTCATGGCCGCTGCCGCACGGCATGGACCTCGTGCTGGCTAGGGCGGGCCTGCACCACGGTGACCGTCTCGCCGTTCAGCATGAGAAACTCGGTCTCGTAGGCCTCCAGGATGTCGGCCCAGGCGAAGCGGGCAAAGCCCCTGGCCCGGGTCGCCCGGCGCGCCCGTTCGACCGCGGCGTCGTCGTGGAGCACCTTGGCGATCAGCTGGTCGCACTCGGCGACGTTGCGGAAGAAGAAGCCGGCATCGCCCGCCGTCCAGCGGTTGAAGGTGTTGTCGTGGGCGATGACGACGTTGCCGGCCCACAGCGATTCCACCAGCGACGGGTTGGTGCCGCCGACGGTGTGGCCGTGGAGATAGGCGCGGGCGTGGAAGCGCAGCGCCTTCACCGTCTGGGGGATGTAGATGGCGCCGGGGAAGAGCACTTCCTCGCTCGCCGCGGCACGGATCGCCTTGTGATAGGGGTTGTCGTCGCTGAACTTGCCGAGCACGACCAGCTTGGCGCCCCGCCGGCTGCGCGAGAAGGCCTCGACCATGGTCAGGATGTTGTTGTCCGGCTCGATGCGCGCCACCGACAGGAGATAGCGGTCCGGCTCCAGCCCCAGGGCCAGCACCGGCTCGACGTCGGCGGACCGAACGGGATCGGCGCCGTAGGGGATCATGACGCAGGCCTTGCGCGACCGGCGGGTCGCCAGGTGATTGGCGATGGCCGGATGGTCGGCCACCAGGCGGTGCGAGGTCCAGGCGGCGATCCATTCGTTCACCCAGAACCAGGTCCGCGCGGCCAGCCCCCATTTGGGCCGGCGCCATTCGATCCCGTCCATGTTGGTGATGATCTTGCGCCCCCGCAACCGGAGATAGGGCAAGAATGCCGCTCCATTATATCCCAGAACGAGACAGATGCCCGGCCGCCTCGCGGCGTCGAGGACGCAGAGGGCGTCGAACTCCAGGGTGGAGCGCGGGCCGCTCGATGTGACTTGGACGTGGACGCGGTCGACGCCGCGCCATTCATCCCTGGTGAAACGCTGCGACAACTTGGCGACGTCCTGCTGGCAATAGACCGTGACCTTCCAGCCGCGCCCCACGAGGAAGAGGGCGAGACGCTCGGCGAAGGTTTCGAACCCGCCATGTGCGGCTGGAATGCCTCTGGTACCCAGAATCAGCAAGGATCGATCACTCAGCGTTTGGGGCTTCGTGGTCATGTCTGCTCCGACCCATAACGATACAGATGGTTGCCGCGCCAGAGCCTCAGCAACCGCCATGCCACGGGCTGCCGAGGCATCGCCCGCAGCCGCGGCCGACGGCCGGGCCTGATCGACGGCACCGGCGTCCCGGCGTAAGAGAGCAGGGTGGATTCGCGCGCGGGAGGCGGCCGGCGGCCGTTCGGGCGCGAATGACGCGGCGTCACGGCATCGATTGTGGCGATCCGTTAACGCAATCCGAAGATGCGCCGTCCGGGGCCGTCATCGGGCCCAGGACCGGAGGAGGGCGGGCATACGCCTTGCTATGCCATGCCTGACACGGCCAGCCCGTTCCAACTCGGGACAGGCGATCGGGATTGCGGATCGGATCGATGAGCCAGAATCGGAATTTGCGGATCAGCTGCGTCCATCAGGGCTACGAGCTCTATGGCTCGGACCGCTGCTTCGCCGAGAGCGTCAAGGCGATCCGGCGGGCCTATCCCGATGCCGAGATCGAGGTCGTGCTGCCGCACGAGGGGCCGATCCTCGAGCTGTTCGAGGGCCTGGGCTGCCGCATCGTGTTCGCGCCGATCTGGGTGCTGCGCCGGCGCACGCTCGCCAAGCTGGCGACGACCGGGCTGACCTGCTTCCTGCCCGGCATCGTGCGCGCCGCATGGCGGATGTACCGGAACGACCTCGTCTACATCAACACTTCCGTCATCGCCGACCACATGGTCGCAGCCCGCCTGTTTCGCGGCAAGACGATCCTCCATGTTCACGAGCTGCCGGAGGGCGCGACGCTGCGCCTGCTGCGCCTGCTGGTGCGCTGGAGCCGGGCCGAGATCATCTTCAACTCCAACGCGACTCGTGCCGCCTTCGCGCTGCCGGCGATGCGGAGCCAGGTCATCTACAACGGCATCGCCGGCCCGCGGGCGCCCGCCGCGCCGAGCTATGACGGCCGGCGCCCGCTGCGGGTGCTGATGCTGGGCCGCATCAACGGCACCAAGGGCCAGGAGGTGCTGGTCGAGGCGATCCGCCAGGTGCCGGACCTGCACCAGCGCATCGCCGTGCGGATGGTCGGCGGCGCCTTCGAGAACGAGAGCAAGGAAGTGGCCCTGCGCACCCTGGTCCGAGACAATGGGCTCGCCGACATCGTTGCCGTGCTGCCCTTCTCGGCCGACCCGGACGAGCACCTGCGCTGGGCGGACGTGGTGGTCGTGCCGTCCAGGCGCTCGGAAGCGCTCGGGCGGGTGGCGATCGAGGCCATGGCCTATGGCCGCCCGCCGATCGTCTCCGACGTCGGCGGGCTCAGGGAGATCGTCGAGCACGACCACACGGGGTGGCTCGTGCCGCCGGAGCGGCCCGAGGCCCTGGCAGCGCGCCTGCGGGCGATCATCGAGGCGCCGGCCAGCCTGGCGGACAAGGTGGAGCCGGCCCGGCGCCGCTACGAGGCCCTGTTCAGCGAGGGCGCGGCCGCAGCGGCGATCTCCTCCGTGGTCGCCACCATGATCGGGCCCTCCAGGCACCGAGGGGGCCGGCTCGGCCCCGACACCATGCTGCTGGATCGGGCCTGACGATGCTGGGACATCTCCTCAGGCTGATCCGCCGCTTCGCCCTGACGCTCGGCGGCGAGATCCTGCAGAGCGCCTTCCATTTCGGCCTGAACATCGTGCTGGTCCGCAGCCTGGCGGCCCAGGACTACGGCATCTTCGCCATCGTCATGCTGGCGGGCGGCATCGCCCTGTCCTATGTGCGGGCGGTGCTCGGCATGCCGGCGGGCCTCTACATCCCGCAGCGGCTCGGCACCCGCGCCGAGCGGGCCTATGACGCGAATTTCGGCTCCGCCGCGCTCGTCCTGTCGGTGCTCATCGGCCTGGTGGTGGCGGCGCTGCTCGAGCTCTGGCTCCATACCGACGCCGCGTCCGGCGCCCTCTTCGTCGGTCTGTGGTCGCTGCGCAGCTATCTGCGCATCGCCCTGCTGGTCAAGCGCCAGCAGGTCTTCGCCGGCGCGAGCGACGCGGCCTTCGCGGTCGGCGGCACCATCCTGAGCCTCCTGTGCATCGGCCGCTTCGACGCCGATCCGCTGCGGGTGGTCTTCTACGTCCTGATCGCGGCGAACGTGCTGGCCATCGCCGTGGCGATCCTGCTGCAGCGCCAGCCCGTCCGGATCACCTTCGGCTCCGGCACGCGACGGCTGTTCCGCAGGATCTGGCGCCAGCTCGCCTGGTCCGCCGCCACCTGCACCACGGCCGTCCTGCAGGCTCAGGGGCTCGTGATGCTGGTGGCGACGATGGCCGGGCCGGCCGCCTATGCGCCGATCGCCGCCGTGATGGTCCTGTTCGGGCCGATGCGCATCATCGCCTTCTCCTTCACCAACACCATGCAGCCCGAGCTTGCCCTGCTGCTCTCCAAGGGCGAGATCACGCGCATCCGCCATCTCATGGTGATCTGGAGCGCGCTGCTCGCCGGCATGTCGCTCGCCTACGGCTTCATCGCCTTCATGGCCCTGCCGCTGCTGGGCTCGGCCATCTTCGAAGGCCAGCCGAAATATCTGATCGCCGCCTTCATCTGGGCGATCTCGATCACCTACCTCGTCCATCTCATGCCCCGCATGCTGATGGAGGTCCTGCATCAGTTCCGGCTGGGCGCGATCATCAGCGCCGCCAGCGTCGTGATCGGCATCACCACCGTCGTGGTCCTGCTCGTCGTCTCCACCCCGGCCTGGTCGCTGCTCGGCAATCTCGTGTCCGAGCTGTTCATCTTCGTCTGCGCCTGGGGCGCCGTCCTTCGGGCCCTGCGCGCGCGGGCGGACGGCGAGGTTCCGCCGGTCGAGACGCCGCCTGTCAAATCCTCGCCGCTCGACACGCCCGCGATGGGCGATCCGCTCTCACGCCAGGATTCGGCCTCGCTCGCCGCCGGCTCGGCCTGAGAAACCAAGGAGTGCTCTTGCCATGAGCCAGGAAGCGCCGATATCCGTCGATCTCGCCCAGCCGCTGCCGGCGGCCCTTCTGCCCGACATCAGGACTGCCGCCGTCCGCCTCGCCCGGCCGCCGCGCTTCGAGGCACGCCTGCATGCCGGCCTGGACCGGGTGGCGGGCATCTGGCGCCATTTCGAGACGGCAGGGGCGAGCACCGTCTATCAGAGCGCCCATTGGGCCCGAAGCGCCGCGCAGCACCTTGCCTCTCCGGCGGGGGCCTCGCCCTTCCTCGTCGAGGTCCGCGACGCGGATACGCGGCGCCCGCTGATGCTGCTGCCGCTCGTGCTCCGCCGCAGCGGCGGCTGGCGCATCGTCGAAGGCCTCGATTTCGGCGTCTGCGACTATGCCGCGCCGCTGATGGCGCCGGGCCTGGACCTGGCGCCCGAGGACATGGACGGGCTGTGGAAGGCGGTGCTGTCCGTCCTGCCGCCGGCGGACGTCCTGCGCATCAGCCGCCTGCCCGAACGCATCCGCGGCATGCGCAACCCGATGACCCTGCTGCCGGAGTGCCGGCGGATGGACATGCAGTCCTACGGCCTGCCGATCGACGGCGATCCCGAGACGCTGCTGTCCCGGGTCTGCGCGCCCTCCATGGCCAAGGACCTGGCCTGCAAGATGCGCCGCCTGCACAAGCAGGGCACGGTGCGCTTCGTCCAGGCCACGACGCCCGACATGGTGCAAACGCTGTTCGCCGCCCTTCTGGAGCAGAGGCTGAAGCGCTTCCGCGAAGCCGGCCGCTTCGACCTCCTCACCCGGCCCGGCGTGCCGGAATTCTATCTCGACGCCGCCCTGGGCAGCCTGCGGGGCGGAGGGCCGGTGCGGCTGTTCGGCATTTCCGTCGATGGCGAATGGGTCGCCTGCGCCTATGGTCTGGTCGGGGCCGGCGCTTTCCACGGCATCATCCTCAGCATGGCCGACGGCGAGTGGCGCCGCTGCTCGCCCGGCCTGTGCATGGTCGGCGAGGTGATGAAATGGGCATGCGCGCAAGGCCTGCCCTATTTCGACATGACGATCGGCGCCCTCCAGTACAAGAGCGGCTTCAGCGCCAGCGGGCACGACCTCTACGAGGTGACGCGGGCGCTGACGCCGGTCGGCGCGGTGCTGATGCGCGCCGGCCGCCTGAAGGCCGAGGCCAATGCGTGGATCCGCCGCCATCCCAGGCTCTTCGCCCGTCTGCGTGCCATCGTGCAGACGGCGCGCCGGGTGGAGGCCGGGATCGCCCGGTTCGTCTGGAAGGAAACGGCTGAGGGCAGCGGGGCTGGGGGCAGCAACCGCTCGCAGGGACATGCCACACCATGATCAGTGAACAGATCCCGTCCTCGGGCGCGGTGCCCTCGGACGGACCGCCGCAAATCGCGGGGCGCGAGCAGCTGCTGCGCGCCCCACGCCAGACGCGCTCCTTCGCGGCGCGGACCCATGCTTCCCTCGAAGCGGTCGAGCCGATCTGGCGCCGCTTCGAGCGCGACGGCAACTGCACGGTCTACCAGAGCTACGAGTGGGCGCACCGGGTCGTCCGGCATCTCGCCGCGGGCTCGGGGGCCGTGCCGCTCGTCGTCGAGGTGTTCGATGCCCAGTCGCGTCTGCCCCTGATGCTGCTGCCGTTCATGGTCCGCAAGGCCTATGGCTGCCGGATCGTCGAATGGCTGGATTGCGACGTCTGCGACTATGCCGCCCCGCTGCTCGCCCTCGGCTTCGTCCCGACCCTGGCGGAAATCGTCGCGCTCTGGGCCGTGGTGTGCCGCAGCCTGCAGCCCGCCGACTTCCTGCGGATCCAGCGCATCCCCCCGACGCTCGGAGCGGTCGCCAATCCGCTCGCGCTGCTGCCCGCCGTCACGCCGGCGCCGACCCGGTCCCACGGCCTGCCCATCGACGGGCCGCCCGACAGCCTGCTCAAGCGGGTCTGCCGGCCGTCATTGGCCAAGGAGCTCGGCAAGAACGCCCGCCGCCTCGAGCGCCAGGGTCGGCTGCGCTTCGTCGAGGCGGACAGCCGTGTCGACGTCGAGAGCCTGTTCTCCGCTCTGATCGAGCAGCGGCGCACCCGGTTCCAGCAGGTCGGGCGCTTCGACCTGCTGGCAGATCCCCGCGTCCAGGCCTTCTATCTCGACGCGGCGCTGGGCAGCCTCGGCGGGCACGGTCCGGTGCGGCTGTTCGGGGTCAGCCTCGACGGCGAATGGATCGCCTGCCAGTACACCCTCGTGGACCGGGACAGGCTCCATGCGCTGGTCCTGACCATGGACGAGGAATGGCGCAAATATTCGCCCGGCATGCACGTGGTCGGCGAAGTGATGATCTGGGCCCGCCGCAAGGGTCTCAGCTATTTCGACCTGACCATCGGCGACCTGCCCTACAAGGCCGCGTTCGGAGCGCGGGAGAACCAGCTCAGCGAGCTGCGCCAGCCCCTCAGCGCCCGCGGCGCCGTCGTGCTGGCAGGCCTCGCCGCCGCCTGGGCCGGCAAGTCGGTCCTCCGCCGCCAGCGGCATCTCTACGATACGCTGCGCAGCGGCCGCCAGGCGCTCCGTCGCCTGCAGGTCCGCATGGCCGCGGTCCGCTCGCGGGGCGAGGCCTGAAGACCTGCGCCGGCTCGACGAGAGCCGGCGGGCGGCGGGGCGAGGGGCGTCCCGATCGGCCGCCACCCTTGTCTCCCGGCGTCCCGTCTGCTTCATGGGCGCATGGAGGATATTCTACTTCGCCGGGCGGTCCTGGCCGATGCCGCCGTCCTGCCTGATGTCGAGCGGTCCGCCGACGCCGTGTTCCGTGGCGTGCCGGGCCTGGAATGGATCGCCGACGACGCCGTGCTCGGGGTCGAGGCGCAGCGGCGCTGGATCCGCCGGGGCCATGTCTGGGTGGCGGAGCAGGCCGGCCGCGGCATCCTCGGCTTCGTCACCGCGCAGGAGGTCGAGGACCTCTTCCATATCTGGCAGATCGCCGTGCGGGCCGAGGCGCAGCGCGCCGGCATCGGCCGGGCGCTGATCGCGCGGGTCGAGGCGACGGCGCTCGCCGCCGGCCGCAGCGCGCTCACCCTGACCACCTTCCGGGCGCTCGCCTTCAACGAAGCCTTCTACGCCGGCCTCGGTTTCCGCGTGCTGCGGCCGTCGGAGTGCCGCGGGCGGCTCGCGGGCATCCTGCGCGCCGAAGCCGAGCACGGCCTGCCGGCCGAGCGGCGCTGCGCCATGCGCAGGGACCTCGGTACGCCCGATCGCTCGCGCGCCGAGCCTCACGCGACGTAGGACGCCCCGGCGACGATGGTGCCGACGACGCCCAGCGCCAGCGACGCATACCATGGCCAGCGCCGGCCGCCGGTGATGATGGCGATGGTCGCGACCGCGATGGCGATGTGCAGCATCGTCGTGGCGATGGTCAGGAGATGGTGGCGCGCCTCGTGGCGCTCGGCCTCCCGCAGCGCGGCGTCCGAGCGGGCCTCGAAATCCTTGGCCGTCTTCTGGGCCTGGACACTGTCGGCCTCGTTGCTGGCTGCCTGGGCCCGGAACGCGTCGGCCTTGGGCCCGCCCCCGGCCTCGGCGATCTCGTACATGTTCTTCTTCAGGCTCTTGGCCTCGAAGAAGTTCCAGTTGTCGGTGGCCTTGTTCTGGAAGAGCACGGATTCGGTCTTGGCGCCGGCGGCCGCGCCGCTCTCGATCGTCTCCAGGCTGCCGACGCTGGCGGCCAGCACGGCGAGGATGGCGATGGTCATCGCCACGCGCGGCACGAAGCGGTCGGTGCTGTGCGCGGCATGCTGGGCATGCTCGGTATGCTCGTAGGCCTCGGTGGGGGCGTCGTCCATGGCGGTCCTGCGTCGGATGGAACAGGCGGCACGGCCGCCATCGGCCCGCGGCCGCGGCAGCGGCCCGGTGCGGAACCGGCGCTAGTCCAGCTCTGTGCCCGTTTGATGGTCGGATCGGGGCGGAGCACCGATCGTCCCCAGGGGAAGGCGCGTCAGGGTGTCGTCGAGCCCTGCGGTGGTTGCTTGAGGCCCTTCTGGGCCTGGAGCGCCAGCACCCGGACCAGGGCCGCCTGGCGCAGCCGTTCCTTCGTGGTCTTCATCAGCCGATCCGCCATCTTGCTATAGGCGGGCAGGGATTCGTAGAGCGCCTGCAGGGCGGCCTCCTTGTCGGCGCAGGCCGAGAGAGCCGCGGCCACGATCGCATCGGCCGCGTCGCTGCCGGCGAGGGCGCCGCGGTCGGTCTGAGCCAGGACGCAGCGGTTCCAATCCGCCACGATCTCGTTCTGCTTGCGCACCGACTGAGCGGCCTGCTTCTCGCGCGCCAAGGCGCCCGACGACAACACGGCAGCCGCGACCAGGGCTGCCAGAACAACACGCATCGACCTCTCCATTGCCACTGCTCGCCGGCGAACGCTGTTCGGCGAACGGTGCTCCTCGGATTCTAGGGCTCGGCCGCGGTGATTCACAGGGGAATCGGGAAATGGCCACCGGCATTCAAGGGGGCGCATTCCGGGGGCCGTCCCGTGCGTCGCCTGCCCTGTCGCGCATATGTCATGGCGGGTGCCCTTGATTATTCATTCTATTAGTCTAGAACCAATGACGATCGAAATCGCCGCCCCGCGAAGGCGGCCGTGCCCCTCGACCACCGGAGCTTCCGATGAAGCGGCAAGGACTGACATTCGTGCTGGCAACCCTGACAGGCCTGACCGGTCCGGCCCTTGCCGAGACCGTCAGGATCGACGTCGCGCCAGCACCCTCCATCTACCAGGCCGCCTACGAGGCCGTTGCGGCCGCTTTCGAACGCACGCATCCACAGATCAGGATCGATCTTGCGCCGGCCGTCCGCGAGGACGAGGAGCTGGTCCAGCGCACCCTGCGCGAGGCTATCGTCGGCAAGACGCCGGACGTCCTCTTCGTCAGTCCCGTCCTGATGCGGCCGCTGGTCGATCGCCGCCTCGCTGTCCCGCTCGCCGAGCTCGGGGCGACGCCGGCAGCGCTTTCGTCGCTGGGCCTCGTCGAGGGCGTGACCGGGGTCGGCGAAGTGAGCGGCACGCTCTACGGGCTGCCGCTCGGCGTTTCCACGCCCGTCGTCGTCTACAATGCCGATCTCGTGCGACGCGCGGGCGGCGACCCGGATCATTTCCCAGCGACCTGGCCGGAGACGACGGCCCTGGTCGGCCGTATCGGCGCCCTCGGCCGCGGCGTGCTCGGCGGATTCTTCGAATACGACAACACCAGCAACTGGACCTACAAGGCGCTGGTCGCCACCCTCGGCGGCCGCATGATGGACGCCAGCGAAAGGACGGTCGCCTTCGACGGGCCGGAAGGCCGCGAGGCCTTCGCCGTTCTCAGAGCTTTCGGCGAGGCGGGCCAGGGGCGCGCGGACATGACCCGCGACCAGGCGCGCCAAGCCTTCGTCGCCGGAACGATCGGTGTGCTGATCACCTCGAGCGGCGCGCTTGCCGGCCTCGAAAGACAGGTCGCCGGCAAGTTTCCGCTGAAGGCGGCCCCCCTTCCCACGGCCGGGACGGTCGGAAAGGTTCCCGCCGCCGGAGAAGTGGTGGTGGTGCTCGCCAAGGACCCGGCCAAGCGCGCGGCCGCCTGGCAATTCGCCCAGTTCGTCGTCGGCGTCGAGGCTCAGACCCTGATCGGCCAGAAGACCGGCCTCGTCTCGGTCAACCGCGAGGCGCTCGCCGATCCGGCCCGTCTCGGCCAGCAGCTGGAGGCCCGCCCCAACCAGAAGGCCGCGATCGACCAGCTCTCGCGGCTGACCGACTGGTATGCCTTCCCCGGCGAGAACACGATCAGGATCACGCAGGTCATCAGGGATTATCTGCAGCAGGTGCTGACCCTGAAGCGGCCACCCGAGGAGGCGCTCGCCGCCATGAAGCGGGACGTCGAGGCGCTGTTGCCCAAATGACCACAGTACCAGGAGACGTCGTCGCCGGCGACGGCCGGGCAGACATCCTGCCCCGGCCCGTCTGGATCCGCGAAAGCCTGACCGCCGGTCGCCCGCTGATCATCGCCCATCGCGGCGCCAGCGCCTCGGCGCCCGAGAACACGCTGCGGGCTTTCCGGGCAGCGCAGGCGGGAGCCGCCGACGCCATCGAGACCGACCTGTGGCTGACCGGCGACGGCCGCGCCGTGTGCACCCACGACGCGGACATCCGCGATGCCGCCGGCCGGGCTGTCGCGGTCGGCGCCTTGACTCGCGCGGCCCTGCGGGCGGTCCGGCCCGACATCCCCGATCTCGTGGAGGCCGGCTCGGTCGGGCTGCCGATCCTCCTCGACGTGAAGGAGAGCGACCTCTCCCGGTTCCTCCGCGTGCTGAAGGCCCCGGAGATTGCAGCCGAACCCCATCGGTTCATCGTCGGCGTCGGCACATGCGAGATCGCCTGCGCCGTGCAGAGGGCCTGTCCCGCCCTGGCTCAGGTCGGATTGATGCGGGAGATCGACGATTTCTCCGATTTTGCGCGACTCTCGCCTGCATTCTGGGGGCGGATTCATGCCCACCGCGCCACTGAGCGCCAGGTCGCGCGCCTCAGGGCGCTCGGCCTGGGCGTCATGATCACCTGCGGCAGAGCGGACGGCCCGGTCGGCGACACCGATGCGGCCGATCTCCGCCGCCTCGTCGCGCTCGCGCCCGATGCGCTGATCCTGAACGATCCGGCGCTCGCCGCGACCTTCGCCGGCGGACGAGGCGATGGCTGATCGGCTTCGTCTGCTGACGACCCACGACTTCTTCGGATCCTTCGCGCCGGTGCCGACCTCGTTCGGGACGCTGCCCGGCGGCGAGGGGCTGCGCTCCCGCGCCCGCGCGCTGCGCAAGGGCGGTCCGACCCTCTGGATCGACACCGGCGATCTGACCCAGGGCGGTCCGCTGACGCCGCTCACCAGTGGCGAGGGCGGTTTTGCCGCCGCGGCCGAGCTCGGCATGGATGTCACCGTCGTCGGCAATCACGAGCTCGATTTCGGCACCGATTTCCTGCTTCGCAACGCGCCTGCCTTGAAATGTCCGCTGCTCGGCGGCAATGCCGGCATCGACCTTCCCGCCACCGCGCTTCTCTCGACCGCGATCGGCCCGATCGGTGTCATCGGCCTCACGCACGATGCTCTTGCCTCGATGAGCGCCTGGAGCCTGACGCCCGATCGCGTCATGCCGATCCGACCGGACCCGGCGGTCGATGTCGCCGCCCTCGCTGCGGACCTGCGCCGCGACGGTGCGCGCGCGGTCGTTCTCGCCCTCCACGACGGCGTCGATTGGCAGATCGCCCCTGGACGCGGCTATCGGCCCGAGCCCGCGCGCCTTTTCGACAAGCTCCGAGCGTGGGCGCGGTCCGTCGATGTCATCGCCGCAGGACATACGCTCGGCCGATTCTTCGGGGCGATCGAGGGCACCCCGGTTCTTCAGCCCTGGCCGCTCGGCGCCGAGTTCGGCTGCATCGACCTCACCTTCGGCGGGTCGCAGCCTGCGTTCGGGGCGCCGCACGGCATCGGCATCGAGCCGGCCGGCCCCTGGACAGGCCATGGCGCCGAACGGATCGACGCGGCGGCCGACGACGTCCTGGGCCGGCTTGCCGCGCCGCTGGTCGCCCTGTCCGGAGGGCCGGCGCCGCTCGCATGCTTCATCGCCTCGGCGATCCGCCGCTTGGCGGGGGCAGAGGTCGCAATCGCCTATGTCACCTATGCGCAGCCGCCCGTCGACGGTGTCTTCGCCGCGCTTCCCGAAGGCGCGGTCACGCGCTTGCAGCTCCTCGAGATCGTGCCCTACAGCGACCATCGCATCGTCGCGGCCGAGATCGCCGCCGAGACGGCATCCCGGATGCCGCTTCTGCGCGAGCCGCTGCCGCAAAAGCGCTCGACCGCCTGGCGTCGCGACGGCACGGTTCCTTCGTCCGGCAGGGTGACGATCGCCACCACCGCGGGCGCGGCAGCCGCAGTCATCGAGTGCCAGGCCGGGGAAAGGCTCGCCTGGCACGACACGGGAACCCGCCTCGACCGCGCCGTCCGCCACCTGCTCTCCCACACCGCTCAGGCTTCCAGATGACGCAGAGCACCATCGCCTCGCCGGCCGGTCGGCAAGAGCCCGCCGACATCATCGATTTCATGCGCTCGATCCCGCCGGTGCCGCCGATCCTCTCCCATCATCTCGCCGAAGCGCTCCCACGGGTCGGTGGGAAGCCGCAGTCCGGCCTGCTTCTGCGCGATGCCGTGCCTGGCGGATCGGCCGAGGACCGCCGGGTTGGGGCGCTCTGGCTGCGCCCGCGCTTCAGGAGCGACATCCCGCCCGAGCGGATCATCGTGACCAACGGCACTCAGAGCGCCATTCTCCTCCTTCTGGAAGGGCTCGTGGGCCAGAACGGCCTGCTTCTGGCCGAGCGCCTCTCCTACGGCGTCATCGCCGATCTCGCGCGCCGGGCTCATGTCCGGATTGCCGGCCTTGCCATCGACGACGAAGGCATCGTGCCCGAAGCCTTCGAGGACGCGTGCCGGCGGGACGGGCCGAAGGCGCTCTACTGCAATCCGACAGACCACAATCCGACCACGTCCGTCGCCTCGGAAGGCCGGCGCCTGGCGCTTGCCGCCATCGCCCGTCGCCATGGCGTGCCGATCATCGAAGACGACCCGCTCGGCCGGCTCGACCGCGATGCGCCGCCGGCGATTGCCGCGCTGGCGCCCGATATCGCCTGGCATGTCGGCGGGCTGACCAAATGCCTCGCCCATGGCCTGCGCGTCGCCTATCTCGTGGCGCCCTCGGCCGCGGATCTCGACCGCGTCGTCGGCCCGGCGCGCCGGCTCTCTCATTGGTTTGCCGCGCCGCTCATGACCGCGCTCGTCGCCGATTGGATCATGTCCGGCGCGGCCGAGGCGATCTGCGCCGCGATCCGCGAGGAAACCGGAGCGCGCCGCCGGATCGCGCTCGGGATCCTGGAGAAGGCCGATCTGCGCTGCGGACCGAGCGGCATGCATGGTTGGCTGCGCCTGCCCGAGGACATCCGGGCCGACGCCTTTGCCGCGCGCCTTGCCGAGCGCGGCGTCCTGGTGCGTCCGGCCGGGCTGTTCGCCGTCGGCGAGGGGCAGGCGCCCCAGGCCGTCCGGCTGTCGCTGAGCGCGCCGCCGGATCGGCAGGCCGTCGAGCTCGGCCTGGAGCGGGTCGCCGCCCTGCTCGCATCGCCTGCCTGAGCGGGAACGGAGGGCGACGCCCGGCATCGCCGCCTCGCACGGCAGGCCCGGCAGGGCGGTCATCGCGGTGCGCCGGCGTAGATCCGTGCCGCGTTGTCATGCATGATCGATCGGATCTCGGAGGGAGGGCGGTCTGCGAGCGCCGAGAGAACGATGGCTGCCCAGCCGGCGCAGCTGGTCTTCGCCTCGACCATGGGCCAGTCGCTGCCGAAGACGACCCTGTCTGCGCCGAACACCCGCACCACGTGCCGGATGTAGGGATCGAACGTGCCGCATGCGCCTGCATGTGCTCCGGCCAATGTGACCAGGCCCGACATCTTGCAAACCACGTTGTCCAGGTCGGCGAACTCGGCGAGATCGGCCGCCCAGGGCGCGTAGCGTCCGCCGGCAATATCCGGCTTGCCCGCATGGTTGAGCACGAACGTCGTCGCCGGGCATCGCCTGGCCAAATCAGCGACGTTGGGCAGTTCATCGGGCCAGACGCCGATTTCGCAGATGAGGCCGAGATCGGCGAAGCGGCCGATGAGCCCGGCGACGCCCGTCTCGAGGAAGAATCGCGGGTTGCGCGCATAGCGGCTGAGGAGGCGCAGCCCACGGACACGGGCAGAGCGTGACACCCGCTCGACCAGTTCGCGCATGTCCGCCCGGGTCTCGAACGCCGTTCCCAGGATCATGCACCGGACCCTATCGTCAATGCGGCTCTGTTCCTCGAAGAAGGCTGCTTCTGCTTCGATCTGATCGGCCCGGACCACGGCCTCCATCGCCACGATCGTCCCGACGGGGAGGCCGAACGTGGCTCGGCGATAGTCGGTCGCATCCGCGAGCCGCAGGCTCTCGGGCTCGCGCGCGCCCCAGGCATAGTCGAAGCGCTCCGGCGCGCAGAAATGAACGTGGGTGTCGAAGATCTCGAAGCCTTCGACCCGGCCGCTCAGCCCGGCCAGGTCGTCCGGGCAGGGGGAGCGGCCGGGTGGTGCCGGATCCTCCGTCATTGGAGCGGCGTCGGAACGGCACAGTCCGCCGGCAGGAGCGGCGGCACCTCCTCGACCAGTTGCCGCAGGCCGTCCTGCGCAAGCAGTTTGCCGGCAATGATCGCCTCTGCCTTGCTGGAGATCATGTCGATGATCTTGATGCCGTTCGGTCCGGCCCAGGACTCCCACGGCGCCATCAGCGGCATCTGCGCGATCGCCGTCAGCTGGTTGGGGTTCTGCTTCAGATAGTTGCCGAGAAGGGCCGGATCATCGACGGCAATCCGGTTCACCGGCATGTATCCGGTGTCGGTTGCCATGAGCGTCTGGCCGACGGGTCCGGTCGCGAACTTCAGATAGGCCCAGGCAGCGTGTTGCTTCTCCGGGTCCTTGGTGAGGATGACGGCGCTGGTACCACCCGCCGGCAGCGTGCCGCCCGGCACCATGTCGGGGAAGGGCATCGTTCGGAAGGCGAACTTGCCGGCAGCGACCCGGGTCGCCTGGGCGACATAGGATGTGGAGCCGGCGAGGATCCCGACGGTGCCTGCGTCGAAGGCCTGCCGGCCCTGGCTCCAGGTGAGGTCCGGCATGCCCTGGTCGTGGAATTTCTGGAGAGTGTCGAACGTCCACGCTCCGGCGGCACCGTCGAACCCGACCCGGCATCCGCCGTCCTTCGCCAGGTTGCCGCCATGGCTGTTGACCAGGGCTTGAACGAGCCAGTTGCCGGAAGTATCCCACTGGAACGAGAAGCCCACAGGCGCCTTGGGCAGCGCGTGGATCTTCCTGGAAAGCGCCAGGACCCCGTCCCAGGTCGTCGGGAACGCGTCCATGGCACCGCCGGCCGCCCGGACCAGGTCCTCGTTGACGTAAAGGATCGGCGTCGAGACCGCGAATGGCATCGCATAGGTCCTGCCCTGCACCCGGCCGAGCGAAACGATGGATCTCATCGAGCCCAGCGTCTCGAAGCCTCCCTCCGACGCGGCGCGCTCGTCGAGCGGCGCAGCGAGCCCCCGGTCGACCAGGACCCGGAGCTGGTTGAGGCCGATGAACGCGACATCCGGCGTGTCGCCGACCACGGCCGAGCGCAGGATCTGCTGAATGCCGTCCTCGTAGTCCTTGGCCGGACTGCGAAAGACGATCTTGATGTCCGGGTTTTTCTGCGTGAATTTCTGCGACAGCTCATCATGCAGTTTCGAGAAATTGCTTGGAACCGCATAGAGAACCGACAAGATTGTCTCGGCATTGGCCGGTGGGACGCTGAGCCAGGAGAAGCAGAGCGTGGCGGTGGCGATGATGGCGCTGCGCCATCTGCGGCCGAGCAGGGCGCGGCTCCGGGAGGCGGATCGTTTCACGGTCGACTCCTCGAGGCTGTCTCGATGTGAGGTTGGCGATGAACAAGCCGGCGCCACGGGATCGATGCGGTCGGTCGATCCGTGGCTGCGTCGAGGACGGTGTCGCCGCCGGCGCTTTCGCCAGGAGGGCTCACCCGATTGCGCGACACCGCTTCCCATTGCCGGACTCGCTTTTTCATTCTAGACTTATAGTATGAATCGTCACGCAAAACTTTTGTGACGACCATGGCCGACGGAGACGGTGCGGATGGAAAGCGGGGTCAGCCGGTGGCGTCAGATTTCCGAGACTCTCATCAAGGAGATCGAGCGCGGCGTGTTCGAAGCGGATCGGCGCCTGCCGAACAGCAACGACCTCGCGGCGCGCTTCGGCGTCAACCGCCACACCGTGCTTCGCGCGCTGGCGCAGCTGCAGACGGAAGGCATCGTCCGGATGGAGCGGGGCCGCGGCACCTACGCCGTGGTCAATCCGCTGCAGATGCGGCTCGGGCCGCGGCGCTGGTTCGAGCAGAACCTGATCCATTCGAACCGCGTGCCGACACGAAAGGTCCTGTCGGTCGCGCGCCTGCCGGCACCGGAGGCCGCGGCCGAGGCCCTCGACATCGCGCCCGGCTCCGAAACGGCCTTCGTGGTCCTCCGCGGCGAGGCGGATGGCGTGCCCATCAACATCGTCAGCAATTATTTTCCGCTCGAGCGATTTCCGAACATCGACGACGTGTTCAGGGCTTTCGGTCCCGAGCCGACGAGCCAGCTGTCCTTCGGCAAGATATTCAGGGACTATGGCGTGGCGGACTTCCGGCGCAAGGCCCTGCGCATCCGTTCGCGCCCGCCGCGGCCCGAGGAGGCCCGCCAGCTGGAGATCGCGCCGGTCGATCACGTCCTGGAAACCGACGTGACGCTCGTCGACTCCTCCGACACGCCGCTCAACTACGCCAACACGGCCTATGCAAGCAGCCGGGTCGAGCTGGTCGTGGACCTCTAGAGCAAAGGGGCGCCAGCTGTGGTCTCGCCCATGGGATGGCCGCGGAGAGGGTGAGATTCGAACTCACGGTGGAGTTGCCCCCACGGCGGTTTTCAAGACCGCTGCCTTAAACCACTCGGCCACCTCTCCGTGCCCGTCATTTGCGGGAAGCGGTGGCGCTTTGCAAGAGCGGCCTGCGCGGCTGCGGCCGCGGGCCGCTCGCGGGTTCTCCGCCCTCGCGGCCGGCCGCGGATTCGCCGCCGATCCGCCACGGCATGAGGCGTGATCGGCGTGCGGATTGTGGCGGTGAAGCGGTGCAGGCCGGGAGAAGATTTCGGAATATTTCCCGATATCAAGGGCATGCGAGCAAGCCTTGCCAAGTGTCGCCGATCCCGTTGCCGGCCAAATTTTCGCTTCCCGTCTGCTCGGTTTCGACTACAATCTCTTTACCGATCTTGACTCGGTGCCGCAATTTCGTCGCATTTGAGCGACTTTGTCCAACGAGTGGCGTTAGACAGTGCGTTGCGCACGCGGGGTCAACCCGCGGCGGCAATTGAAACGGGTCGCGTCGAAAGGCAAGGGGCATGCGCGCTTCCGGGCCGCCCATGCCAACCTTTCGAACGTGGGGAAGGGATTGAGTGATGACAAATAGCGTCCGGGCCCGATGGGCCAAGGGGGGGGCGTTTGCGTCACCGGTGCCGGGCTTTCCGGTGCCGCTGTTGAAAGTGACGATGACGGCCGTCGGGTGCCTGGCGCTCGCCAACTGCTCGTCGAGCTCGTTTACCGCAGGCGAGCGCACCAAGGATCCGAAATACGGCGTCTACGCCAGCCCGCGGCTGGTCGCGGGCGCCGATCCCATCGACCCCGGCGTCTCCCGTCGCGGCGTCTATCTCGTGGGCAGGCCCTATGTGGTGGCGGGCAAGCGCTACGTCCCGCACGAGGACACCAATTACAGCGCCGTCGGCACCGCGTCCTGGTACGGCAACGACTTCCATGGCCGCCTGACGGCCAATGGCGAAGTCTTCGACATGCATGACGTCACGGCGGCTCACAAGACCATGCCGCTGCCGAGCTATGCCCGCGTCACCAATCTCGAGAACGGCGATTCCATCATCGTGCGCGTCAACGATCGCGGCCCCTATCACGGCGGGCGGGTGATCGACGTGTCGCGGCGCGCCGCCGAGCTCCTGGAGTTCAAGCAGCAGGGCACCGGCCGGGTGAAGGTCGAATATGTCGGGCGTGCCAAGCCGACGGGGTCGGACACGGCGATGCTGGTGGCCTCGCTGCGCACCGACGGCTCGCCGGCGCAGCTGAACCTGGGCGGCGTGCCCGACACCATGGTGGCGCAGGCACCTGCCGTCGCGCCCGTCCCGGCGGCGCCGGCTCCGGCGCCGGCCCCCGTGCTGCTCGCCGCCTACCAGGCGCCGGCGCAGCCCGCGGCGCAGCCGGCCGTCGCCTCGGCCGAGGCGTTGCCGCCGGCGATCGCCGAGCCCGAGCGGCTGGCTGCGGAGACCATGGCCTATCAGTCCGGCGTGCTGCCGCTGCCGCCCGAGCGCCCGGCGGAGATCAGCGTCGCTTCGGTCGTCGTGCCGGCGAACGCGACCGTGACCCCGGAGAACGCCGCCGCCGCACCGGCGACCCCTGGCGTTGCCGCGCCGGCGGCCGTCACCATCGGTGCGCCCGTCAACGCCGATGCCGGCTCGATCGACCTCCTGACCATTCCGGGCGCGGCGACGCCGATCCCCGCCAAGGCCAAGCCGACCCAGATCCTGCACAAGCTGCCGCAGCACACCGCCGATGCCGGTGCCCGCCTGATCAGGACGGTGCCGATGAAGCTGCGCGTCGCCGACATCGTCGGCACCGCCGCCACCCTCGGCGACACGCCGATGGTGCTGCCGGTTCTGGCCTATGCCGCCGCTGCGCCCCAGCCGAGCCCGGACATCTATGTCAATGCCGGCCTCTATGCCGACCAGGCCGGGGCCGAGCGCATGCGCTGGGTGCTGTCACAGGCCGGCGAGGTCCAGGTGCTCTCCTATGAGCGCGGCGGCCACACGGTCTGGCAGGTGCAGGCCGGCCCCTTCGCCGACCGCACCGAGGCAGCCGCGGTGGTCGGCATGGCGCGCAGCGCCGGCGCGGACGGCGCCGCCCTGGCGGAGTGAGCCGGGACGCCTCGTTGCCGATCCCGGCGGCCCGCCGCCGGGAGGGCGACCTCAGTCCTTGCCTGTGGCGACGGGCAGGTCGGCCCGCGAGCCCCATTCGGTCCAGGACCCGTCGTAGAGCGCTGCCGCCGGCTTGCCGATCGAGGCGAGCGCCAGGGTCAGGATGGCGGCCGTGACGCCCGAGCCGCAGCTGGTGATGACCGGCTGATCGACGTCGACGCCCGCCGCAGCGAAAGCGCTCGCCACCGCGTCCGGCGCGGCGAGGCGGCCCCGGTCGATCACCGCCGAGGCGGGCAGGTTGCGCGCGCCCGGCATGTGGCCGCCGCGCACGCCGGGGCGGGGCTCCGGGGCTTCGCCGGCGAAGCGGTCCGCCGGCCGGGCGTCGACCACCGTGGCGCCGCCCGTCCGCAAGGCCGCCGCCACCGCCTCGGCGCCGGCCACGGCGTCGCGGTCGAGCCGGGCGGTGAAGGGGGCTGGGCTCCGGCGCGCCGGTCCCGACTCGACCGGCCGTCCCTCGGCGGTCCAGGCGGGAAAGCCGCCGTCGAGCACGAAGACCCGCGGGGCGCCGAAGACGCGGAACGTCCACCACACCCGCGGCGCCGAGAACAGGCCGGCGCCGTCATAGACGACGATGTCCATGGTCTCGGCGATGCCGAGCGCCCCGGCAGCCGCGGCGAAGGCCGCCTCGGAGGGCAGCATGTGCGGCAGGCCCGAGGCATGGTCGGCGATCGCGTCGATATCGAAGAACGCGGCGCCCGGGATATGCGCTGCGAGGAATTCTTCGGCGCCGCTGCGGTTCTGGGCCGGCAGGTACCAGGAGGCGTCGACGACGGCGAGGCCGGGATCGCCGAGCCGCGCGGCGAGCCAGTCGGTGGAGACGAGATGGGAGGGCATGGGCAGGGATCCTGTGCGTCCCCTGTCTAGAACAAAGCGCGTTTGGACGGAAACGCCGCTTTGCTCCGGCTCCTTGTTTCGACGCGTCTTTGCGATGCTTGGCGTTGCCGCCAAATCGCAAAAACGCTGTCGGCGAATTTCGCGCGGGAACCCAGCGGCGGCCTGCGACAATCCCCCGTTCAGGCCGTCGTGCCCTCGCTGCGGACGAGATGGCACGCGGTGATCTTCCAGCTGCCGTCCGGCTCGTGCTCCAGGGTGTAGACCGCCGTCCAGATCTGTCCGTCCGCGTCGACGATCTCGACGGCCTGGACGAGGACCCCATCCCGCGACTCCAGGGCGCCGAAGCTGTATTGCCGCGGCCGGTAGACCGGCTGATAGACGCCGCGAACCATGGCCATGAAAGCCTCGGCGGTGGGAAAGATCCGCTGGATGTTCGGGGCGGCATAGGCATAGGCGGCCGCGCCGTCGTCCCGCTTGAAGGCTTCGAGCTGGTTGCGGATGACGCCCTGGACCGCGGCGGTGTCCGCCTCGGTCTGCGCCCGGCCGGGCAGGGGCAGGGCCCAGGCGAGGGTGGCGATCAGCACGGCGGCGACGATGCGCATGGCGAGGCCCTCCACGGCCATCGCTGTTACGCGCGAGGGGCCTCGCCGGTTGCAGACGCATTGCACAAGCCGCGCCGCGGCGCTCAGGCCTCGCCGAGCGCCGCCTTGTCCGCGAACCAGCGCACGCCGGGCACCGTGGCGGCGCGGGCCGCCGGCAGGTCCTCGCCGGCGAGAACGCGCGGCAGGATGGCCCGCTTGTCGGCGCCGCTGACCAGGAAGGCGGTGGCCCGGCTGGCGGCGAGGGCGGGGAAGGTGAGGGTGACGCGCGGCACGAAGGGCTCGAGCCCGGGCGGTCCGGCCACGGCCCAGCGCCGCGTCTCCCGCAGCGCCGGCGAGCCGGGGAACAGGGAGGCGGTATGGCCGTCCGGACCGATGCCGAGCAGCATGACGTCGAACAGCGGCCGCTGCGGATCGAGCGCGGGGCCGCCGTAATAGTGCTCCAGCGCCGCCTGGTAGGCGGCAGCGGCGGCCTCGGGATCGAGGCCGGCCACCGGCACGGCGTGCACCTGGTCGGGCGGCACCGGGGCCTGGTCGAGCAGCGCCTCGCGCGCCATGTGCTGGTTGCTGCGCGGATCGTCCGCCGGCACCACGCGCTCGTCGCCGAAGAACCAGTGCAGGCGCGGCCAGGGCAGCCTGGCACGCCAGGGATCGCGGGCGAGGCGCTGGTAGAGCCGCTTCGGCGTCGAGCCGCCGGAAAGGCAGATCGCCGCCCGGCCCGGCGTCGCGGCGATCGCATCGACCAGCCAGTCGGCCGCGCGGTCGGCGAGGTCGTCGGCGTCGGTGCAGGTGGTGATGTCGGCCATGGTCCTTACCCCAGCTTGCGCCAGCCACGCCCGTCGCGGGCCAGCAGGGCGTCTGCTTCCTCCGGGCCTTCGGAGCCCGCCGCATAGGTCGCCACGCCCGCATGCCCGGCGGCCCGCCAGGCGTCGAGGAAGGGCTGCACGGCCCGCCAGCCGGCTTCGACGCCGTCGGCGCGCTGGAACAGCATGGCGTCGCCGATCATGCAGTCATAGATCAGCGTCTCGTAGCCGGTGCTCGGCGCGCTCTCGAAATAGTCCTTGTAGTTGAAGGTCATGCCGACTGGCGCCAGCGCGACGGTTGGGCCCGGCACCTTGGCGTTGAAGTGCAGGGTGATGCCCTCTTCCGGCTGGATGTTGAGCACGAGATAGTTCTGGCTCAGCCCCAGCGGCGCGTCGCCGAGGCGCGTGTCCCGGAACATCGAGATCGGCGCCTCCTTGAACTTGATCGCCACCTCGGTCTTGCGCCGGGCCAGGGCCTTGCCGGTGCGCAGGTAGAACGGCACGCCGGCCCAGCGCCAGTTGTCGATCGCGAGCTTGATCGCGGCGTAGGTCTCGGTGGTGCTCTCCGGATTGACGTCCTGGGCCTGGCGATAGGCGATGACCTCGGCATCCCTGACCCGGCCGGCGCCATATTGCGCCCGCACCGAATTGGCGATCGCCGCCTGCTCGTCATAGACGTCGATGGCCGCCAGCGCTTCGGCTTTCTCAGAGCGCACGGCGTGGGCGTCGTAATGGGCCGGCGGCTCCATGGCGATCAGCGACAGGAGCTGGCTGAGATGGTTCGGCACCATGTCGCGCATCGCGCCGGTCGTGTCGTAGAACTTGCCGCGCCGCTCGACATTGACCGTCTCGGCCACGGTGATCTGCACGTGGTCGATGAAGTTGCGGTTCCAGATCGGCTCGAACAGGCCGTTGGCGAACCGCATGATCATGATGTTCTGGACGGTCTCCTTGCCCAGATAATGATCCATGCGGAAGATCTGATCCTCGGAGAGGACGCTGAGCAGCTCGCGGTTCAGCGCCTTGGCGGAGTCGAGATCGCTGCCGAACGGCTTCTCGACGATGACGCGGCGCCAGCCCGAGCCCTCGCCCTCCTGCGTCAGGCCGGCCTGGGCCAGCTGGCGGGTGATCGGGGCGAAGGCCGTGGGCGGCGTGGCGAGATAGAACAGCCGGTTGCCGGGGATGCGGTGGGCCACCTCGACCTGCTTGAGATGGCTGCCGAGGCGCCGGTAGCTGTCGGGATCGTCGGTCTGGCCTTCGACGCAGCTCACGCTCGCGAACAGCTTTTCGGCGATCGCCGGGTCGACCGGCCGGGTGGCGAATTGCTTGAGCCCGTCCCACAGCGCCTGCCGGAAGGCCTCGTCCGAGATGGCCGAGCGCATCACGCCGACGATCGCGAAAGGCTCCGGCAGCAGGTTGGACTCCGCCAGATTGTAGAGCGCCGGCACCAACAGGCGCTTGGTGAGATCGCCGTTGGCGCCGAAGATCACGAAACTGCAGGGATCGGGCCGGCGAGCCCTGCCGTTCTTCAGGCCAGCCATCACTGCTCCGCCTTCTTGGGCTCGACATGGCCGCCGAAGCCCTTGCGCATCGCTGAGAGGATCTTCTCGGCATAGGTGTGCTCGTGGCGCGAGCGGAAGCGCGTGTAGAGCGCTGCCGACAGCACTTCGGCCGGCACCGCCTGCTCGATCGCCGCCTGAATGGTCCAGCGGCCCTCGCCGGAATCCTCCACATAGCCGGAATAGTCCTCGAGGCCCGCGTCCTCGGCCAGGGCCGAGGCCGTGAGGTCGAGCAGCCAGGAGGTGATGACGCTGCCGCGCCGCCAGACCTCGGAGATGTCGGCCATGTCGAAGGTGAAGCGCTCGTCCTCGGGGCGCTCCTCCAGATTGGCCGATTTGAGGATGTCGAAGCCCTCGGCATAGGCCTGCATCAGGCCGTATTCGATGCCGTTGTGGACCATCTTGACGAAGTGCCCGGCGCCCACCGGGCCGGCATGGATGTAGCCCTCCTCGGCGCGCGGGTCGCGGCCCTCGCGGCCGGGCGTGCGCGGCACGTCGCCGAGGCCCGGCGCCAGCGCCTTGAAGATCGGGTCGAGCCGGTCGACCGTCTCCTTCTTGCCGCCGATCATCATGCAATAGCCGCGTTCCAGGCCCCAGACGCCGCCCGAGGTGCCGACATCGACATAGTCGATGCCCTTGGCGGCGAGCTCGCGGGAGCGGCGGACGTCGTCCTTCCAGAAGGTGTTGCCGCCGTCGATGATCACGTCGCCCTTGTCCATGAGGTCGGCGAGCGCGCGGATCGTGCCTTCGGTGATGGCGCCGGCCGGCAGCATCACCCAGATGGCGCGCGGCTTGTCGAGCTTGGCGACCATGGCGGCGAGGCCGTCGACACCCGCCGCGCCGTCGGCGGCGAGCGCCTGCACGGCCTGCGGGTTGCGATCATAGACCACGCCGGTATGGCCGTGCTGCATCAGGCGGCGGACGATGTTGCCACCCATCCGCCCGAGTCCGATCATTCCCAGTTGCATGTTCATCTCCTGCTCTGGATGACGCGAGCCCCTCGCGCGGCGACCGCCGGAGGTGTAGCGCGTCCGGCAGCGCCGTCAATGCGGCTGCCCCGATAAGCGCGCGGGGCAGGGGGCGCAGCATGGCATGACTGGGTCACGAACCGGTGACCGGGACGGCCGAGACCCTCTCCGAGGGCTCGCGCCCCCGATGCGGCTTGACCCGCCCCGTTCCCGCGCTTAGAGACACGCGCCATGCGGGCGCAGTGCCCGCCGACGTCGGGATGCGCCTTCGCGGCGACGATCCGACCTCAGCCTGGTGCGGGCCGGTAGCTCAGCGGTAGAGCACGTGACTTTTAATCATGTGGTCGAGGGTTCGATTCCCTCCCGGCTCACCAGCAGGATCTGAAATCCGAACCTTCACCGCTCCGCGACGAGGCCGGCCTTGTACCGCGACGCCTCGCCCTCGATGAACTTCGCATTGTCCTCGCGGATGCGCGCGGCCTCCTCGTCGTAGAGGAACGGCAGGAAGGCATAGCGCCGCCCGCGCGTCACCGGCGACACCGCGTGCAGCAAGGCGCCGGAGAAGACGATGGCGCCGCCCGGCGGGGCCTTGTAGCCGCGGGGCCCGTATTCCGGGAAGCCGAGCTCGCCGCCGTCGAAGTCGCCATTGAGATTGATCGAGACGGCATAGCGCCGGTGGGCGGTGCCCTTGGTCGTGTTGTCGCGATGCGCGCGGAAATGGCCGCCGTCCTCCGCCGCATAGCAGGACACGATATAGCGCTCCATGCGCGTGACCTTGAAGCAATGGACCTTCAGGATCTCCGGGGTCACCCGTCGGATGATCCGCTCCTGCGTCTGCCTGATCAGCGCAGCGTCCTCGATCGTGTAGTCCCGGCGGCGCTTGTGTCCGGGATCCAGGATATGGACGGTCTTGCCGTCGACCTCGCGCATGAACCCGGTTTCGCGGCCGCCTTCGCTCTCGTGGAGGCGGATCAGCCTGGCGCAGAACTCAGGCTCGAAGACATCCGGAAGAACGAGCACGGGCGCGAAGACCTCGAAGCCGGCATATCGTGCCGGCGGCGGCAGGCCCTTCAGGAACGCGAAGACGTCACGGTTGCCGGCCTCATCCAGTCCGAACGTCGCCAGCACCCGCAAGGTGGGGTCGAGGACGATCCAGAACTGGCGGGCGCGAATGGCCGTGCCGGGCTCTGCGTCCTTCGGCACGCAGCCGTAGAGGCGGCTCACCTTCATGTCGAAGTCGTGGAGGTGGCGGATGCCGGGCAGGCTCTGCCGCACCCGCTCTTCGCTTTCGTCACGCGGATCGATCGTCACGCCGAAGAAGCATGCGAAGACGTCGTCGAACAGGTTGCGATGGGCCTGCATCGCCTGCAGGGCGGCACGGCCTCGGGCGTCGCCGGAGGAGGCGAAGAAGCAGAGCACGATGTACCGGCCGGCCGTCGTGTCGAAGGCATAGTTCGGATTGCCGGTCGCCCGCTGATGGAACCATGGAGCCGGGTCGCCGCGGGGGAGATGGACATAGGCGGAGGCAGGCGGTTCGGTCATGGCGGCACCCCCCGATGCGGAGCTCCATCTCAGCCGGCGCAACGGTATCGGGAAAGTGCGTTTTCGCACAGACCTGCAGGGTGCCGTGGGTCGGGGACGCCGTGTTCGGCACCATCGGCTCTCCCGGACCCCTGCGCCCCCGCACAGGCCTCGCTCGCGTCGCCGCTTATCCCCGGCCACATTGTATAGTCTGAGGTATAAATCAAACAAATTGCTGTATAAAATGAGACTTTACGAGGTCCGCCGCGGCGATTATGGGAGGTGCATGAGCCTGTCCCTGAAAATCGCCTCGGCCAGCTTTGCGGTCAGCATCGTCGTACTCTTGATAAAGTACGCTGCTTATCTGTTGACTGGCAGCGTCGCGCTCTATTCGGATGCTCTGGAGAGCGTCATCAACGTCGTGACTGCGGCCGTTGCGATCGTGGCGATCCGCATCGCCGCGCTCCCTCCCGATAAAGAGCACCCCTACGGCCATCACAAGGCCGAATACCTCTCCGCGGTGGTGGTGGGCGCGATGATCGTCGCTGCCGCGCTGGCGATCATGCACGAAGCCTATCTCGCCTATCTCGCGCCGAAGGCGCTCGACGCGCCGCTCCTCGGGCTCGCCGTCAGCAGCATCGCGACGGCCTTCAATGCCGCGTGGAGCGCCGTCCTCGTCCGGCAGGGGCGCAAGCATCGCTCGGCTGCCCTGGTCGCCGACGGCAAGCACCTCCTCGCCGACGTCGTCACCTCCCTCGGCGTCGTGGTCGGCGTCGTGCTGGTCGTGCTGACCGGGATCCATGTCCTCGATGCCGCCATCGCCGCCCTCGTTGCCCTGCACGTGCTGTGGAGCGGCTGGGAGGTGATCCGGGACAGCGCCAGCAGCCTGATGGACGAGGCGGTCCCGGCTGATGAATTTGCGACCATCCGGGCGGTCATCGCGCAGAATACCGGCGCGGCGCTCGAAGCGCATGATGTGCGCACTCGGCACGCCGGCAAGGTCACCTTCATCGAGTTCCATCTCGTGGTGCCGAGCTCGATGACCGTGGAGGCCGCGCACGACATTTGCGACCGCTTGGAAGCGGCGCTGAAGAAGGCCGTTGCAGGCGCGGTCGTCAACATCCATGTCGAGCCGGAATACAAGGCCAAGCACGCCGGGGCATCCGTCGCTTCCGCCGTGTCGTGACGGGACGGCGGCATGGCTTCGCCGTCCATGCGAAAGCCGCCCCAGTGGACGACCGGGGCGGCTTCGCGCGGACCCCTGCCAGGCGCCTGGCAGGTCCCATGCGCACGGACCTTCGACGGGCCGGCGGGCGCATGCTCCGCAGTGCCTGTCCAACGGCTGATGGGGAGAAATGTTCCTTGCTGCCGGCCGGACGCCGCCTACCGGCCCCGGAGATATCCGATCTGCAGCACGATCTTCCTGATGATGGCCGTGACCGCCTGAATCTTGACGTCCTCGTTGCCGCTGCGCACTGCGACGAACAGGCGGCCGTCATCGACCGGCGGGACAGTCGGGACGAGTTGGATCGAGCCGTCGGCGATCTGCCGCGCCACCATGCGCTCGGGCAGGAGGCTCATGCCGATGCCCTCGGCCACCAGCTCGGCGATGACGGCGACGCTCGAGCACACGCTCAGCCGTGACGGGGTGAGGCCGGCGGCGGCGAACCAGCCGGTGATCTGGCGGTGCATGGCCGAGGGCGGCGGGTTGGAGATGATCGGCAGCGACCAGAGATCCTGAGGGGCGAGCGGCCCCCGGAGGCCCCAGGCGCTCGGAGCGGCCCAGGCCGTGGGCTGGGCGCCGAGCGCCGCCAGGGTCAGGCGCTCGTCGCCGATGGGATTGAGCAGCACCGCGACGTCGAGCGCGTCGCGCAGCAGCTGCGCCTCGAGGGTCGTGCTCGTCGATACGGCCCATTCCGGCTGCAGGCCGGGATGGTCGTTCAGCAGGGCCGCCAGCAGCGGCGGCAGGCAGGTGACGGCAAACCCCTCCGCCAGGCCGACGCGGATCGGGCCGACGATCTGCTTCATGGGATCATGGCCGACGATGCCGCGCAGCTCCGCCATGACGGTCGCGATCCGTGGCAGGAGGGCGCGTCCCTCGGGCGTGGCGCGTACCCCCCGGCCGGCCCGTTCGAGCAGCGCGATGCCGAGGAAGTCGCTGAGCTCCTTCAGCCGCAGCGAGATCGTCGGTTGCGCGATGTTGAGATGGCGGGCCGCGCGCTGGGCCGAGCCGAGCTCGACCGTCCAGAAAAACGCCTCGAGCTGTGCGAGCGACGGCCGCATATTGATTTTTCCAATGTATTGAGTTTTGAACATCCCATTTGATTGGAAAAGTCAAACAAACAATAACCCTCCCGCTCGAGCGGCCGAGACCGCGAACGGGAGGGGGACGATGGAAGAACGACCGGACATCATCGCCAAGGCGGCATGGCGCATCCTGCCGATCATCATCGTGGCCTATTTCGCGGCGTTCCTGGACCGCGTGAACATCGGCTTCGCCGCCCTGACGATGAACAAGGACCTGGGGTTGTCCGCATCCGAGTTCGGGGTCGGCGCCGGCATCTTCTTCCTCGGCTACATCGCCTGCGAATTGCCCAGCAACCTCGCTCTCGTCCGCTTCGGGGCCCGCCTCTGGATCGGCCGGATCCTGATCACCTGGGGCATCCTCTCCGGCCTGACGGCCCTGGTCTGGAACCTGCCGAGCTTCGTCATCGTGCGGCTGCTGCTGGGCGCGGCGGAGGCAGGCTTCTTCCCCGGCATCATCTTCTTCATGACGCTGTGGTTTCCGCGCCAATATCGGGCGCGGATGTTCGCGATCTTCAACATCGCGGTTCCGATGTCGTCCGTCATCGGCGCGCCCGTCTCCGGCCTGATCGTCGAGACCATGGCCGGCGTCTGGGGCCTCGCCGGATGGCAATGGATGTTCATCATCGAGGCCGCGCCCGCGGTCGTCATGGGCTTCGTCGTTCTCCTCGCCCTGCCCGAGACGCCGCGCACGGCGACCTTCCTCACGCCGGACGAGCGCGAATGGCTGTCGCGCCGGCTGGAGGCCGAGCGGGCCGCGCAGGAATCGCGTGGCCGGTTCTCCATCGGCAAGGCGCTCGCCGATCCGCGCGTCCTGCTGATGTGCTTCATCGCCGTGGGCCTGGTGATGGGAACCACGGGGATCGCGATCTGGATGCCGCAATTCGTCAAGGCCTTCGGCCTGAGCAACCTGCAGACCGGCTTCGTCACGGCCATCCCGGCCGCCTTCATGGCCATCGCCATGGTCGTGGTCGGGCGTCATGCCGACCGGACGGGCGAGCGCGTCTGGCACGCCGCCGGGCCGTTCCTGGTGAGCGCGGCGGGCTTCCTCATGGCGGCGCTGACCGCCTCGCCCGTGCTCGGGCTCATCGGCCTGACCATCGGCGCCGCCGGCATCGGCGGAGCCTCGCCGAACATCTGGATCTTCCCGACCACGCTTCTTACCGGGGCCGCCGCGGCCGCCGGCATCGCCATGATCAACTCGATCGGCAGCATCGGCGGCTTCTTCGGACCCTCGATCATCGGCTGGGTGCGCGATGCCACCGGCGGATTCGGCGGCGCCCTGGTCTTCCTGGCGGTCGCGATGGCCGTGACGGCCGGAGCGATCCTGGTGCTCGGCCACAGCATGCGCGATCTCATCGGCCCCGCCTCGCGCCCGGCCAAGGCGGCGCCATGACCATCGAGACCGTCAGGCTCTACCATCTCGTCGCGCCGCTGCCGGAGGCGATCGGCAATGCGCTCGTCTTCTTCCAGTCGCGGGAGACGCTGCTCGTCGAGGTCGTCGACCGCTCCGGCGTCTCCGGATGGGGGGAGACCTGGGCGCTGCCGCGAGCGGCGGCTGCCGTCATCGAGACGCGGCTCGCGGCGGCCGTGCTCGGCGAGGATCCGCTGCAGGTCGGCCGCCTCTGGCGCCGGATGGGCGCGCGCGCCGGCGCCGAAGGCGTGTCGCGCATGGCCGTCGCCGCGCTGGACATGGCGCTGCACGACCTCGCGGCGCGCCTGAGCGGCGTTCCGCTGTCGACCATGCTCGGCGGCGCGATGCGCGATCGCGTGCCCGCCTATGCCAGCGGCCCCTTCTTCAAGCCGGGCGGCAACCCCTATCGCGACTTCGAGCGCGAGGTGGCCCTCTATCTCCAGGCGGGCTTCAAGGCGGTCAAGCTGCGCAGCGGCTTCGATCCCCGGCAGGATGCGGCGGTGGTGGCCGGAATCCGCCGGCTGATCGGCGAGGAGGCGACGCTGATGGTCGACTTCAACCAGGCCTACCGCCCGCGCGCGGCGCTCGATGCCGCCACGCGCATGACGGAGGCGCGCCTCCTCTGGGTCGAGGAGCCGACGACGCCGCAGGACCTCGAGGGCTATCGCATGCTGGCGGGTCTGCTGCAGCCGGCGCTGGCGGGCGGTGAGACCTATACCGAGGCGAGGACCTTCCTGCCCTTTCTGGCCTCGGGCGGCATGGATGTGCTGCAGCCGGACATCGCGCTCTGCGGCGGCCTGTCGGGCGTCGCCCAGGTCGCTGCATTGGCCGAGATCCATGATCGACCGGTGGTGCCGCATGTGTGGGGCAGCTCGGTCAATCTCTACGCGGCGCTGCATTTCGTGGCGGCGCAACCCGAGATGCGCATCGGCGCGTCGCCGCCGATGCCCTACCTCGAATATGACATGGGACCGCACCCGCTCTTCGATGCCCTCGGACGCCCACCGATCAACCCGGACGGCACGGTCACCGTCCCGGACCAGCCCGGGCTCGGCATCAGCCCGCGGCCGTCCGCCTTCGAGCCGCTGGTGGTCATGGCGCGCGAGCTGGTCGTCTGACCTGCCCGGCGTCATGTTCTGACGATCCCACAGGGGTCGCCTTGCGCGATCACTCCACTGTGAAGCGTCTGCGCTTGCAGAGGACGAACGCATTGCGTCTGGTATCGCCGGTTCCATCTGGATCGGAGCAGGCGACATGGGCGAACGGATCAAACTGACGACGGTGGATGGCTTTTCGCTCAACGCCTACAGGGCGGCGCCGAGCGGCAAGCCAAAGGGCGGCGTGGTGCTGCTGCAGGAGGTGTGGGGCCTCAACAGCTGGATCCGCAGCGAGGTCGAGCGCTATGCGCGCGAGGGTTATCTCTGTGTCGCGCCGGCGACGATGGACCGCCTGGACTACGGCTTCGAGAGCGAGAACTACGGCCCGGATCATTTCGCGACGGTCGGGCAGCTCATGAAGGCGTTCGACCCGACCAAGGCCCTCATCGACGTCGAAGCCGCGGTGCACGAGGCCGCGAGCGCCGGCAAGGTCGGCGTCACCGGCTATTGCTTCGGCGGCGCCCTGACCTGGCGCGCGGCCCATGCCGGTCTCGGCCTCTCCGCGGCGTCGGCCTATTATGGCGGCGGTGTGCCGAACTATATTGAGCTCGCGCCGAAGATTCCGCTGGAGGCCCATTTCGGCGAGAACGACACCGGCATCCCGCTCGACCAGGTGGAGGCGCTGCGCAAGCGCTACCCCGGCGTGCCGATCTATCTCTATCCAGCCGGCCATGGCTTCTGCAACAGCGACCGGCAGGTCTATGACGAGGCCAGCGCCGTGAAGGCCAACGCCCGGACGCTCGCCTTCTTCGCGCAGCACCTGGCTTGAACGGCGGCCTCGCCCGGGCGGCACCGATGTCGCAGGCGCTCGCCGGTGCGTTCGCGCAGATCGAGGAAGCCTTTGCCGCTGCCCGCGCGCACCCGCTGTCCTCGCGCAAGACGCTGCTGGTCGCGGTGCTCGTCGACAATGTCTGCGATCACGCGTTCGAAGCCCTGCGGTGGGCGGCGCCGGCCCGGGTGTTCCATGCGGAAGACGTCCTCGCCTTCCGCGCGCGGCTGAGGAGCGAGGAGCCGGCGCTCGGCCTGATCTTCGATCTCTGCGCCGCGGCGCCCGATGGCCCCCGCCTCGAGACGCGTGCCGTCGCGGTCCCGATCGAGGCGTATGGCCGCCTCTCGATCGAGGACTTCATGGTCAGCCTCTACAACGCCAACACGGTGCAGCGCGTGATGATCGTTGCGCCCGGCGGCCTCGCGCGCCTTGCCCACGAGGTGCTGAGCGAAGCCATGGCCTATCTCAGGACCTGGGAGTGACGGATGCCTCGCCGATGATGGCTCCTCGCCCTAAGGAAACGTTGGCGAATAAATGAATCGAAGTAGCGCGGGGAACCCCTCTCCCGGCCGGGAGAGGGGCAGGGGTGAGGGACTGAGCATTACCGGAAAGAGAGGAGCGTTTTACCTGCCGTTGCTTGAGCCTGCATTTTGCTGGTGACGCGTTTAGACCCTCACCCCTGCCCCTCTCCCAGCCGGGAGAGGGGATCGTGCCCTTATCATCTGAAGCACTTATTTGTGGACAACGCCTAACGTCCGTCCCGCTTCGCCTGGGCGACGCTCGCAGCCTTGCGCAGGCGGCCGAGCTCCATCGGGCGGATCAGGTCCTGCCGGCGTTGGCTCGCGACCGCGCGCATACCCTCATGGGCGTGCCGGCTGTTGAGGGCCGGGCTGGTCTTCTCCGCAGCCTGCTTCATCGCCAGGGCCTTTTGCGCGCTGGCGACCAGCGCAACGCTGGCGGCCATCCGGTTGCGGCGCTCGACTTCGCCGTTCAGCCGCCGCACCGCCATCGCCAGGACGGCCAGCTTCAGCTTGGAGCCTCCGTCCTCCTTCGACGGCGCGGCGCCCTTCGGCGCCGCCTTGCCACGCATCTCCCGGCGGCGGCGGTCGGCCTGCGTCTTCGCCTTCTCGCGCCGCTCGCGCACCAGCTTCACCAGGTGGGACAACTCCGCGTCGGGCAGGCTCTGCAGCGCCGGATGATGGGACTTTTCCACCAGCTCACGCTCGTCCGCATTCAGGGCCCGCGCTTCCTCCTTCCGGGTCATCGCCATCGGCTGTGCTCCTTGTCGGTTCGGTTTCCTCAGGCGCTCGTCGCCTGACCATAGCATGGGGTGGTGACCGCGTTCGATCTTTCGAGCCTCGCGCAGACATGCACGGCCCAAGGCTCGGGCACCCCCCGGGCAGCCTCAATGCAAGACGCCCTCAGGCGAAGCGTTTTTTTGTGGTAAAAAGCATCGCGCCCGGATGCAGCACCCGCGTCCGGGCGTTGTGGCGAAGCAAGGATGCCGGCCTCGTGATTGCGCTGACCCCTCTCCAGGCCCGGATCCGGGACCACCTCGACGTCCAGTTTTCCCGCGCGCTCACGCCCGGCGACCGGGTCAACGAGGCCGAGATCGCCGACCAGCTGGGCGTATCGCGGACGCCGGTGCGCGAGGTGCTGCTGCAGCTCGCGGCCGAGGGCGTGGTCGAGTACCAGCCGCGCCGCGGCTTCCGTCTGCTGCGTTTTTCGCAGGAGAAGAAAGCCTTCGAAGCCGCGGACGGCGGGTCGCTCGACGACCGGGTGATGCGCGACATGGCGCTGGGCGCGCTCGACGCCGTGATCAGCGAGCGGGCGCTGATGCAGCGTTACGGCGTGCCGCACGGGACGCTGGTCTCGACGCTGCGGCGGCTGATGCGTGACCAGCTCGTCGAGCCCTCCTTCGGCCGCGGCTGGATCTTTGCGGATGTCGGCCCGGCGGCGCTGGCCGACAGCTACCGCTTCCGCCAGATCGTCGAGCCGGCGGCGATCCTGTCCGACGCCTATGCCCCCGACGCCGGGGCGTTGCAGGCGCTGGACCGGGAGCACGCCGAAGCCATCGAGGCGATCGACGGGATGGCGCGGCGGCGGCTGTTCGACCTCGACGCCCGGTTTCACGCCCTGGTCGCGCGCGGAGCGAACAGCCAGTACCTGACCCACGCGATCGAGCGGCAGAACAACATCCGCCGCGTCAACGAATATATCGGCTTCATCCGGCTCGAGCGGATCCGGCACTCGATGGTCGAGCATCGCGGCATCATCGCCGCGGTGCTGACGGGCGACCGACAGCTCGCCTCGGCCCTGATGCGCGTCCATCTGCAGGTCTCGGAACGCGAAACCTTCCTGCATCTGAGCGACGACCTGGAACTGGTCCGGACCGGCCGGGTGCGCCTGCACGAGGATTGATCGGCCGGTCCGCCGACCCGTCAGGTTTCCTGGGTGCCCAGCGCGGCGTCCGGGCCGAGCCGGAAGAACGCCGCCCCGGCCCTCAGCCGCGCGACCACCATGCCGAGGACGCTCGCGGCCGTGATGGCGATCAGCGACCACAGCGCCATCGGGTCCAGCTCGACGGTCGAGCACGCGGCGACATAGAGCAGCGTCGCCGCGCCGAGCAGCGGCACGAGGCCGAGGCTGACCAGGTTGCCGAAGCTCGCCGTGACGATGCGGCGGAACGCCCAGCTCGTGGTCAGGCCGGTCACCGCGTAGAACAGCGCGAACATCACGCCGACGCAGCTCACCACTGCGTCGAAGGCCCCGCTGACCGAGGAGACGAAGACGTAGACCCAGGTGGCGGCGATCATCACCACGCCGAAGACGATCGTCGCCTTGGCCGGGGTCCGGTAGGTCCGGCTGATCTCGCCCAGGGAGGCCGGCAGCAGGCCGTCGCGGCTCATGGCGAAGGAGATCCGGGCCGCGGCGACCAGGAAGGCCTGCGTCGTGCCGAGGATCGACAGCACGATGGCGAAGGCCATGACCTTGTCCCAGGGCGAGCCGACGAGCTGGTGGGCGATGAAGATCAGCGCCGAGTCCTGGTGGGCGGCGATGTCCTTCAGCGAGGCCGCGCCCTGCAGCGAGACGACGAGGACGGCGTAGTAGACGCCGAGGATGGCGACCGACCAGATCGCCGCCTTGCCCGGGTTGACCTCCGGCCGCTCGGTCTCCTCGTTGAGATAGATCGAGGTGTCCCAGCCGGTGAAGAGATAGACGGCGATGATCATGCCGGCGACGATGCTGCCGCCGCCGGCGATCCCGGAGGGCATCAGCCAGTCCCAGCTCGGCGTCACCGTGCCCTCGCGCTTCAGGACGAAGACGACAGTGACGCCGACGACGCAGAAGCTGATCAGGATGGCGTGCTCGATCAGCGAGATCACGGTCTGGAAGCGGGCGGTCACGTGGATGCCGACCACCGCATAGACCATGGTGATCCCGCCCAGGATGGTGGCGGACAGCGCCTCGCCCCAGGCGTTGGAGACGTCGGCGAAGCCCAGCAGGGTGAGGACGGAGGGGCCGATCGGCAGGATGTCGCTGACCGTGCCGAGCACATAGCCGGCCAGCATGATGCAGCCGACGAGATAGCCGAGATAGGGACTGACCGCCCGGCCGACCCAGGCATAGGCTCCGCCGGCGTTCTGGTGCCACATGTTGAGCCGGTGATAGGACCAGGCGATGGCGAGCATCGCCGCCGTGGTGGCGAGGATGGATAGCCCGCCGGCATAGGCGGTGGCCGGGATCAGGAGGCCCAGGGATACCGCCGTGGCCTGGCCGGGCGCCGAGGCCGCAATCGAGATCAGGACGCTTTCCCAGACCCGGATGGCGCCGGCCTGCAGGCCCGGCGCGGCTGGGGATTCGGCATGCGGGGTCGTCATCGTGTCACCTCTGGTTTGCGGGGCGTCGTGCGGGGCTTCGGCCCTCTTCGGTCTGGCCGTGCGGCGTCAGCACCGTTCGAACAGGCGCAGCCTTTCCCAGTCCGTCACGGCGCGCTCGAAGGCGCCGAGCTCCCAGCGGCCGCAGTGGAGGTAGTGCTCGAAGGCCTCGTCGCCGAAGGCCTGGCGCAGCACCGCCGACCGCTCCAGATGCCCCAGCGCCTGATGGAGCGTTCCGGGAATGCGGGGCATGTCGTCGGCGAGATAGGCATCGCCCTCGTAGGCCGGCGGCAGGGCGAGCCGCTGCTCCAGGCCGGCCAGCCCGGCGGCGATCAGCGCGGCGAAGGCGAGATACGGGTTGGCGTCCGCGCCCGGCACCCGGCATTCGAAGCGCAGGCCCTTGCCCGTGCCGAGCACCCGGAACGATGTCGTCCGATTGTCGATCGACCAGGCGAGGCGGGTCGGGGCGAACGTCCCGGCGCTGAAACGCTTGTAGGAATTGACGTTCGGGGCGAAGAAAAAGGTCGCGGCGGGCGCATGCGCGATGGCTCCGGCGAGGAAGTGCCGGAAGGTCTCCGACATGCCGGCGGGGGCCCCGGCATCGGCGAAGACGGGCCGATCCGATGCCCGCTCCCGCAGCGACAGGTGGATGTGGCAGGAATTGCCGGCAGCCGACTCGTCGAGCTTGGCCATGAAGCTGACCGCCCGGCCCATGCCGTGGGCGATCTCCTTGCAGCCGTTCTTGTAGAGGACGAGCCGGTCGCAGGTCTCCAGCGCCTCGGCGTGCTGCAGGTTGATCTCCTGCTGGCCGGCGCTCCATTCGGCCTTGGAGCCCTCGACGGGAATGTCCGCCCGCTCCATCAGGTTGCGGACGGCGCGGATATAGGGCTCGTCCTTGCTGGTCTGGAAGATGTGGCCGTCCTCGGGATACCAGCTGGAGGCCTTCAGCCCCTGATAGGACTTGGCGCGGGCCGCCTCGAAGCTCTCGTTGAACAGGTAGAACTCGAGCTCGGCGGCCATGTCCGCCACCAGGCCCAGGGCGTCCAGCCGGGCGAGCTGCCGGCGCAGCATCTGGCGTGGTGAGTGGACGAGGGGCAGGCCCTCGCGCGTCGTCACATCAGCCAGCACGATCGCGGTGCCGGGCAGCCAGGGCAGCGCCCGCAGCGTCGCCATGTCGGGCACGAGCGCGAAGTCGCCGTAGCCCTTCTGCCAGGACGCCGCCTGGTAGCCGGGCACCTGCGTCATCTCCATGTCGGTGGCCAGGAAATAGTCGCAGAAGAGCTGCGGGCCGCAGCGTGTCTCCAGGAAGAAGCGCCCGGTCAGGCGCTTGCCGATGAGACGGCCCTGCATGTCCGTCATCGCCACGATCACCGTGTCGATGGCGCCCTCGCCGACGGCGCGCGTCAGCTCGCCCAGGCTGAGCCGGCCGCCGAGGCCCTCCGCCCGCGCCTCCGGTCGCCCCGCGGCCGGGCCGGGCAGCACGCCAACGCCGCCGCCCATCGAGAACGCGTCATCCTTCATTCCCTCGCTCCTTCGGTCCGATGCCTTCCTTCCGGCAGGTGCCCTGCAGCGGGGAGGAGATCGTTTGTTCATTGTGCTTTTCAAGCGAATTAGGCATTCGTGGCATTCGGCAGGATGGTCGCGATCCGCGTCGCATTCTCCTGCAATCCACCTCGATTCTCCTGCAGTACCGACTGGGAACCGATAGGCCTCATCTTGCGCACGATCGGATGTCGAGCACAAGTGTTCGTTCGACAGAAAAGTGTTTTTAGTTTGAAAAACGCAATTTTGCCCGTTACAGTCCGATCCCGGACGACCACCATCCCAACAGACTGACCGGAGGTTTCCCCATGAACGCGCCAGCCCAATCCTGGGAGCGCCGCGAGATCGGCAGCTTCTTCCATACCTTCACCGACCTGCCGTCCCTGCGGGAGGCCGGACCGGTCGTCTTCGCCCGGGGGGAGGGGGCCTATGTCCAGGACACGGCGGGGCGTCGGTATTTCGAGGCCAATTCCGGCCTGTGGAACATGACGCTCGGCTTCAGCGAGGCACGCCTCGCCGAGGTCGCCCGCCGGCAATATGCGGCCCTTCCGGGCTACCACACCTTCTTCGGACGCAATTCCGGGCCGACGGTGGAACTCGCCGAGCGCATGCTGGCGCTGGCGCCGGTGCCGATGAGCCGGGTGTTCTTCACCAATTCCGGCTCGGAGGCGAACGAGTCGGTGGTCAAGCTCCTGTGGCTGATGTGGGCGGGCGAGGGGCAGCCCCGGCGCCGCAAGCTCATCACCCGCCGCAACGCCTATCATGGGGCGACGGTGATGGCCTCCAGCCTGACGGGCAAGGACTATGTCGGCGCCTTCGGCCTGCCGGGGCCGGAGATCGTCACGCTGGGCTGTCCGCACGCCTGGCGCTGCGCGGCGCCGGGCGAGGACGAGACCGCCTTCGTGCGCCGGCTCGCGGCCGAGCTGGAGGCGACGATCCGCGCCGAGGGCCCCGACACCATCGCCGGCATGTTCGCCGAGCCGGTCATGGGCGCCGGCGGCGTGATCGTGCCGCCGGCCGGCTATTTCGCCGCGATCCAGCCGATCCTGCGCGGGCACGGCATCCCGCTCGTCGCCGACGAGGTGATCTGCGGCTTCGGCCGCACGGGCGAGCTCTGGGGATCGCTGGCGGTGGGGCTCCTGCCCGACATCGTCGTCGCCTCCAAGAGCATGTCGGCCGGCTATTTCCCGATGGGAGCGGTGATGCTCTCGCCGGAGATCGACCGGCGCGTCACGGCCGCCTGCGAGGCCTGGGAGGAGTTCCCGCACGGCTTCACCACAGGCGGCCATCCCGTCGGCTGCGCCATCTCCCTGGAAGCGATTCGCATCATCACCGAGGACGGCATCCTGGAGAACGTCCGCAGCGTGGGCGCGCGCTTCCAGGAGGGGCTGCGCACGCTGGCGCGGCATCCGCTGGTCGGCGAGGCGCGCGGCATCGGACTGATGGGCGCGCTGGAAATGGTGTCCGACAAGGAGACGAGGGCGCCGTGCCCGGGGGAGTGGCGCATCGGCGAGCGGATCGCGCGGATGGCCGGCGAGCGCGGCATGATCATCCGCCCGCTCGGCTCCTCGGTGGTGCTCGCGCCGCCGTTCATCTCGTCGGCGCAGCAGATCGACGACCTCGTGGGGGTGCTCGGCGCCATCCTCGACGAGATCGAGGCCGGGCGCGGCCGTCAGGCCGCGTGAGGCCGGGGCGGGGGGCGCGAGAGGCCGGTGGACATCTCGCACCCCCGCGTGCACGGTCTTGGCGCGGCGGCGAGGACGTGGTTTTCATGCGCGTCGCCCGCTGTTCCATCCTGTCTCGGATCGCCCATGAGCCGCATCGCCTATGTCAATGGCCTCTATGTCCCGCTGCGGGAAGCCTGCGTGCATGTCGAGGACCGCGGCTTCCAGTTCGCCGACGGCGTCTACGAGGTGTGCGAGGTGCACCGCGGCCGCATGATCGACGAGACGCGCCATCTGGAGCGTCTGAAGCGCTCGCTGCGCGAGCTGCGCATCGCCATGCCGGTGGCCGAGAGCGCGCTCAAGGTCGTTCTGCGAGAAACCATCCGGCGCAACCGCGTCGTCGAGGGGCTGGTCTACATGCAGGTGACGCGCGGCGCCGCCCGCCGCGACTTCGTCTTCCCGGCCGAGGGCACGCTGCCCTCGCTGATCGTCATCGCCCGCCAGACCGACCGGCAGAAGGCCGATGCTGCGGCTGCCGCCGGCATTTCGGTGATCACCACGCCGGACAACCGCTGGGAGCGCGTCGACGTCAAGTCGGTCTCGCTGCTGCCCAACGCCCTGGCGCGCCAGAAGGCCAAGGAGCAGGGTGCCCGCGAGGCCTGGTTCTTCGACGAGGAGGGCTATGTCACCGAGGGCGCGGCCAGCAATGCCTGGATCATCACCCCGGAACGGACGCTGGTGACCCGCCCGGCCGAGTTCGGCATCCTGCGCGGCGTGACGCGCACCACGCTGCTCGACCTGGCGCGCCGGGAGGGGCTGACCGTGGTCGAGCGCCCCTTCACCGTGGCGGAGGCGAGGGCGGCGCAGGAGGCCTTCATCACCGCGGCCACGGCCGTCATCACCCCCGTGATCCGAATCGACGGCGCGCCGGTGGGCGACGGCAGGCCGGGGCCGCTCGCCGCCAGGCTGCGCGCCGCGTTCCACGAGGTCGCCGAAGCTGCGTCGTGAGGCCGCGGAGGCCGCCGAATCAGCGTTGGGGTCACGAGATTGGGAACGCAATCCCGTCCCGCGCAACCCTGCTGCGGGAAACTTTTGCTTGCGTGCGTCGTCGTCCGCGCCGACTATGGGGGCGATTGCATGAAGTCATGCTTCGCCGTGCGGGCCGGAGGCCTGGCCGTGCGGTTGTGGCGTTGTCCGCGGGCCAACCGCGGCACGGTAATTTGGTCGGGGGTCTTATGGCGGCGGAACGAGCACAAAATCTACAGGACACGTTTCTCAACAATGTCCGCAAGAACAAGGTGCCGTTGACGATCTTTCTGGTAAACGGCGTGAAGCTTCAGGGTGTCGTGACGTGGTTTGATAATTTTTGCGTGTTGCTCCGTCGTGACGGGCATTCCCAGCTCGTCTACAAGCACGCCATCTCCACCATCATGCCCGGCCACCCGATCCAGCTCTTCGAGGGTGGTGAAATCGAAGGCGCCGACAAGCTCTGAGCCTGCGGTCCGGGCCTGCCGGTGGAGCGTTCTGCCGGAAAGGTTCCGTTGTGAAGCCTGAATCATCGAAGTCCGACGCGGCCGCCAAGGTCGCTCAGCGCGTCGATGCGCACGAGCTCGAGGTTGCCTCGGGCACGCGCACCTATGTCGTGGTGCCGATCCTGTCCCGACGCCCGGGCGAGGGCGGGCCCTCGCGGTCGCCGGCCGCGCGGCTGGAGGAGGCCGTCGGCCTTGCCGGCGCCATCGACCTCGCCGTGGTCGGCTCCGGCCTGGTGACGCTCGCCGAGATCCGCCCCGCCACCTATATCGGCAAGGGCAAGGTCGAGGAGATCGCCGGACTGGTCAAGGCCGAGGAGATCACGCTCGTCCTGATGGATTGCGCTCTCTCCCCGGTGCAGCAGCGCAACCTGGAGAAGGCCTGGGGCGCCAAGGTGATCGACCGCACCGGCCTGATCCTGGAGATCTTCGGCCGCCGGGCCCGCACCCGCGAGGGTGCGCTGCAGGTGGAGCTCGCCCATCTCAACTACCAGAAGGGCCGGCTCGTCCGCTCCTGGACCCACCTGGAGCGCCAGCGCGGCGGCGGCGGCTTCCTCGGCGGCCCGGGCGAGACGCAGATCGAGTCCGACCGCCGGCTGCTGCAGGACCGCATCGTCAAGCTCGAGCGCGAGCTGGAGCAGGTCAAGCGCACCCGCGCCCTGCACCGCTCCAGCCGGCGCAAGGTGCCGTTCCCGATCGTGGCGCTGGTCGGCTACACCAATGCCGGCAAGTCGACGCTGTTCAACCGCCTGACCCGGGCCGAGGTGCTGGCCCAGGACATGCTCTTCGCCACGCTCGACCCGACGCTCAGGGCCCTGAAGCTGCCGCACGGCTCGAAGGCGATCCTGTCCGACACGGTCGGCTTCATCTCCGACCTGCCGACCATGCTGGTCGCCGCCTTCCGCGCCACGCTGGAGGAGGTGATGGAGGCGGACGTCGTCCTGCATGTCCGCGACATCTCCCACGGCGACACCGACGCCCAGGCGGCGGACGTGCGGGCGATCCTCGGCAGCCTCGGCATCGACGGCTCGGACGGCCGCACGCTGATCGAGGTCTGGAACAAGGTCGACCTCCTCGGCGAGGTCGAGCGCGAGGCCCTCATCACCGCCTCGCAGCGCGACGGCGCCGACCGGCCGATCGTGGTCTCGGCCCTGACCGGGGAGGGGACGGGGCTCCTGCTGGAGCGAATCGAAGGCCTGGTCTCGGCCGGGCGGCTGACGCTCGACGTCGACGTGCCGCCCTCCGACGGCGCGGGCCTCGCCTGGCTGCACAAGACCTGCGACGTGCTGTCGCGCGAGGCCGGCGAGGACGGGGTCGTGCACGTGCGCGTGCGCGTCGCGCCCGAACGCGTCGACCAGGTGCGCCGGCGCTTCGGGCTGGCCGCCTGAGGGGGCTCGGCGAGCCACCGGTCGATCCGCGGCTCGTCGCGCTGCACGATGTGCGCAACGGGCTCGGCGTGGCGCGCGCGCCTCAGAGCCCGTGCCGCTTCGCCTCGTTCCACAGCCCGTCCATCTCCTCCAGCGAGGACCCGGCGGGCGCGCGGCCGCGGGCGGCCAGCGCCGCCTCGATGAAGGCGAATCGCCGCTCGAACTTGGCATTGGCGCCGCGCAGCGCCGCCTCGGCGTCCACGCCGGCGTGGCGGGCGACGTTGGCGACGGCGAACATCAGGTCGCCGATCTCGCCGGCGAGCGCGTCCTGCGGCGCGCCTTCCTCGAGCGCGGCCTCGATCTCGTCCGCCTCCTCGCGCACCTTGGCCAGCACGGTGCGGATGTCGTTCCAGTCGAAGCCGACCTTGCCCGCCTTCTCCTGCAGCTTCACCGCGCGGGTGAGGGCGGGCATGCCGAGCGGCACGCCGGCGAGGACGCCCTCCGGCGCCGCCCCGTGCCGCGCCGCGCGCTCGGCCTTCTCCTCGGCCTTGATCGCGCCCCAGAGCGCCTTCACCGCCTCCGGCGACAGGGAGCGGGCATCGCCGAACACGTGGGGATGGCGGCGGATCAGCTTGGCCGTGATCGCCTCGACCACGTCGGGGAAGGCGAAGGTGCCTGCCTCCTCGGCCATCCGGGCATGGAACACCACCTGCAGCAGGAGGTCGCCGAGCTCGTCGCGGAGGTCGGCGAGGTCGCCGCGGGCGATGGCGTCGGCCACCTCGTAGGCCTCCTCGATCGTGTAGGGGGCGATGGTCGCAAAATCCTGCTCCAGGTCCCAGGGGCAGCCGGTGCCGGGCGTGCGCAGGGCGGCCATGATCTCGATCAGGCGGGCGATGTCGCGGCCGGGCGTCATCGGCGGTGTGTTGGCATCATCCATCGGGGCTTTCCGCACGTCCCTTCCTCGTGTTGTGCATCCGACGCCTGGTTCCTGACCATCGTGTCGGAAGCACAACACAAAGCGTTGAAACAGCGAGTGTTCCGGGCTGACGGTTCGGAACGAACCGTTGGAGTCGGAACATTAGCCGATCGGGCGTGAGGGCGGGAACCGCTTCCGAGCGATAATTTGCCGCCGCCCCGCCGGGAGGGCCCGCAGTCGTGCTATGAGCGGGCGCCTGCGTACCGGGAGGCCCGCCGATGACCGCACCGCCTCAGACCTCGGCCCCGCCGCCCTATGGCGCGCCCATCTCGCTGGACAGGGCCAAGGCGGTGATGGAGGCCGCCGAGGCGGAGGCGACGCGCGAGGGCTGGTCGATGGTGATCGCCATCGTCGATTCCGGCGGCAACCTGGTGATGGTGCACCGGATGGACCAGGCCCAGCTCGGCAGCATCCTCGTCGCCCAGCAGAAGGCGGAGACGGCGTTGCGCTTTCGCCGGCCGACCAAGGCCTTCCAGGACGCGGTCGCCGACGGCGGCATGCATCTGCGCCTCCTGGCGATGAGCAACGCCCTGCCGCTGGAGGGCGGCCTGCCGCTGATCCACGACGGCCGCATCATCGGCGCCATCGGCGTCTCCGGCATGGCCTCGGCCCAGGACGCCCAGGTCGCTCGCGCCGGACTGGTGGTCCTGGTCTGAGCTGCGGGGCGCGAACAACGCGTGTCAACCCCTTGCCAAGCCCGTCCGTATTGTCTATCCGAGGCCCCCACGGAGATGTGGCCGAGAGGCTGAAGGCACTCGTTTGCTAAATGAGCATACCCCACAAGGGTATCGAGGGTTCGAATCCCTCCGTCTCCGCCATTCTGCTTCGCGCTTCGTGAGATTTGCGCGATATCCAAAGCGAAGCAGGTCGCCGGCATCCGGGCGAAACAGGCGACCATCGGACCATGCGATCGATCGAGCCCTCTCTCGCCCTGGCCGCGGAGTTGGCCGAAACCGCCACGGGGCAGGTCTGCCGGGCGGTCCGCCGATTCCCGACAGGTGTCGCCCACCACGTGTATGAAGCCTGGATGGCGGGAGGCACCAGCGTCGTCGTGCGCATGGGACGGCCCGAGGACCGTTCAAGCCTGGCCGACGGCGTCGATCTCAACGGAAGGCTGAGACCGCTCGGCGTGCCGCTGCCGCGCCTGCTGGCGACCGGGCTGGACCACCCGCTGCCCTGGGTCATGCAGGAGCGGTTGCCGGGCACGGACCTCGCAGACGTCGTCGACGAGCTGTCGGCCAGCCAGCTGGCCGGCTTGGCGGACGGCGTGGCGCGGGCGCAGGCGATCGTCGCGAGCCTTGGTGGCGCCGGACGCCATGGCTACGCCGCCGCTGCCGAGCTGGCGCCCCATGCCGGGTGGGCGGCCGTGCCGGAAGCCAATCTCGACCGATCCCGCGATCGAATCCTGCGCGCCGGCCTGTTCGATCTTGCGCCCCTCGAGCTGGCGACGGAATGGCTCCAGCGCCTGAGGAGCGAGCTCGACGCCGTCGTGGCCACGCCCTTCCTGCACGACACCACGACCCGCAATGTCATCGTGGCTTCAGGCGCGCTCTCGGGGATCGTCGACGTCGACGATCTGTGCTTCGGAGATCCCCGCTATGCCCCGGCCCTCACCCTCGCCGTGCTGATGGCGCACGGTCGGGCCGACACCTATGTCGCGGCCTGGATGCAGGCGGCCGGCCTGCGCGACGACCGTCTGTTCCGGTTCTATGTGCTGCTGTTCCTGGTGGATCTCATGAGCGAGCACGGCCAGCGGTTCAACGGCAACGAGCCGATGTCCACGCCGCAGGACCGGACGATGCTGCTGCGGGCCTTCGGGCAGGCGCTCGAGCGGCTCACGGCCTGACCGCGGCCGGGCTTGTCGCCCAGGTCTTCAACTCCGCCTCCAGCCGCGCCGTCGCCTCGCGGATCGAGCTGGCCGAGAAGCTGTGCCCGCGCACTTCCTCGGTGTCGGCACGATCGATCCCGAGCCTCGCACCGGCCGATGACGCAGCACAAGCTTCGGAGTCATTTGAGGCGACTGTTCCGAGCGATGAAGTCGGCGAGGTAGTAGGATTCGCCCGACGCCCCGGAATGGGCATACAGCCCGACATCGATACGGGGCGATCGGAGAAAGGCATCGGCACCATCCAGCATGCGGCAGTCGTCGGGCACGGTGGCGGCAATCATCGGCCCGACGCCGATGCCCACACGCACGGCGGTGATCATCGCCACCAGCGTGGAGGCTTCGCAGACGATGGTCCATTGCAAGTTCCGATTGGCTAGCGCAGCCATGGCCGGCGCGCGCCAGGGGCACGACTCTTCGAACATGATGATCGGCAGCGGCGCGTCGCTGGAGAAGGCGATGTCGGAGCGGGCGACCCAGCGCAGTTCTTCGTTCCAGACCAGAATCGGCTTGCGGTTGATCTGCGAGACGTCGCAGATCGTCACATCGAGCTTGTCGCTTTCGAACATGGCGGCGAGGCGCCGATTCGATTCGACGATGATGTCGATGTTGACCTTCGGGTTCCGGTCACGGAACGCCTTGAGGATATGGATGAGTCGTGTCGCCGCGAAATCCTCGACCACCCCGAGCCGCACGCGTCCTTCGATCGGCGTGGCCTGCAGCCGCCGGCGGACTTCCTCGTTCAGCGCCAGTATCTCGCGCGCATAGGTGATCAGGAACTGGCCGTCGGCCGTCAGCGTCAGTCCCCGCGAGGATCGCTCGAACAACTCCTTGCCGAGCAGATCCTCCAGCTTGCGGATCTGCATGCTGACCGCAGCCTGCGTCCGGTTGAGAGTGGCTGCAGCACCGTTCACAGTGCCGATCTCCGCGGCGGTCAGAAAGGCGCGGAGGAGATAGGGGTCGAGGTTCATCGTTCACGTATATTTATAACGCCGCGAAGGGTCGTTCGAGAATAACCTATAGGTTGCATATACTTATGCACGATCGCCGATGTCCGGTCGCTGCTTTGGCTTGAAGCCTGGCGTTCAGTTTTCCTTATAGCCCCTCCAAGCTTTTGAGGCTATGCGGCAGTGCAGCGGAGTGGCACCGTCCGATCCCGACGAGCGTGCTGCCGTCAGCGGGGAAGGGGCTTTGCCGCTCCGGGGAGGCAGCGTGCATCCCGGGGGCGAGTTGACGTTCGATGGCACTTGAAATTCTCGATCTGGAAGCTTTGCGCGAACGCTACGCCGGCGCCGGCGGCGGCGACATGTTCGATCCGCATTTCCGCGACGTCGCACGCCGGATCTTTCGCGATTCCGACGGCCGCAAATGGCCCTTCGCCGATCCCGCGACGCTTCTGGACGCGCCCTTCATCGCCAACGGTCTGAACCCGGAGACGCTGGCGACGCTGGATGTGGCGCTGATCGGCGTGCCGATGGATCTCGGCGTCACGAACCGCAACGGCGCGCGTTTCGGGCCGCGCGCCGTGAGAGCGATCGACCGCATCGGTCCCTACGAGCACATCCTGCGGGTGGCGCCGATGGGCATGCTCGCCGTCGCCGACGTCGGCGACGTGCCGATGCGCAGCCGCTTCGATCTGAGCGAGTGCCACGCCGACATCGAGGCCTGCTATCGCATGGTCTCCGGGACGCGCGCCATTCCCCTGTCCGTCGGCGGGGATCATTCCATCACCGGCTCGATCCTCAAGGCGCTCGGCGCGGAACGGCCTGTCGGCTTGATCCAGATCGACGCGCACTGCGATACGGCCGGCCCCTATGAAGGATCGAAGTTCCACCATGGCGGACCGTTCCGCGAAGCCGTCCTCGCCGGCGTGCTCGATCCGCGCCGCACGGTGCAGATCGGCATTCGCGGCGGCGCGGAATATCTCTGGGAGTTCTCCTTCGCCTCGGGCATGACCGTCATTCACGCCGAAGACATTGGCGAGATGGGCATTCCCGCCGTGATCGCCAAGGCTCGAGAGGTGGTCGGTGGCGGGCCGACCTACGTAACCTTCGATGTCGACAGCCTCGACCCGGCCTTCGCCCCGGGCACGGGAACGCCCGAAGTCGGTGGATTGCTGCCGCGTGAGGCCCTGCAGCTTCTGCGCGGGTTCGCCGGCCTCGACATCGTCGGCGCCGACGTGGTCGAGGTCGCGCCCCAGTACGATGCCACCAGCAACACGGCCCAGGTGGCCGCACAGGTGCTGTTCGAACTGCTCTGCCTGATAGCCTTGAAAAAATGACGGCGACGCGCCGCAACCAGACGATTCATCATCCTCCAGCAGGGAACCAAAGACATGAAGAAGTTCGAAGGACGCGGTTTCTTCCATGACCCCGTGTCGCGCCGCGATGTCATCAAGGCCGGGGCGCTCGTCGGCCTCGGCGCTTCGGTCGGCCTCTCGTTCGGGCCGGCCAAGGCGGCCGACGACAACGTGCTGGGCCTCCTGAGCTGGCCGGGCCATGCCGGCCCCGAGGTCGTGGGCGAGTTCGAGAAGAAGTACAACGTCAAGGTGCAAGCCAAGGAGTATACCGGCGGCGAGGAGATGATGGCGCTGCTGCAATCCTCGCCGCCCGGCACGTTCGACGTCGTTCTGACCGACGCGGAATACGTCACCATGCTGGCGCAGGCGGGCAAGATCGACGCGCTCGATCCTGCCCAGTATCCGCTGAACGACTTCTGGCCGCAGTTCCAGAAGTTCCCGCTGCACTGGCGGGAGGGCAAGCTCTATTCCTTGATCAACAGCTTCGGCTATCTCGGGCTGGTCTACAACACCACCAAGCTTTCGGCGGACGATGCCAGGTCGTACAAGCTGCTGTGGGACGGCAGGGTCACGAAGAAAGTCGGCATGTACGACTGGTATCTGCCCAACATGTCTTGCCTGAGCATGTATGACGGCAACCGTCCTCCCTACGACGTCGACAAGGCCAAATTCGAGCAGCTCAGCCAGGCGCTCCTCTCGCTGTCGCCGCAGATGTCGGGCATCGGCCCCTGGTCCTCGGTCTTCTCGTCACTGACCAACGGCGAGGCCTGGGTCATGCCCGGCGTCGGCGCCTGGGCGGCGATTCTGCTGCAGAAGAGCGGTGTGCCGATCACGGCCGCCATTCCCCAGGAAGGCGGCGTGCAGTGGACCGAGTCGCTCTCGATCGTCTCGTCGTCGGCGAAGAAGGACCTGGCGGTCAAGTTCCTGCAGTACCGTGCGTCGCCCGAGGGGCAGGTGCAGACGGCGACGAAGTCGTCCTATGTCGCATCCATGCCGAGCAAGGCCGGCTGGGAGCTGCTCGACAAGACCGACCCCAAGATGGCAGATCTGCTGGAGCATCGCCTCGACAAGCGCAACGTGATGTCGGAGATCGAGGAGGGCAAGATCGAGATTCGCGGCCTGCCGACCCAGCAGTCCATCGAGGAGTGGACCGACGTCTGGACCAGGTTCAAGAATGCCTGATCGTCGATCCCGGCGGCGATGGTTCGCCGCCGGGATTGTCTCGTCATCGCTTTCGGGAATTCGGGATGTCCAGCGACGCGACCCGTGAAGGCCGCGCCAGCGGCCGAAGAAGCCTGTTCGGGGTCGTGCTCGGTGCTCCGATGCTGATCGCGCAGGTGCTGCTGTTCGTGGCGCCGCTCGGCTTCCTCGTCATGATGACCTTCTGGAGCGTGCGCAATTTCACGCTCTCGCCGGACTTCACGCTCGCGAACTGGGGCAAGGTCCTTTCGGCCTCGTATTTCTGGGACATCTATCTGCGCACGCTGCTCTATGCGCTGCTGGCGGCGGCGATCACCAGCCTCGTCGGCTTTCCCGGCGCCTTCTACCTCGCCTATCGCGCCTCGGCGGGCGTCCGGCGCGCCATCCTGTTCCTGTTGATCACGCCCTACTTCACCAGCTATCTCGTGCGGATCTACTCCTGGAAAATCCTTCTGACGGATCAGGGGCTCATCAACCTCGCTCTCGGCGGGGTCGGGCTCGGTCCCTTGCGCATGTACAACAATCTCTTCGGCACCATGGTCGGCTATGTCACGTTGTGCTTTCCGCTGGTGCTGCTGATCCAGCTGATCAGCCTTTCCAATGTCGATCGCCGCCTGATCGAGGCCGCGCACAATCTGGGTTGCGGCCGCCTGCGCACGGTGTTCGCGGTCGTCATACCCTCGGCCAAGGTCGGTCTCGTCCTGGCCGCGACCTTCGCTTTCATCCTGTCCTTCGGCGACTTCGTCAGCCCGACGCTGCTGGGGGGAAGCAAGCCGCCGGTGCTGAGCATCTTCATGGTCGACACGGTCCGCTCGGGGTCCGACTGGCCGCGCGCCTCGGTCGTCGCGATGGTCATGGTGGCGACGCTGCTGGCGGCCGGGCTGGGCGCGCTGAAGCTCGCTTACGGCAGACGCGGGGAGGCGAGGTGACGGCCAATCGTCTCATCGGCTGGACGCTGCTGGCTTATGTCGCGCTGACGATCGCGTTCATCCTGGCGCCGATCGTCTCCAGCTTCGTTTTCTCGTTCAACGCCGGGCGTTTCCCGAGCCTGCCCTGGCAGGGGTTCAGCACCGACTGGTACGCGGCCGTGCTGACGGACCCGTCCATTCGCTCCGGCCTGATCAACAGCCTGATCGTGGCGGCCTGCTCCGCGACCATCGCCACCCTCCTCGGCTTCACCGCCGCCTACACGGACTATCGCTACAAGTTCACCGGCAAGGCGGTCTATGTGGCGCTCGCCATGCTGCCCCCCAACGTGCCGGTGATGATCCTCGGCCTCGCCATGCTGGTCTATCAGAGCCAGTTCTCGCTGGTGGGCGCTCTGCATTCGGTGATCATCGCCCACGTGGTGTACTGCGCGCCCTTCGCCATGGCGCTGGTGCGCCTGCGCCTGTCGCAGATGGATCCCGATCTCGAGGCAGCCGCCTGGAATCTGGGGGCAGGGCAGGCGCAGGCGCTGCGCCACGTCATCCTGCCCTTCGCGCTGCCGTCCATCCTCGCCGCCTTCTTCCTGACCATGGCCGTCTCGTTCGACGAGTTCGCCATGGCCTGGTTCGTCTCCGGCTTCAACGAGACGCTGCCGGTGCGCATCCTGGTGCTGCTGCAGCGGGAGGTCAGTCCGCGAGTCAATGCCATCGGGAGCATCGTCTTCCTCGTGACCATCGTCCTGGCGCTGACGGCGCTGGCGTTGTTCTCGTGGCGACGCACCGGCGGCCGTGCCGTGCGCCCTTCCACCGGTTCAGACAGAAGCGATTCCGCATGAACGCCCCTCTGCTCGTTCTCGACAAGGTCGAAAAGCAGTATGACGGCTTCGCCGCCGTGAAATCGATCGACCTCGTCGTCGAATCCGGCGAGTTCGTCGCGATCATGGGGCCGAGCGGCTGCGGCAAGACCACGACGCTGAGGATGATCGCGGGCCTCGAGGTGCCGACGGGCGGCGAGATCCGCCTGCGCGGCAAGGTGTTGAACCATGTCGACCCGTGGGAGAGGCAGACGCCGCTGGTGTGGCAGAGCCTCGCGCTCTTTCCGTTCCTCAACGTCCGCCAGAACGTCGAGTTCGGGCTCAAGATGCGCGGAATCGACGCCACCACCCGTCGCGCGAAGGCCGACGGCTGGCTGGAGCGCCTGGGCCTCGAGCCCTTCGCGACGCGCGCGGTGACGCAGCTCTCCGGCGGCCAGCGTCAGCGCGTGGCGCTGGCCCGCTCGCTGGTTCTGGAGCCCGAGCTGCTGCTGCTCGACGAGCCGCTGAGCGCGCTCGACGCCCATCTGGTGGTGAAGATGCAGGCCGAGCTGATCCAGTTGCAGAAGCAGCTGGGCATCACCTTCTGCTATGTCACCCACAGCCAGTCGGAAGCTTTCGCCATGGCCGATCGCGTGGTGATCATGAACGGCGGGACGATCCAGCAAGTGGGTGCTCCGCGCCAGATCTTCCGCAAGCCGGCGAACCGCTTCGTGGCCGAATTCATCGGCACGAACAACATCATCAACGGCGTGGCCCGCACGGAGGGAGGCGATATCGTCGTCGAGTCCGGGTTCGGCACGCTGGAGCCTCCGAGCCATGGCGCGCCGATGCCCGGGCGCAAGGTCGAGCTGGTGATCGGCGCCGACTTCCTCGCCCTGTCGCGTGAGCGACCGGCCCTGCCGAACGTCGTTCCCGTCCGGGTGATCGGCGAGCAGTTCGTCGGGTCGGTCGTGGTCGTTCATCTCGAAGCGGGCGACGAGCGAAGCCTGCGAGCCCAGCTGCCGCTGCACCTGTTCGAGCAGCTGGCGCCCGCGCACGGCGAGGCGCTGTTCGCCGGCTGGCAGCCGGAGAACGCCTATCTCCTTGAGCAATGATCCGCACCCGCAACAGCGCGAGGAAATGACGTGACCAGTTTCCGCATGGCCGAGATGACATGGCCCGACTATCACGAGGCGCTCGCGCAAGACCCGGTCATCCTGGTCCCCGTGGGGGCCACCGAGCAGCACGGCCCGCATCTGCCGCTCTCCGTCGACGTCATCTTGCCGACGGCGGTGTGCGAAGGCGTCGCTGCGCGGGGCGGCTATCTCGTCGCCCCGCCCCTGGCCTATGGATACAAGTCCATGCCCCGCTCCGGCGGCGGCCAGCATTTCCCCGGCACGACGAGCCTCGACGCGGCGAGCCTGGTCGCTCAGGTCAAGGACCTCACGCGTGAATTCGTCCGGCACGGCGCGCGCGGGATCGCGTTCATCGTCGGCCATACGGAGAACCTCTGGCACGTGAGCGAGGGCTGCGATCTCGCCTACCGCGAGAATGCGCGCCTCGCCGAGGGGCTGCGCATCCTGAACGTGGGCTATTGGCAGTTCCTGCCGGCCGAGACCGCGAGCGCCATCTTCGGCACGACGCAGATCGATTGGGACATGGAGCATGCGGGCATCATGGAAACGTCGATGATGCTGCATCTGCGCCCCGATCTCGTGCACATGGAGCGCCTGGTCGAGCACGCGCCTTCGCGCGTGCCGGGCTACGAGCTCTGGCCCTACGACATCGATGCCGTGCCGTCCGACGGCGTGCTCAACACGGCGGGCGCAGCGACTGCCGAGAAGGGCAAGCAGTTCCTCGACGCCTATGTCCGCAGCCTCGCGGCGGCCTTGGGGGACGCGTTCAAATAGGCCCGGACGTCGCGGCCGCGAGCCGCGGCAGTTCCGCTGGCGCAGGCGCGTCAGAATTCGTCGCGCCGGACCCGGAAATTCTCGGCCGTGAGCCGGCCCATCAGCGCCGGCAGGTCGGCGGGATCGCGCAGCTCGACATCGAGAGACACCGAGCTCTCCTTGGCGCGGCTTGTGGCGGCGAGGCGCTCGTGGCGCAGCTCGTAGATGTTGGCGCCCTCGGCGGCGACGGCGGCCGTAAGCCGGGCGAGGGCGCCGGGATGGTCGGGCAGCTCGGCGCGGATGCGCACCATGCGGCCGGTGCGGGTGAGGTGGCGCTGCAGCACGGCGACCAGCACGCGCGTGTCGATGTTGCCGCCGGAAAGCACGACGCCGACCCGCCGGGCGGCGAACAGCTCGGGCCGCGCCAGCATGGCGGCGATGCCGGCGCCGCCGGCGCCCTCGCACAGCGTCTTCTCGATGCCGAGCAGCAGGGCGATCGCCTCCTCGATGGCGTCCTCGCCGACCACGGCGATGGCATCGACGCCGGCACGGACGATGCGCCGGGTGATCGCGCCGGGATCGGTGACGGCGATGCCCTCGGCGACCGAGGAGCCCACCGCCGGCTCGCCGTCGAAGCTGCCGCAGGCGCGGGCCATGCCGGGAAAGATCTCCGATTGCACGCCGACGATTCGCATGGCGGGCCGCAGCGCCCGGGCGACGACGACGGCGCCGGCGATGAGGCCGCCGCCGCCGATGGGCAGGGCGAGCGTGTCGAGCGCGGGCTGGGCGTGCAGCATCTCCAGTGTCGCCGTGCCCTGGCCGGCAATGACGGCGGGGTCGTCGAAGGGGTGGACGACGGTCAGTCCTTCGGCCTGTGCCAGCCGGCTCATCTCGACGGCGGCCTCGCCGAAGCCGGCGCCGTGCAGCACCACCCGGGCTCCGTGCTCGCGCACCCGCTCGACCTTGAGGTTCGGCGTCGTGGTCGGCATCACGATGGTGGCGGCGATGCCGCTGCGCCCGGCGTGATAGGCCACGCCCTGGGCGTGATTGCCGGCCGAGGCGGCGATGACGCCGCGATCCCTCTCCTCCGGCGTCAGCGAAAGCAGCTTGTTGAGCGCGCCGCGCTCCTTGAACGATGCGGTGAACTGCAGGTTCTCGAACTTCAGCCAGACTTCGGCGCCGAGCTTGCGCGACAGGGTCTGCGAGAGGAGGAAGGGCGTCGCCGCCACGGCGCCGGCGATGCGCGCGGCGGCGGCCTCGACATCGGCCAGGGTCACGTCCGGGGGCAGTTGCAGGTCCACGTCGCTCCTCGACCGGTTCATGACGCCGCCGGCGATCCTTACCCGAGGCGCGTCGCCGGGGATATAGGCGAGGGCAGGTCCGGCCTCGGCGGCGCTCGCCCCTCAGCCGATCTCGGCGAGGCGCGGCAGGAGAAGCTGCGACACGGTCCTCGCCTCCTCGGTCAGCGGCCAGCCGGACAGGATCAGGGCGGAGAGGCCGGCCTCGTCGTGATAGGCCTGGACGTTGCCGGCGATGTCCTCGGGATCGCCGACGAAATAGACCGCGGAGGAGCCGGTGTCGAAGATGTCGAGCGGCGACCAGGCGGTGATGCCGGCATAGAGGTGGCGCTCCAGCCGCAGCTCCTCGGGATGCGGCAGCCGCCCGGCGAGCAGGGCGCGGATCCAGCCCTGGCGCCGCGCGTCGGGGGCCTGGAAGCTGGCCAGGCCGTGCTCGCCCTTGGTGCGGCGGCGGACGGCGGCGTCGAGCCTGGCGACCATGGCCTCGACGCCGGTGCGCTCGAACAGGGCGCGGAAATGCGCCTCGGCCTCGCGGCGGGTCGGCCGGACGATGGCGCTGGCCAGGGCGCCGAGATCGGCGAAGCGGCGGCCCTTCGTCGCGGCTGCGGCGCGGGCGGCGTCGAACTGGCCGCGGATCCGCTCCAGGCACCGCAGCATGGTGAGGTAGACGTCGACGATTCCGCCGGCATGGGCGAGGCCGGCGGGGCTGTCGCCGGCGCCCCACAGGGCGATGCCGTCCGGCTGGGTCGGCTCGATCGTGAGCGGCGTGTTCGGGAAGTTGGTCGGGTTGCCGGCGCGGTAATGGCGGTGGAACTCGCGCCAATAGGCCTCGCCCAGGGCATAGCGGTCGTCGTGCGAGGTCGAGACCCCATAGGTCTCCATGATAGTGTCGCGCCCGTTGATCAGATTGAGGAGCAGGCGGCCGCCGGAGAAGGCGTCGAAGGTCAGGGCCTGCTGGGCCAGGAGCTTGGCCGGCGTCATCCGGGCATAGACCGCGACCAGGAAACGCATCCGCCGCGTGTGGCTCGCCGCGAACGAGGCGGAGACGAAGGGGTCGTTCGGCCAGGTTGCGACCAGCGCGCCGTGGAAGCCGCCTTCGTCGATCGTCTGCGCCAGGCGCCGGTAGCGCGCGAAGTCCGGGGGATAGAGACCGTTCTCGATCCAGGGATAGTCGCCATCGGCAAGGTTGAGATACCAAAGCGTCTTCAGGCTCATGTGCGTGGTTCCTGAAGTGATCTACGAGCCGGTTGCCATCGGCAGCGCCGGGTTGGCCGACCATTCCGCGAGGGAGCCGTCATAGATTGTGACGCCATCGGCGCCGGCGAGCGCCAGGGCCAGCGCCGTGCCGGCGGCGGTGACGCCGCCGCCGCAATAGGCGACGATCGGCCGCTCGCCGGCGAGCAGCGGCGCAAGGCGACGGCGCAGCTCGGCCGGAGGCCGGAAGCGGCCGTCGGGGCTCAGCAGCTCGCCATGGGGCAGGCTGAGGCTGCCGGGGATATGGCCCGGCCGGCTGTAGGAGCATTCGGCGCCGGTGAAGACCGGGCGGCGCAGCACGCAGGCGAGCGTGCCCGGCGCGCGTCCCTCGACAATGGCGAGCACATCGGCGGTCTCGACGAAGAAGCCCGGGCGCTCCCGCGCCGTGAAGGCGGTGGGCGTCTCTGCCGGCCGGCCGGTTTCGAGCCGGCCGCCGCCGGCCGTCCAGGCGCCGAGCCCGCCGTCCAGCACCGCGACGGCGTCGTGACCGAAGGCGCGGAACAGCCACCACAGCCGCGCCGCCCAGATGCCGGTGCTGTCGTCATAGATCACCAGGCGGCGGTCGTCGGTCAGGCCGAGGGCGCTGGCCGCCGCGGCGAAGCGCGACGCCGTCGGCCGGGTGAAGGCGAAGCGGGCGGCAGGGCTGGAGAAGTCGTCGATGAGGTCGGCAAAGCGCGCGCCGGGGATGTGGCCGGTGGTCTCGAACGCGGCGAGCCCGCTGCGCCAGGCGCGGGCGCCGTCGGCCCCGGTCGCCTTGGCGACGCTGGCATCGAGCGCCGTGAGATCGGCATCGGCGAGATGGCGGGAAAGCCAGTCGGCAGAGACCAGCGGCCGCCCGTCCCACCCGGTCCGGCTCGTCGGCGTCGTCCGATCCGCGCCGGCCGTCGTTCCGCTTGTGCGCATCGGGCGTCTCATTTAACTATCAAATCTCTAGACTGTATATTCAATATCGAACGCTCCTCCAAGCCCGGACCGATGCCATGAGTTTCGCACCCGCCCTCGACGCCGTGGTCGCCGCCCATGCGGCGCTGCGGGCGCGCCGCCCCCTGGTGCAGGCGCTGACCAACACGGTATCGACCAATTTCATGGCGAATGTGCTGCTGTCGGCCGGCGCCTCGCCCGCCATGGTCGACAACCCGGAGGAGGCGGCGCTGTTCGCCGGCATCGCCGACGGCGTGCTCATCAATCTCGGCACGCCCACGGCGGCCCAGGTCGAGGCGATGCGGCTGGCGGCTGCGGCCGCTGAGAAGGCCGGCAAGCCCTGGGTGCTCGATCCGATCGCCGCCGGCGGATTGCCCTGGCGCGGCGGCGTCGCGGCGGAGCTCCTGCAGTTCCGGCCGGCCGCGGTGCGCGGCAACGCCTCGGAGATCATCGGCCTTGCCGGGCTCGGCGGCGGAGCGCGCGGCGTCGACAGCTCGGCCGATCCCGCGGCCGCCGTGCCGGCGGCGCGCGACCTCCTCGCCCATGCCGCCGCCGTATCGGCGTCGGGTCCGGTCGATCATGTGGTCGGGCGGGTCGGCAGCCGCACCGTGCTGGTGCGGATCGGCGGCGGCAGCGCCCTGTTGCCGCGGGTCACCGCCACCGGCTGCTCGCTCGGGGCTCTGACCGCCGCCTATGCCGCCGTGGCGCCGGATCCGCTCACCGGCCTGGTGGCGGCGCATGTGCATTTCGCCGTCGCCGCCGAGCTCGCGGAAGCCGTGGCGCCGCGGCCGGGCAGCTTCGCGGCGGCCTTCCTCGATGCGCTCGATGCGGTCGACGAGGCCGTGCTGAGGGAGCGGGCGAAGATCGAGCCGGCCGTCGAGCTCGCCTGAGCCGGCGGGCTCGGTGATACGCAGGGCTGCAATGGTCGTCGGGAACGGAGCGAAGCGGAAGTGTCAGCGCGGCGGGCTGGAGGCCGCTGGCTCGGGCACGACACCGGCCGCGCCGTGCGTCGCGCCCAGGGCTTCGTCGACGAAGGCCTTGAACCGGCCGGCATAGCGCTCCTCGGTGAAACGTGCCGCGTGGCTCTGGCAGGCGGCGTGGCCGCGCTCCCGCACCAGGTGGGGCGTATCGACGGCCTCCAGGATCGCGGCGGCGAGGGCGCTCCGTTCGCGCGGCGCGAACAGCCAGCCGGTCCTGCCGGGCTCGACGATCTCGACGAGCCCACCATGGGCCGCGGCGATCACCGGGCGGGCATGCGCCATCGCCTCGATCGCCACCAGCCCGAACGGCTCGGGGGCGAGGGAGGGCACGGCGACCACGTCGCTCCAGCGATAGAGCGGCGAAGGGTCTGCCCGGAAGTCCTCGACGAGCACCGTGCCGGCAAGGTCGTGGTCGTCGATCGTCTTCAGCAGCGCGGCGCGCAGCTCCGGGCTGCGGAACGTGCCGCCCGCGATCCGCACCTCCACCCGCCGGCCCTGCCGGACGATGTCGGCGATCGCCTGGATGAGCAGCGGCTGCCCCTTCCAGCGGTTGATCCGGCCGATCATCAGGATGCGGAGCGGACGCGTGCCGTCATAGCCGGGCGGCGTCGGGGAGGCCGGCGACGGGCAGGAATTCCAGACGAAGCCGAGACCCTGGCCGGGACCGAGCGCGAACGCCGCCTGCGTCGCCTTCGAGATGAACAGGACGCGGGCGCTGGACCAGGCCAGCAGCATGCGCAGCACCCGCAGCACCATGCCCTGGGGCAGCTCGTGCACGTGGACGAGCATCGGCCTGCGGCTCAGGCGGGCCGCGCAGAGGAAATCCACGATGACGCAGGTGCTGACATAGGTGAGATCGCTCTCCGAGATCTGCCGCCGGGCTCGCGCGATCGCCTTGACCAGGGCGGGCAGCCCGATGGTGGCCCGCTTCAGGATGCCCTTCCGCCTCAGGATCCAGAGGTCGTGGACCTCGACCTTGGCGCCCAGACGCTCGATCTCGGCGGCGAGGGTCCCCCGGGCCGGCAGCAACACCTGGATCCTCGCCGCCGGGAAGTGCTCCCGCAGGCTCCTGACGCTTTGCACGAACACCCGGTCGGACCCGTAGAGCTCGTAGCCCTGGTGCACGCAGGTGATGGTCCGGACGGGGCTGGTGTGATGCTTCATGTGTGAAAATTTCCCACACATTTCGCGCAACCGCAACACGAGAATTGCCGGGCGAACGCGAGTCCGCCCGGCAAAGGATTGAAAAGATGGGATCTTCCCCAGGAGATTGCGGCGCGAGGCGGCCGGCACGCAGTCGCGAGGCCGGTCGCGCCGTCAGACCACCAGGCCCGCCATCGGCTTCACCGCCGCCGAATCCGGGAACACCTTGTCGCCGAGCACGGCCGGCGTGAGGCCGAACTGGTCGGCGAGCAGGCCCTTCAGCACCGCCCGGACGTCGGCGGTCGGCGCGAGGTCGCGGCCCTGGTAGAGCTGCGCCGGCTTGAGGCCCGGCCAGTCGGCGATGACGCGCCCGCCCTTGATCGCGCCGCCGGCCAGCAGCACGACCGTGCCGGTGCCGTGGTCGGTGCCGACCGTGCCGTTGATGTGCGCCGTGCGCCCGAACTCGGTGATCGCCACGACGGCCGTGTCCTTCCAGCGCGGGCCGAGGCCGCTCTGCAGGTCCGCGAAGGCGCCGTCCAGCCCGGCGAGCAGGGTGGCGAGATGGCCGGTGGCGCCGCCTTCGTTGGCATGGGTGTCCCAGCCGTCGAAGGCCAGCGCCGCGACGCGCGGGCCGTCGTCGCCGGCCATCAGCCGCGCCGCGCCCTGGGCGGCCTGGCGCATGGCATCCGGGCCGCCGCGCGGCTTCATGCCGCCGGCGACCATGCCCTCGTTCGAGGCCAGCCGGTCGGCGTCGAGCCCGCGGCGCAGCGACGTCGCCAGAACCGGGTCGCGATGGTCGTAGAGATCGAGCAGCCGTGTCGCGAGGTCGTCGTCCGGCGCGGGCAGGGCCTGCGGCGCCCAGCCGATCACCGGCGCCGCCCCGCGCATGACCAGCGGCGTCGAGGGACCGACGGCCAGGCCTCCGTGCCGGGCGACGCGCTCGCCGGCGGGCAGGGCGGCGAGGGCGCGGTTCAGCCATCCCGTCTCGGTATGGCCCGGGCCGGGAAAGCCGCTTTCCAGCACGTCCTGGCCGTCGAAATGCGAGCGGTCGCGGTAGCCGGTGGCCGCGGCATGCACCACGGCGGCCTGTCCGGCCTTGAACAGGCGGGCGAAGGCCGGCATCGCCGGGTTGAGGGCGAAGAAGCCGTCGAGCGGCAGGGCCGGGTGCGCACCGGTCAGCGACAGGGCGATGTCGCCGTGCAGCCCGGCATAGTCGGGATCGCCGACCGGGCCGACCGTGGTGAGGCCGTCGAGGGCGCCGCGCAGCACGATGACGATCAGGCGCGGATCGCGGCCGTCGGCGGCGCGGGCGATGCGCGGCAGATAGGCCCAGGCGAACAGGGCGCCGCCGCTCAGCAAAACGGTGCGGCGGGACGGGGAAGGGATTTCGCACAGCAGGGCCATGGCGCTATCTCCGCTGGAATTCCGGGGCCATCATCAGGAGAGCCAGCCCCTGCTGCTCGGAAGCCGCCCGCTCGACCGTCCGGCGCGTCTCGGGCGAGGCCGAAGACCCGATGACGGCGTCGAGCACGGCAACGGGATTGGCGATCGCCTTGGCTTGCCGGGCCGCCTGCCAGGCGATGTCGAAGCGCGTCTTCATGCCTTCCGGCGAGGCCTGGGCCGCCGCGACGTCGGAGAAGCCGTTCGGGCCCGGCGGCTGCCACAGCGGCTCGCCGAGCGCGGCCAGCCAGCCGAGCGTCTGGTTGGGGTCGCTGCCCGCGCCCGGGCCGACCGTCCGCCGCACCGCCATGGCATATTCGACCGGCGTGCGCATCTTGGTGAACGGCGCGCTCCAGGCCTCGGGCGTGTCGACCAGCGCGACGGCCAGCGCCCGGAGGTCGCCGTCCTTGTCGGTGAACACCTGCGCCAGGCGCGCCACCGCCGCGGGCGGCGGGGTGTCGGCGATGAAATGGCGCGCCAGCTTGGTCGCGATGTGATGCGCGGTGGCGGGGTGGCGGGCAATGTCGTTCAGCACCGTTTCGGCCTGGCCCATGCCGCCGATGGCGTAGGCCTTGCCGAGCACCACCTCCTCGCCCGGTTCGTGGGCGCTGGCGTTGAACACGAAGGTCCCGGGCTCGCCGAGCCTGCCGTCGCGGCCCGCCATGCTCCACCCCGTCAGGATCCGCGCGAAGCTCGTCACGTCGGCCTGGCCGTAGCCGCCGTCGACGCCGAGCGTGTGCAGCTCCAGGATCTCCCGAGCCAGGTTCTCGTTCAGGCCGCGCCTGCGGTTCTGGCCGGCGCGCGAATCCGGGCCGACCGACTGCTGGTTGTCGAGATAGAGCAGCATCGCCGGGTGGTGCTCGACCGCCATCAGCATGTCGGCGAAGCGCCCGAGCACGAAGGGCCGGATCGCCTCGCGCTCGAAGGCGCCGGCCACGGCCCGGACCGGGCTCTCCTTGGCGACGGAGATGCAGAAATGGTTCGACCAGAAATAGACGAGGCGCTCCACGAAGCCCGCCTCGACCGCGAGCGCCTTGTCGAACCGCGCCTTGGCCTCCGCCCGGAACAGCCGGGTCTCGACCGGCGGCTCGGGCGGCGCGGCGGGCGCTGCCCCGGCAGGCGGCATGGCGGCCGCCGGCATCGGTCCTGGCTTCGCGCCGGCTTGCGGCGGCGCACCGGGGAGGGCGGCCATCGCCGGCTGCGCCAGGGCCGCCTGCGCGGCCTTCTCGCGCTGACGTTCGAAGCCGGCATCCATGCTGGCCTGCAGGGCCGCCGAGGAGCTCGGCAGGTCGAAGGCCGCGTTGTCGCGAGAGATCAACGCGATGTCGCCCTGTCGAAGCTCGGCCTTGAGGAAGCCGCGGGGGTCGCCCGCGGCCTTGCCGTAGTCGCCGGGCCTGGCGCCCAGGCCGAAACGCTGGAATGCCACCAGCACGGGATTGGGATCGGATGTGGTCATGCGATGTCCACGCAAATCGCGGAGCCGTGAGCGGCTGCTTCCACGCAATCGAGCCTCGTCCTGCCGTTTGTTGGGAGCGCGACGGGAACGGGGCGACAAAGCGGCGATGTGTTTCCGGACGGTTTCGAGCGCGGCCCTGCGCGAGGCTCCCGCGTGCCGGAGAGGCCGGAGCAAGGCGCCGACGCCCCTTGCTCCGGCAGTCGGCGCTCAGTCCTTCCGCCGCTTCTCCAGCCTGCGCAGCGCCGAGCGTCGCGAGCCCCATCACGATGCAGAAGCCGGCGAGCGGCCAAGCCGTGTCGCCGGGCAGCAGCACCACGAAGGCCGTGCCGACGCCGCCGACCACCAGGCTCTGGAGGCAGGCATGCAGAGCGACAGCCGTGCCCGCGGCATCGCCGAAGCGCCGCAGCGCGCCGTTGGCGGTGACCGAGCAGGCCATGGCGATACCGACGGCGATCACCCACATCGGCGCGACAAAGCCCCAGAGCGGCGGAGCGTTCAGGGCCTCGCCGGCCGTCAACAGGGCGGCCCCGGCGAGCAGCAGTCCCATGCCGCGGGCAAGAGTCCCGGCAAGGCCCCAGCGCGCTACGAAGCACCGGGCGAAGCGGCTGGTCGCCGCCATGGCCAGCGCCGTCGAGCCGAAGGCCAGGCTGAAGCCGAGCGGCGACAGTCCGGCCCTGTCGACCAGGACGCGGGGAGCGGTGGAGAAGAACACGAAGAAGGCGCCCAGGGCTGCGCTGAAGCCCAGCGTGTAGGTGCGGAAGGCCCCATCGCGCAGGATCCGGCCGAAGGGCCGTGGCGCCCCCGCCGGCGCTTCGGGGCGCGTCTCCGGCCAGGCCGCCAAGGCATGGAGGCCCGCGGCTGCGGCGAGGCCGCCGAGCGTGCCGAAGATGGCGCGCCAGCCGCAGGCCTCCAGGATCAGCGCGCCGGCGACCGGGCCGAGCGCCGGCACGAAGGCGAGCATGGCGCCGAGCAGGCTGTAGATCGTCGCGCCCTGCGGCGACCCGGCATAGACGTCGCGCACCGTGGCGAAGGTGGCGACCAGAGCCGCCGCGGCGCCCGCCGCCTGCAGCACGCGCAGCGCGACGAAGGGCGCGGCCGAGGAGACGAGGGCGAGCAGGAGAGAGCTGCAGGCAAACAGGGACGCGCCGCCGAGCAGCACCGGCCGCCGGCCGATCCGGTCGGAGAGCGGCCCGAACAGGAGTTGCCCGACGCCGAGGACCACCATGTAGAGGCTGAGCGTCAGCTGGATGATCGCCGGCGAGGTGCCGAGCGCTCCCGGCATCGCCGGAAGGGCCGGCAGGTAGATGTCCATGGCCAGGGAGGCCAGCAGGTCGAAGGGCGCCATCAGCAGCAGCGCCGCCGGCAGCGAGAAGGTCCAGGTCGAATGTTTCGAAGGCATGGGAGTGCGTCCGCACGAGGGATATCGAGCGGCGATCTGTCTGTTCGGTGCATGGCCTGCGGGAGCGACAGATGCCGCAGCAACGATGTCGGTGTTGCTGCGGCCTAGCGGTCTGCGGACGGGTCGTTCCTCATCGCGAGATCCCAGCGCCGGGGGTTCGTGCCTGCCGGGCGCAGGCCAGGCCCTATCAGCGTGTCGGCGCCCGCGCAAGCCACGGCCGATGGCTGCCGCCCGAGCACGCGCCGTGCTATGACCGCGGCATGAGCGATTGGCGTCCGCGGCCTGCGACCGACCTGCCCGACGGTCTGATCCTGTTCGACGGCGTCTGCGTCCTGTGCGCGGGCTGGGTGAAGTTCCTCATCCCGCGCGATCCCGGTGGACGCCACCGCTTCGTCGCCGTCCAGACCGAGGCCGGGCGGGCGCTCGCCGCCCGCTTCGGCATCGACGTCGAGGCGCCCCAGACCAATGTGGTGATCCGAGACGGCAGGGCCTGGTTCAAGGGCGATTCCGCCCTGCAGGTCTGGCGTGATCTGCCGGGATGGCGCTGGACCGCCGTCTTCCGCCTGCTGCCGCGAGCGCTGCGCAACTGCCTCTACGACCTCGTCGCCCGCAACCGCTATCGCCTGTTCGGCCGCACCGAGTCCTGCCTGATGCCGACGCCGGACATCCGGCGCCGCTTTCTGACCGAGCCCGGCGAGCTCGCATGATCCGCGTGCTCGTGGTCGGCGGCGCCGGCGTCTTCGGCTCGCGCCTGGTCGAAGGCCTGGCGGCGACGACGGACCTCGCCGTGATCGTCGCCGGCCGCGATCCCGGCCGCAGCGCCGCGGCGGCCGCCGCCGTCCGCGCGAGATATCCGGCGGCCCGCATCGAGACCGTCGTGCTCGATGTGCGGACCGCCACGCCCGCCGAGCTCGCCGCCACGGGGGCCGGCATTGTCGTCGATGCCGCCGGCCCGTTCCAGGGCGCGCGCCCGCGCCTCGCCGAGGCCGCGATCGCCGCCGGCCTCGACTATCTCGACCTCGCCGACGCCCGCGATTTCGTCGCGGCCTTCCCGGCGCTCGACGCGGCGGCCCGTGCCGCCGGGGTCGTGGCGATCACCGGCGCGAGCTCGACGCCGGCGCTCTCGCATGCGGTGCTCGACGCCCTGACCGCCGGCTGGACGCGGATCGACCGGGTCGAGGCCGGCATCTCGCCCGGCAACCGGGCGCCGCGCGGCCTCTCGGTCGTCGCCGCCATCCTTTCCTGGGCCGGCCGGCCCGTGCGCCTGTTCCTCGACGGCGGCTGGACCACGCGTCCGGGCTGGTCCGATACGGTGCGCCGGCGCATCGGCGACCTCGGGGAGCGCCGGCTCGCCCTGGCGGAGACCCCGGACCTCGACCTCCTGGCGGCGCGCTACCGCCCGCGCGACGCGGCGCTGTTCCGGGCCGGCCTCGAGCTCGGCCTCCTGCATGGCGGCCTGGCCTTGCTCGCCCTGCTGCCGCGCGCGGGCCTGGCGCGCAGCCTCGTGCCCCTCGCGCCGCTGCTCCGCCGTGCCGCCGCCTGGTGCGAGAGGTTCGGCAGCGATCGCGGCGGCATGATCGTCGAGGCGGCCGGGCGCGACGGCGAGGACCGGCCGGTGCTCGCCGCCTGGACCCTGGTCGCCGAGGCCGGCGACGGCCCCTCGGTGCCGACCCTGCCGGCCCTTGCCCTGGTCCGGCAGCTGGCCGGCGGACGCGGCGCCCTGGCGCCGGGAGCGCGCGCGGCTGCCGGCCTCGTCGGTCTCGACGCAGTTGCCGCCGAGGCCTCGCGGCTGCGCATCGGCCTCGCCCGCAGCCTGTGCCATCCGCTCTCGCCGGTCGAGGCGGCGCTGGGACCGTCCTTTGCGATCTTGCCCCAGGCGGTTGGCCGCGCCCATCGCCTGGGGCCGGTGACGCGGCTCGCCGGCATGGCGGAGGTCGAGGGCCCGGAATCGCTGCCGGCATCGTGGCTGGCGCACCTGTTCCGTCTGCCGGCCGCGGGGCGACAGGTGCCGGTGCGCGTGGTCATGCGCCTCGATGCCGCAGGCGCCGAGACCTGGGAACGGGATTTCGGCGGCCGCCGCTTTCGCAGCCGGCTGTCGCCTCTCGGTCCCGGCCGGCTGCGCGAGCGCTTCGCGCCCTTCGATTTCGAGCTGGCGCTGGCGGCGACGACGGAGGGGCTGACCATGCGCCTGGTCGGCTGGCGCCTCGGCCCGCTGGCGCTGCCGGTCGGGCTGGCGCCGGCCTCCCTGGCGCGCGAATCGGTCGATGCCGAGGGCCGCTTCCGCTTCGACGTGCCGATCGCCCTGCCGGGAATCGGCCGTCTGGTGCGTTATCGCGGCTGGCTGGCGCCCGAGCCGGCACCGCCCCGTGATGGCGAGCCGGCTGACGATCGGTCAAATTGAAGCTTTCGACGAAACCGGCCCTTACACCCCGCCGTGATACCACCCGGCATCCGCAGTCAGGGATCCCGCGCATGAGCTTCGGGGAGCGTTCTGTGTTGTGCCTGTTCAACTGGAACCTGTCCGCCTCCGTGGTGGACGACGGCTCCTATATCAACTGGCTGGAGGGGACGCGCGTCCTCGAGGCGGCCATCGACATCCTGCCGATCGGCGTCTCCCATGTCGGGACGGACGGGGACGGTGAGGAGGCGCGCGGGCTGGATCCCGCCGCCGCCATGGCGGCCTTGCGCGAGGCTCATGCCAGCCGGGCGCTGCTCGCCGGCAACTATGTCGAACGCGACATCATCCCCTTTGCCGTCTCGCTGACGCGGATCGGCATCCGGCCGATCATCCTGTTCGACGTATGCGGAACGCTCGATCCCCTGATGAAATGGCGCGCCCTGGCGGCGGCCGTGGACGAGGGCGTGAGCGTTTCGACGGTGCAGCAGACCCTGCGCATGCTGCTCGGCGAGACCATGGATCGCGAGCTGCGCGCCAAGATCACCGCCGTCATCCAAGCCAATCTCGGCGAGCACGCCGTCGAGCTGTCCGCCGCCTGAGGAGCCGTCATGAGCCTGTCCCTGATGTCGCTCCTGACGGAGCTGGACGTTGCTATTGCCCAGAACGACCCGATGCGGCACGTGCGCTCCCTGAAGAGCATCACCAACCTGTTCGTCACCACGGCCGACAGCCTGGCGGAGACCCATGTCGACGTCTACGACGAGGTGATGCGCCGTTTCCTGCAGGTGGTGGAGACCCAGACGCGGGCGAGCGTCGCGCGCGTGCTGGCGCCGATCCCCAACGCGCCGAAGCAGGCGGTCAACGCCCTGGCTCGCGACCATATCAGCGTCGCGGCGCCGATCCTGGCGCAGTCGCAGCGCCTTACCGAGGACGACCTCAACGAGATCGCCCGCGAGGTCGACCAGGACCATCTCCTGGCGATCTCCGGCCGCAAGGCGCTGCCCGCGTCCGTCACCGACGTCCTGGTCGAGCGTGGCGACCGCACGGTCCTGCAATCGGCCGCGCGCAACCCGGGCGCCGCCTTTTCGGACGGCGGCTTCGGGGCGCTGGTGCAGCGCTCCGAGCGCGATCCGGCCCTGCAGCAGGTCGTCGGCCTGCGGGCCGACCTGCCGCCGGAGCATTTCAAGCTGTTGATCGAGAAGGCGGCCAAGGACGTCAAGACGCTGTTGCTGCACCGGGCCAGCCGCGAGACCCTCGGCGCCCTCGACAAGCTGGTGCAGGATGCCGCCACCACGCTCGATGCCGAGACCCCGACCAGGCGTCGCGACTATGCCGATGCGGTCGCCGTCGTGAACGGCCTCGTCGAGAGCGGCCAGCTGAACGAGGCCGCTGTCGCCGGCTTCGCCCGGGCCGGCCGCTTCGAGGAGGCGGTCTGCGCCCTCGCCAGCCTCAGCAAGCTGCCGCTCGATGCGGTGGAGACCACGCTCTGCGCCGACCGGAACGGCGGCCTGGTGCTGATGCTGCGCGCGCTCAACTTCACCTGGCCGACGCTCAACCTGGCGCTGCGCCTGCGTCCGCAGGGTGCTCCCGGGCGCGGCGACCTGGAGGCGATGCAGCGCGAGTTCGAGGGCATGACCCCCACCACCGCGCGCCGCGCCCTGCGCTTCATGATCGCCCGCGACGGCAATCGCGCCCGGATGGCGGCCTGAGCCACGCCGGGTTCTGTTTGCAGGGTTCTTGCTTCTGCGGCGTCACGCTATAAACCGGCGTGATGCCGGAGCTTCATCCATGACCGAATTCAAGACCGTCACCGCCGCGATCCTCGTCATCGGCGACGAGATCCTCTCCGGCCGCACCAAGGACAAGAACATCGGCTACATCGCCGAATATCTCGGCGGCGTCGGCATCGACGCGCGCGAGGTCCGCGTCGTGCCGGACGTCGAGGCCGAGATCGTCGCCGCGGTCGACGCGCTCAGGGCGCGCTACACCTATGTCTTCTCCACCGGCGGCATCGGCCCGACCCATGACGACATCACCGCCGATGCCATGGCCAAGGCCTTCGGCGTCGGCATCGACCATGACCCGCGCGCCGTGGCGATCCTCAAGGCGCGCTACGCCGACGGCGAGCTCACCGAGGCGCGGCTGCGCATGGCCCGTATCCCCGACGGTGCCGACCTGATCGAGAACCCGGTCTCCGGCGCGCCCGGCTTCAAGATCGGCAACGTCATCGTCATGGCCGGCGTGCCCCACATCATGCAGCGCATGCTCGACTCCATCGTGCCGACGCTCGAGACCGGCGCCAGGATGATCGCCGAGACGGTCTCGCCGGGCTACGGCATCGGCGAGGGCATGATCGCCCAGCCGCTGGCGGCGATCGCCGCCGAGCACGCCGACGTCTCGATCGGCTCCTATCCCTCCTTCGGCCCGCAGGGCTTCCAGACCCAGCTCGTCATCCGCGGCAAGGATCCGGCCGCGGTGGCCGCGGCCAAGACCGCGGTGGAGCTGATGGTGCGCGCCGTCGTCGCGCAGAAGCAGGGCTGAGGCCCGGCCGCTGGCGGTGCTTGATCGCACGGCGGTTCCGGCACAGGCTGAGGCCGCATCGCCGGCCGTGTCGCGCGGGGCTTGTGGAACGGGCGCGCTTGCGCTTTATCGCCGGCCACGGCGCCACGTGCCGCGGCTTTCCGCAGAAGGATCGGACGATGAGTCCTGCCCCGCCCGACAAGGCCTTCCCCGTCTCCTGGGACCAGTTCCATCGCGATGCGCGCGCCCTCGCCTGGCGGCTGTCCGGCTCCGGGCCGTTCTCGGCCATCGTCTGCATCACGCGCGGCGGCCTGGTGCCGGCGGCGATCATCTCGCGCGAGCTCGGCATCCGGCTGATCGAGACGGTCTGCATCGCCAGCTATCACGACTACACCACGCAAGGCGGCCTTCACGTGCTGAAGGACGTCGACGACGCCCTCGCCGCCAATGGCGGGGAGGGCATCCTGGTGGTCGACGACCTGGTCGACACCGGCAAGACCGCCCGCGTGGTGCGCGACCGCCTGCCCAAGGCCCATGTCGCCACCGTCTATGCCAAGCCCCTCGGCCGGCCGCTGGTCGACACCTTCATCACCGAGGTCAGCCAGGACACCTGGATCTATTTCCCCTGGGACATGGGATATACCTTCCAGCCGCCGATCGCCCAGGGCTCGGCGGGGTAGGGGGCGGCCGGCGGCGACTGTCGCCTCAGGTGTCGAGGAACGAAGCCTCGAAATCTTGCCCGCCGTAGAAGATGCCTTCGATCAGAACGGCGTCCGCAGCGACGACAAACGCGATCGTCACTCGACGCTCAAAGCCGATCGTGCGCAATCCCGGCAAGAGGTCGTCGCGCCGGCTTCCTCGTTGCGGGAAGGTCGAGAGACTCTGGCAGCATGACAGGATGCGGCCGACATAGGCGTCCGCCCGACGTTGGCCTGCCTGTCCGGTGATATAGTCGTGCAACGCAGTGATCTGCCGCTCCGCCAGGGGCGTGAAGATGACTTGCACGGGAATCAGCAAGATTCGGGCGGAGCGCGTCGGGCCTTGATGCGGTCGAGGATTTCTTCGGCGGGGATACCTTTGTCAGGATCGGCCATGTACTCGGCATGGCCGGCGAGCACCTCCTCGCGCAGCCATCTCTCGACCGCCGCATCGCGCTCCAGCAAAGCGCGGACGCCGTCGCGCATGACTTCGCTGACCGACGCATAGCTGCCCGATGCGATCTTGCGCTCGACGGCTTCCGCCATGTCGTGCGGAAGGGTGATGCTGAATTGCTGGGTGGTTCTCATGGCGTGGCCCCTCATTGCCACGATACCATGGCAAATAGGATCAAGTCCTATTCGAATTCGGGAGTGCGACGGGAGAGCAGTGCCTCTTCAGCCCAGCTCCTCGATCCGGTCGACCCGGTCGGGATAGAAGGCGAGGTGCCCGGCGATGCCCGACACCGCCTTGTAGGGGTGCTCGTAGCTCCATACCGCATTCGCAGCCTCCCGTCCGTCGGCGCGGAGGGTGAAGTAGCTCGCATCGCCCTTGTAGGGGCAATGCGTTGCGTGCGCCGTGCGCTCGAACAGGCTCATGTCGGCGTCCTCGCGCGGGATGTACTGCACCGCGGGATACGTCGATTCCTTCAGCGTCAGCGCGCGTGCCGTCTCGGCCACCACCCGGCCGTTGAAGACGACGCGCACCCGCCGCGCGTTCGGCGTGACGGTGATGGGATGATCGGGGCCTGGCTCTTTCATGGCGATTCTCCTGTGCACCGGACATGGGAGCGGCAACGCGGCTTTTGAAGGCCCGAGCCGCGCCCTCGACCTGCGACGGAAGACCTCGCCTCCTCGTCAGCCGAGGACCTCGATCGCGTCGACCCGGTCGGGATAGAAGGCCAGGTGCCAGGCGATGGCCGCCATGGCGCGGGAGGGGTGCTCGTAGCTCCACACCGCGTTCTCCGCCTCCCGGCCGTCGGCGACGATGGTGAAATGGCTGGCCTCGCCCTTGTACGGACAATGGGTTTCGTGGTCGCTGCGGCGTAGCAGCCGCATGTCCGCATCCTCGCGCGGGACGTAGCGGACCAGGGGATGGCCGGCCTCCCTGAGGTCCAGGGTGCGGATCGTGTCGGCCACCACGAAGCCGTTGAACAGGACCCGCACGCGCCTGGTGCCGAGCTCGATGGTGATGGGATGGTCAGGACCGGGCTGTTTCATCGCGCCTCTCCTTCGCCAGCGAAACATGGAGCGGCGCCCGCGGTTTTCCAGCGCGCCGTGCCGACGGCGGCTGGCCGGCGTGCCTCCGGCCGCCGACGCCGTGCCGCACGTCACATCACGGAATGTATTATTTTTAAAAATTATTCAGTTATGGCTTTTCAGACTGTGTTCTGCGTGTACAGTAAGGCCGCATAAGACATAAGGCGCGCCCGATGAGGCATGCCGGCACCATCCCTGGGGACCCCGCGATGCGCATGATCGGGACTGCTTCCACCTTTTCAGGTTTCGCCGGCGCCCTGGCGCTCGGCACGATGCTGGCCCTGGCCGCGCCGGGCGGCACGGCGAGAGCCGACGGCAAGCTGGTGATCTCCAACTGGGACGCCTACATGCCGAAGGACCTGCTCGACCGCTTCAAGGCGGCGACCGGTTATGAGGCCGAGCTCACCGTCCATGCCACCAACGAGGAGATCATGGGCAAGGTCGTCGCCGGCGGCGGCAAGGGCTACGATGTGCTGTTCGTCTCCGGCCAGTTCGCCCAGGCGCTCGACAAGCTCGGCCTCGTCGCCAAGCTCGACCACGACAAGATCCCGAACCTGAAGAACCTCTATCCCGAGGCCTCGCAGCTCAAGCACGACCCGGGCAACACCTTCTCGATCCCCTATTCCTGGGGCACGACGGGGCTCTGCTACCGCTCGGACCTGGTCAAGGCGGCGCCGACCGGCTGGGACGACCTGCTGAAGCCGGCGCCGGAGCTGGTCAAGAAGGTCACCATGCTGGCGACGGACCGCTGGCTGCTCGGCGCCGGCTTCAAGGAGCAGGGGCTCTCGGTCAACGAGACCGATCCGGCGAAGATCAAGGCGACCGCCGCGCTGCTCGGCGAGACCAAGAAGTCGCTGCTCGCCTATGACGACACGACCTTCTATTCCAAGCTCGTCTCCGGCGAGGCGCTGCTGGTCCATGCCTGGGACGGCTGGTGCAATTACGGCACCGCTGAAAACGCGGCGATCAAATACGTGGTCCCGAAGGAGGGCACCGACCTCTGGGTCGACACCATCGTCATCACCGCGGCCTCGCAGAACAAGGCGGCGGCGCACGCCTTCCTCGATTTCATCCTGCAGCCCGACGTGGCGAAATGGGTGTCCGAGACCGTCATGTACAAGACGCCGAACAAGGCCGGCATGGAGAGCCTCGACAAGGCATTGTTCGAAAAATACCCGAACCTGGCGATGACGCCGGCCGAGCTCCTGAAGCAGGAGCAGCTCCTCGACGTCGGCAAGACCCAGAAGGACTATGCCCGCGCTGTCACGGAGATCATGGCGGCGAAGTGAGAGGGAGAGGGGAACCGGGCAACCGCCCATGATCACCTCGCGATGGTCGCGAATGCTGCTGGCCGCGCCGGGCCTCGGATGGATCGCGCTGTTCCTGCTCGTTCCCTGCGGCGTGCTGTTCGTCAACGCCTTCTTCGAGCGTGGCATCTATGGCGGCATCGACTACGAGGCGCGGACCCTGGACAACTTTGCCCGGGTCCTCGACCCGCTCTATGTCGAGGTCTTCCTCGGCTCGGCCCGCGTCGCGCTGGCGGCCACCGTCGTGGCGGTGATCCTGGCTTATCCCGCCGCCCTGGCCATCTCGCTGGCGCCCGCCCGGCGGCACACGCTGCTGCTCTTCCTGGTGATGCTGCCGTTCTGGACCAATTACCTCATCCGCACCTATGCCTGGATGGTGCTGCTCAACCGCAAGGGCCTGGCCAACGGCGCCCTTGTCGCGAGCGGGATCACGGCCGAACCGCTCGACATGCTCTACAGCGAGCCCGCCGTGGTGCTCGGCCTCGTCTATTCCTACCTGCCCTTCGTCGTGCTCTCGATCTACACCTCGATCAGCCGCCTCGACCGCGCGCTGCTCGAAGCCTCGGCCGATCTCGGCGCCGGGCTCGCGCGCACCTTCGTCAAGGTGATGCTGCCCCTCACCCTGCCGGGCATCGCCACCGGCGCCGTCTTCATCTTCGTCCTGTCCATCGGCAATTTCGTCACCGCCGACCTGCTCGGCGGCGGCCAGGTCCAGATGATCGGCAATCTGATCTATGATCAATTCCTCACCGCCCGGGACTGGCCGTTCGGCGCTGCCCTGGCCCTGGTGCTGATCGCCGTGATGATGCTCCTGCTTTTCGCCCAGGCCGCCCTGGCCGGACGAGCGGCCCGCCGGGGAGCTGCGGCATGAGGAACACGCTCGGCCTGCCGGCCCGCGGCCTCCGGGCGCATCTGTGGCTGGTCTATGCCTTCCTCTACGGGCCGATCGCCGTCGTCGTGCTCCTGAGCTTCAACGAGGCCGGCCTGCCGACCGTGTGGTCCGGCTTCTCGACCCGGTGGTATGCGGCGCTCGCCGCCTCGCCCAAGATCCTCCATGCCGGGTGGAACAGCCTTGTCGTCGCGGTCTGCGTCACCGCCATCGCCACGGTCCTCGGCACCCTGCTCGCCTTCGCCGTGGAGGCCCGGGGGCGCCGGCGCGGCGCCGGGCTGCTCGATGCGGTGCTGACCATGCCTTTGATCATCCCGGACATCGTGCTCGCCATCGCGCTCCTGTCTTTCTTCACGGCGCTGCAGATGACGCTCGGGCTCTATTCGATCGTGCTCTCGCACGTCACCTTCGACGTCGCCTATGTCTGCATGATGGTGCGCACCCGCCTGAAGCATTTCGACTTCGCGCTGGTGGAGGCCTCTGCCGACCTCGGGGCGAGCGGGCCGCGCACCTTCTTCAAGGTGGTGCTGCCCTCGATCCTGCCGGGCGTGGTCGCCGCCGCGCTGCTCGCCTTCACCCTCTCGGTCGACGAGTTCATCATCGCCTATTTCACCGCCGGGGCAGGGGCGGCCTCGACGACCCTGCCGATGCAGATCTACGCCATGATCCGCTTCGGCGTGACGCCGGAGATCAATGCGCTGGCCACCCTGACGCTGCTCGTCACCTGCACGCTCCTGTTCGCCGCCCAGCGGCTCTCGCCGAACGAGGAGGTCCGGTCATGACCCCGGCCGGAGGCGACATCCTCACGGTCGAGCGCCTGACCAGGCGGTTCGGCTCGCTCCTCGCCGTCGACGGGGTCGGCCTCGGCGTCGGCGCCGAGGAGTTCTTCGCCCTGCTCGGGCCGTCGGGCTGCGGCAAGACCACGCTGCTGCGCATGATCGCCGGCTTCGAGATCGCGGATGCCGGGCGCATCCTGATCGACGGGCAGGACGTCACCGCGACGCGGCCGAACCGGCGGCCGGTCAACATGATGTTCCAGTCCTACGCCCTGTTCCCGCACATGACCGTGGCGCAGAACGTCGCCTATGGCCTGGAGGCCGAGGGCGTGGCGGGCGGCGAGGTGCGCCGGCGCGTCGGCGACATGCTGGCCCTGACGCTGCTCTCCGACCTCGCCGGCCGCCGCCCGGCGCAGCTCTCCGGCGGCCAGCGCCAGCGCGTGGCGCTCGCCCGCGCCCTGGTCAAGCGGCCGCGGCTGCTGCTGCTCGACGAGCCGCTGTCGGCGCTCGACCGGCGGCTGCGTGAGCAGATGCAGCTGGAGCTCAAGCGCATGCAGCGCGAGATCGGCATCGCCTTCGTCGTCGTCACCCACGACCAGGAGGAGGCGCTGGTGATGTCCGACCGCATCGCCGTGCTCGACCGCGGCCGCATCGCCCAGCTCGGCACGCCGGCCGAGGTCTATGAGCGGCCGCGCAACCGTTTCGCCGCCCGCTTCCTCGGCCAGATGAACCTGATCGAGGGCCGCATTGCCGGCGACCGGCTGGTGGTCGAGGGCCTCGGCGCCCTGCCGGGCATCCGCGCCGACGGCGTCGCCGACGGGCAGGGGTGCCTCGCCATCCGGCCCGAGCGCATCGCCCTGGCCAAGACCGGCGGCGCGGCCGCGCCCGGGACGGCCCTCCCGGGCGCCGTCGCCGAGATCGCCTATCACGGCGCCGGGCAGAGCGTGCATCTGAGGCTCGCCAACGGCGCCACGCTCAGCATCGCCCGCCGCGCCGCCGATATCGATGCCGCCCCGCTCGACGTCGGCGACGCGGCGGTCGCCGTCTTCGATCCGGCCCATGCCCGCCTGCTCGGCGGCGGTCCGGAGCCCGCTTCAACCCCGCATGGATCCTGACAGGGAGCGCTTCATGGCGACAATCGCGTTCTTTCCCGAGGCAGCCTACGGGCCGGCGCTCAACTCGGTCGGCATCGCCCAGGCCTGCGAGGCGCTGGGGCACAAGGCAACGTTCATCACCGCCGGCGACATGGCCGGCACCTATGCCGAATACGGCTTTCCCGAGCACATCGTCACCATGGCCCCGCCGATGGGCGCCGACGAGCTGGCGCAGTACTGGCAGACCTTCATCAACGGCCATATCCCGAACTTCAACAAGACGCCCTACGAGCAGGTCGGCACCTATGTCAGGGATTGCTGGGACGCCATCGTCGACACCGCGGTCTGGGCCCAGAAGGACCTGCCGCGCGTGCTCGACGCGGTGAAGCCGGACCTGATCTGCGTCGACAACGTCATCCTGTTTCCGGCCATCAAGCACTACGGCAAACCCTGGGTCCGGATCATCTCCTGCAGCGAGAACGAGATCCCCGACCCCGACATCCCGCCGCACCTTTCCGGCTGCGCCGAGGGCGACAAGCCCGGCTTCGCCGCCTTCGAGGCGCATTTCAACGCGGTGATCGGGCCGATCCATGCCCGCTTCAACGATTTCCTGCGCGAGAACGGCGAGGAGCCCTATCCGCTCGGCCAGTTCTTCGAGGCCTCGCCCTATCTCAACATCCTGCTCTATCCCGAGGCGGTGCGCTTCAGGCGCCGTGAGCCGCTCGACCCCGGGCGCTTCCAGTACCTCGAAGGCTCGGTGCGGCAGGACAAGCCCTATGTGGTGCCGGCGTTCGCGGCCAATGCCGGCAAGCCGCTCATCTACGTCTCCTTCGGCTCGCTCGGCTCCGGCGACACGCCGGTGCTGAAGCGCCTGATCGCGGCGCTCGGCGCCATGCCGGTGCGAGCCTTGGTCAATGTCGGAGCCTATATCGACGAATACGAGGCGCCGCCGCCGAACGTTGTGCTCGGCAAGTGGTTCCCGCAGCCTTCGGTGATTCCGCAGGTCGATGCCGTCATCCATCACGGCGGCAACAACACCTTCACCGAGTGCCTCTATTTCGGCAAGCCCGCCATCATCATGCCCTATGTCTGGGACGGCCACGACAATGCCCAGCGCGTCGACGAGACCGGCCACGGCATCAAGATGCACCGGGCGAGCTGGAGCCCCGATGCGCTGGCCCACAATGTCCATCGCCTTCTCACCGACGAGGCGATGGCGGCGCGCCTTGCCAAAGCCTCGGCGGCGATGCAGGCAGCCCACGGCCCGTCCACGGCCGCCAGACGTCTCGATGCCCTCTTGAACGGAACACCGGCGTGACCACGCTCCCGACATCCTCCGCCCCGCATATCCACGACGTCTCCTCCGATGCGCTCGACGTCGTCGACTGGGGACCGCAGCCCGACATGATCGAGGGCCGCTCCCACTCCACCGGCCGCCTCCTGTTCAAGGGCGAGGGCGGCCGGCCCGAGGTCGGCCTGTGGCGCTGCACGCCGGGGCGCTGGCGCCTGACGCTGCCGGCCGACGAGCTCTGCCATTTCGCCAGGGGGCGCGTCACCTATCGCAGCGACGGCGGCGAGGTGATCGAGGTCGAGCCCGGCACGGTGGTGCATTTCAAGACCGGCTTCACCGGCGAGGCGATGGTGCACGAGACCATCGTGGTCACCTACATGCTGAGCCATGGCGGGCCGGCCACCGTGACGCCGGTGCTGCGCCAGGCGGCGTCGGTCGCCGCGGCCGCGGACTGGGGCGTCATCCCCACCATGATCGAGGGGGCCTCGCACACCTCGGGCACCCTGATCTCGCGCGAGCCGGACATGCGGGCGGAGAGCGGCATCTGGCTCTGCACGCCGGGGTTCTGGAACTGTCACGTCACCGCGGCGGAATATTGCCATTTCCTCTCCGGGCGCTGCACCTATGTGCACGAGAGCGGCGAGACCATCGAGATCCGGCCGGACACGCTCGCCTTCTTCCCCACGGGATGGAAAGGGACCTGCCGCGTCCACGAAACCATCCGCAAGGTCTACATGATCCAATGACCAGCCCCGCCCTCGTGCCGCACATCGCCGACGTCGTCGCCGTCACCGACTGCCTGATCGACTGGGGCCCGCACCAGATGCCGATCGACGGCCGCTCGCACAATCGCGGGCGCCTCTTGTTCAAGGGCGAGGACGGCCTGCCGGAGGCCGGGCTCTGGCGCTCCACCCCGGGCTCCTGGCGGCTGATCCTGCCGGCGGACGAACTGTGCTATTTCGTCTCCGGCCGGGCGCGCTACACTGCCGACGACGGCGAGGTGGTCGAGGCCGGGCCGGGCACGCTGGCGCATTTCAAGGAAGGCTGGCGCGGACGCGTCGAGGTCTTCGAGGACATCCTGGTCACCTATATGCTGACGGCCGGCGGGCCGCGCGCGGCGACGCCCGTCGTGCGCGATCCGGCGGGCCTCGCCCTCGACGACTGGGGCGCGGCGCAGACGCTGGACGGCCGGGCGGCCGGCACGCGCGGCCTGGTCATCTCCCGGGAGGCCGACGGGCGGGCGGAAAGCGGCCTGTGGGAATGCGATGCGGCCCGGCGCGCCGTCACCTTCCCGCGCGAGGAATTCGTCCACATCCTCGCCGGAAGCGCCGTCTACACCCAGGAGGACGGTGCGGCGCTGACGCTGCCGGCGGGCAGCATCGCCTTCTTCCCCGCGGGATGGACGGGCATCTGCGAGACCCGCGCCGTCACCCGCAAGATCTACATGAACCGGTGACGCCGCCATGACCCGCTTCGACCCGGCCCTGGCCGCGCTGTTCGTCGACAATGGCTTCGTGCCGGCCGCCGGCGCCGCGCGGGCGGTGATCAATCCCGCGACGCTGCAGCAGGTCGGCCGGGCCGCGGAGGCGGAGGCCGGCGATATCGACCGCGTGCTCGCCGCGGCCGAGGCCGCCCGGGCGCCCTGGGCGCGGCTCGACGCCAAGAGCCGGGCCCGGCTGCTGCACGTCCTGGCCGGCCGCATCGAGGCCGCCGATCCCGAGCCCGTGGCCCGGCTGATGTCGCTGGAGATGGGCAAGCCCTATCCGGAGGCTGTGGGCGAGCTTGCCAACGTGCCGTCGGTCTTCCGCTACTTCGCCGAGATGGCGCGCGACGAAGCCGGGCGCATCGCCGGCCCGATCCAGGAAGGCTCCTTCCAGTTCTGCACCTATCATCCCTACGGCGTCAGCGCCCATATCCTGCCGTTCAACTTCCCCGTCCTGCTGATGGCCTGGACGCTGGCGGCCTCGCTCGCCGCCGGCAATGTCGCGATCGTCAAGCCGGCCGAGGCGACGACGCTGTGCACCCTGCGCTTCATGGAGCATATGCGCGCCCTGCCGCCCGGCGTGGTCGGCTGCCTCCCCGGCGGCCCCGCGGTCGGCCGGGCGCTGGTGGAGAGCGATCGCACCCATGCCGTGGCCTTCACCGGCTCGGTCGCGGCGGCACGGTCGGTCGGCGCCGCCTGCGGGGCACAGATGAAGCCCTGCGTGCTCGAGGCCGGCGGGTCGGACCCGATGATCGTCTCCGCCCAGGCCGACCTCGAGGTGGCGATCGCCGGCTCGGTGATGGCGGCCTTCCATCTCTCCGGCCAGGTCTGCACCTCGGCCGAGCGGTTCCTGGTCCACGAGGCCGTGCACGACGACTTCGTCGCCGGCATGGTGCGTTATGCCCGGGCTCTGCGCATCGGCGACGGGCTCGGCGAGACCGAGATCGGCCCGCTGGTCTCCGAGGCGGCACGGGCCAAGGTCGCCCGCCTGGTCGACGACGCGCTCGCCCGCGGCGCCCGGCTCGAGGCCGGCGGACGGGTGCCGCCGGGCCGCGAGACCGGCTGGTTCTACGAGCCGACCGTGCTGACCGGCGTGACACCAGACATGGCGATCGCCCGCGAGGAGGTGTTCGGCCCCGTCGCCGCCATAACTCGCGTCGGCTCCTTCGACGAGGCAATCCGGCTGGCCAACGCCACGCCTTTCGGCCTCGGCGCCTCGGTCTTCACCCGCGACCTCGCCGAGGCGATGCGGGCCGTGGCCGAGATCGAGGCCGGCATGGTCTGGGTCAACAATCCGCTGATCGACAATGATGCGCTGCCCTTCGGCGGCTGGAAGCAGTCCGGCCTCGGCCGCTCCCTCGGCCGCGACGGGCTCAACGCCTTCCGCCGTTCGAAGATGGGCGTGATCGACGGCCGCGCGGCGGTGCAGGACTGGTGGTATCCCTATAAGCCGGAAGTGTTCCACCGCCCCGCCTGATTCGATGCCCGATGCCGACGACCCGCCCTCCGAACGCACGCTGGCCCTGGCCCGCGAGATCCTCGACGTGGCGGAGGCGGAGGGCTGGGGCGCTGGCGACCGCCTGCCCGAGCCGGCGCTGGCCAGGCGCTGCGCTGTCTCGCGCACGCCGGTGCGCAAGGCCCTGGAGCTCATGGAGCATCTCGGCCTCGCCGCCCGGCGGGAGGAGGGCGGTTTCGCCCTGGCCGCCGATCCCAAATCCGCCGAGTTCGACCGCTCGCGCCTGCCCGGCGCCGAGATCGACCCGCTCTACCGCACCATCCTGGCCGAGCGCTTCGCCGGTCTGATCGGCGACCAGATCTCGATCACCCGCATCGGCGAGCGCTATGGCGTGGCGCGGGCGAAGGCGCAGGACGTGCTCGAGGCCCTGCGGGATGCTGGGCTGGTGCGCCGCTCGGTCGGTCATACCTGGATCTTCATGCCGGGCCTCGCCGACGAGGCCTCCTATCGCGAGAGCATGGATTTCCGTCTGGTGCTGGAGCCGGCGGCGCTGCTGGCGCCGGGCTTCCAGCCCGCCAGGCGCGCCTTCGCGGCGCTGCGCCGGCGCCACGAGGCCGAGCTCGACGCCGCCGACCGCGCCCCCGCCATCGGCGCCCTGGTCGAGCTCGACACACGGTTCCACGACCAGATCGCCGATTGCAGCGGCAACCGGTTCCTGCGCGCCGCGGTGCGCCAGCACACCGCCCTGCGCCGGGTCGACGAGTACCAGCTCCACGCCATGCGCGGCTCCTATGTCGCGACCCTGCGCGAGCACCTCGCCATCCTCGATGCCATCGAGGCCGGCGATGCGCCGCTCGCCGCCGATCGCCTGCGCGCCCATCTCGTGGCGAGCCATGACCGGCAGCCTTCGATCGACCAGGCGAAGGCGCTGGCCTTCCGCCGGCTGATGCGGCGCTGAAGGTTGGGCAGGTCGGAGGGGGCGTCGTGAGTCCCGACGAGGATCGCTGCCGGGCCCTGGTGCGGGCGGCGGGGGTCGAACCCGCATGACCGAAGCCGAGGGATTTTAAGTCCCTTGCGTCTACCAGTTCCGCCACGCCCGCGTCCGGCTCTGGATAGACGCTGCGCCCGGAGGGATCAAGCCGGCGGCGTCCAGCCGTAGAGCCAGTCGTAGCGGCTGAGCAGCGCCGGGCCACCGACGAGGCGCAGGCCGGCGTCGCGCGCCAGGGCGAGGGCGCCGCCCCAATGATAGCGCGCCCCGTTCGCCCGCGCCTCGCGCTGCACCCGGGCGACGCGCGGCAGGCGGTTGCGGGAAAAGGCGGCGAGGCTCTCGGATATGGGGGCTTCCTCCCGGCCGAGCCAGGCCGCGAGCTCGGCGGCGTCCTCGATCGCCATGCCGCCGCCCTGGGCGATGAAGGGCAGCATCGCATGGGCGGCGTCGCCGAGCAGCGCGACCCGGCCCTGCGCCATCGCCGCGTCGGACGGGACCTCGAACAGCGGCCAGGTTCGCCAGGCCTCGTGCCGGCCGAGCATGGCGCGGATCTCGGCGGACCAGCCGGCCAGCCGGCCGGCGAGACGGTCGCCGGGCATCGGCTCGGACCAGCCGGCGCGGGCATCGCCGTCGCGCGCGATCACCACGAGGTTGAGGGCGCGGCCACCGCGCACGGGATAGGCCACGAGATGGGCCTGGGAGCCGAGGCAGAGCGTGGTGACGGGACGGCTGAGCCAGGCGGGCCCGGCCTCGCTCGCCAGCACGGCGCGCCAGGCGCGCTTGCCGGCGAACACCGGCGGCGCGTGCCGGCCGAGCCCGGCGCGGACGCGGGACCACAGGCCGTCTGCCCCGACCAGCGCCTCCGCGCGGGCCGTGACTCTGTCCGCGCCTTGCTCGATGCCGATAGCGACGCCGTCCTCGTCCTGCGACAGCGTGGCGACCCGCGCGCCCAGGGTCAGCGTGACGCTGTCCTCCCGGGCGATCGCCGCTAGCAGCAAGGCCTGCAGATCCGCGCGATGGATCACGCCATAGGGGGCGGCCCAGCGCTGCCGCGCGCCGTCGAGCGGCAGGCGGACGATCTCACGCCCGTCGGCGCCGCGGCGCAGCACGACCGCCTCGGGCTCGACCAGGCTCTCCTGCAGGGCCGGCCCGAGGCCGAGCGCGATCAGGATGCGGGTGGCGTTGGGCGAGAGCTGGATGCCGGCGCCGGCTTCCTCCAGGCGCTCGGCCTGCTCGTAGAGCGCGACGGGGAAGCCTCGCCGCGCCAGGGCCAGGGCCGCGGTCAGTCCGCCGATGCCGGCGCCCGCAATGGCGATGCGCGGGCGCGGCACGGATCAGGCGGCGACGGCGCAGGCGGCGGGGTCTGCCTCGCGGCTGTCGAGCTTGGCGTCGAACTTGTAGAGCGTCGAGCAGTAGGAGCAGATGATCTCGTCGTCCGAGCCCATGTCGAGGAAGATGTGCGGATGGTCGAAAGGCGGGCTCGCCCCCATGCACATGAACTCGCGGGCCCCGACCCGGATGCTCGGCACGCCCGGATCGTTCTGGAAATGGGGAATCGCGTGATCGGCCATGATGTGGTTCCGCAGTCTCGTTGCGGCGGGACCATAGCGGGGACGGGGCGGATGCGGTAGGCCCTAAGCAGCTTCTCGTGGCTTCAGCCGCGAATTGATTTTGCATTCTCCATGCAAAATCAATGCTGCTTAGACTGCCAAGTGTAAGCAGGTTCAGGAGAACCTGCTTAGCGGCCATGCATGCCGATTTTGCGGGGACCCGATGCCGACATTCGCCCATGGAGCCGTGGAGCTCGCCTATATCGACGAAGGCGAGGGGGAGCCGATCCTCCTGGTGCACGGCTTCGGCTCCAACGTCGCCGTCAACTGGGTGGGGCCGGGCTGGGTGGAGACTCTGAAGCGGGCGGGACGGCGGGTGATCGCCCTCGACAATCGCGGCCACGGCGGCTCGACCAAGCTCTACGCTCCCGCCGACTATCACACCTCGCTCATGGCCGGCGACGCCGCCGCGCTGCTCGACCATCTCGGCATCGTCCGGGCGCCCGTCATGGGTTATTCCATGGGCGCGCGGATCAGCGCCTTCCTCGCCCTGCAGCGGCCGGACCTGGTGGAGGCAGTCGTCCTCGGCGGCCTCGGCATCCATCTCGTCGACGGGGTCGGCCTGCCCACCACCATCGCCGACGCCATGGAGGCGCCGGCCCTCGCCGATGTGACCGACCCGCTCGGCCGGATGTTCCGCGCCTTCGCCGACCAGACCGGCGCCGACCGGCGAGCCCTCGCCGCCTGCATCCGCGGCTCGCGCCAGATCCTGTCGGCCGAGGAGGTCGGCCGGATCGGCCAGCCCGCGCTGATCGCGGTCGGAACGCGCGACCGCATCGCCGGCGCGCCGGGGCCGCTGGCGGCGCTGATGCCCGACGCGGGCGTGCTCGACATCCCGGACCGCGACCACAATCCCGCGGTCGGCGACAAGGTGTTCAAGCAGGGCGTCCTCGCCTTCCTGACCAGGCGCGGGCTCTGAAGCCGCCGCGCGTTCGCAGGGGCGCCGGTCGGGTCTGCGGCCGCGGCAGGCGTGCGTTGCCGCAACGCTGTTCCAGCCGCCCGGCAGCTATGTTACACAACGGCCCCTGACGGTCCGCGGCCTTGCGGGAGACACTCATGAACCAAGCCAAGCGTATCACCAGCCAGCGCCTGGACGTGGTCGATCCCGTCTGGGCCCGCGTGCGCGACGAGGCGGATGCGGCCACCCATGCCGAGCCGCAGCTTTCCAGCTTCATGTTCGCCAACATCCTGCAGCTCGGCTCGCTCGAGGCGGCCGTGGTGCAGCGCGTCTCCTCGCGGCTCGACCATGCCGATGTGCCGTCGACGCTGATCGCCCAGGCCTATGCGCAGGCCCTGGATGCCGATCCCGCCATCGGCGGCGCCTTCCGCACCGATATCGCCGCCGTGGTCGACCGCGATCCGGCCGCCACCCGCTTCATCGAGCCGATCCTCTACTTCAAGGGCTTCCACGCCATCCAGACCCATCGGCTGGCCCATTGGCTGTGGAATGCCGGGCGGCGCGATTTCGCCCTCTACCTGCAGAGCCGCGGCTCGGCGGTGTTCCAGGTCGACATCCATCCCGCCGTCCCCATGGGGCGCGGCGTGTTCTTCGACCATGCTACCGGCATCGTCGTCGGCCAGACCGCGGTGATCGAGGACGACGTCTCCATCCTGCAGGGCGTGACCCTGGGGGGCACCGGCAAGGAGACCGGCGACCGGCACCCCAAGATCCGGCGCGGCGTGCTGATCGGCGCCGGGGCCAAGGTCCTCGGCAATATCGAGGTCGGGCGCTGCGCCCGCGTCGCGGCCGGCTCCGTGGTGCTGAAGCCGGTGCCGCGCAACACCACCGTCGCCGGTGTGCCGGCGCGCGTGGTCGGCGAGGCCGGCTGTGCCGAGCCGTCGCGCTCGATGGACCAGATCCTGCACGAGCCGCTGCTGAACGATCCGTTCTGGCACGACGTCGGTTTGTAGGCCCAGGGCCACACCGCCGGGAAAGCCGGCGGCCTCGCCACGCCGAGCCTTGCGGTACGCCCGTCGGCGTGGCAAACGCTCGGCCCCGCCGGAGCCGTTCTCCGGCCTCACGCCACAGGGGCCGATCCCATGGACAAGAAAGACATGCAGCGCGTCGAGGGCTACCTCAGGCGCACCTTCGGCAACGCGGCGATCCGTGTGGTGCCGCGCGCCCGCAAGACCGACAGCGCCGAGGTCTATGTCGGCGAGGAGGCCGTCGGCATCGTCTCGGAGGACAAGGAGGACGGCGAGACCTCCTACGACTTCCACATGGCGATCCTCGACATCGACCTGGAATGAACGGGCGTTAACCCTTTTTTAACGCTGTCGTTGCGCTGCCGTCGCCCCTCCGGTTAACGGTTCGTTTACCGAACCGACTGGGGACCGCGGCCGATGGCTCCCGCGACCATAGCCAACATCTATGCCCTTCTGCTCGGCTTCGCGACGGCGGGTCTGCTCGCGAGCGCCTACCAGGTCTGCGCGCAGAAGCCGCTGAGCTTCCGGCTTCTCGACGATCGGCCGGGCGCGGCGCTGGCCTGCGTGCCGCTCCTCACCTTCGGGGCGCCGTTCGTGATCATGCGCAACACCGTGCGCGGCCGGCTCAGGCAGGGCCGCCGCTTCGAATATGCGATGATCGCCACCATGCTCGCCTGCTTCTGGAGCCTGATGTCGGGCACGGTGATCGTCTCGATCATCCAGCATCTGCCGTGGTAGCCTCGCCGCCCGTCCGAATCCGGGGCGGTGAGGGAGAGAACCATGCCGGTCTACGCACTTGACGATCGGGCGCCGCAGCTGCCGGCGCCGGGCGAGCACTGGATCGCCCCGGGCGCCCGGGTCGTCGGCGGCGTCGTCGTCGGGCACGACGTCGGCATCTGGTTCGACGCGGTGGTGCGCGGCGACAACGAGATCATCCGCATCGGTGCCCGCACCAATATCCAGGACGGCGCGGTGCTGCATTCCGACTGGGGCTTTCCCCTGACGGTCGGCGAGGATTGCACCATCGGCCACAGGGCGATCCTGCACGGCTGCACCATCGGCGACGGCAGTCTCGTCGGCATGGGGGCGACCGTGCTCAACGGCGCCGTCATCGGCAGGGGCAGCCTGGTCGGCGCCAATGCCCTGGTGACGGAGGGCAAGAGCTTCCCCGACCATTCGCTGATCGTCGGCTCGCCGGCCCGGGCGGTCCGCACCCTCGATGAGGAGGCAGTGGGAAAACTGCTCGAAGCGGCAGCGGGTTATGTGCGCAACTGGAAGCGGTTCGCGAGCGGCCTCAGGGAAGTCGGCGCGGCCTGACCGACCCGCTCATGCGCAAAGGGCCGGCGCTGCTGCGCCAGCCCTTTGCGAAAGCCGGTCCTCGAGGCGGGGACATGGGGACGGGACCGGGCTGCCCGTGAGACGGGATTGCGGGCGAGCGGGAGAGAGCCGTCACCGGGCTCCGGCCGCCACGATTGCGGTGGTCTGGGTGTCGCCCAGCGAGACCCAGATGTTCTGGTTGGTCTGCGACTGGCGCTTGACGTAGCGATAGCCGGTGTTCTGCCAGGGCAGGATCCGCGTTTCCTGGTTGTCGAGCACGAACTCGCCCCTGTCGGTCTTCACCATCAGGACGGCATGGCCGTCGCCCTTCTTGTCGCGCACCACGGTGATCAGCAGCGCCGAGCGCGGCCAGCCGGCATCGAGGAGCAGCTTGCGCTTGAGCAGCACATAGTCCTCGCAATCGCCCTTGCCGTTGGTGGGATAGGCCCACCATTCCTCGCGGCCGTAGTTCTCCAGGTCCGTCATCGGCTCGATCGCCCGGTTCACCTGGTCGTTGACGGCACCGAGGTCACGCCAGGTCGCCTTGGTCAGCACGACGTCGCGCGCCTCCTGGTCGCCCGCCTGGCAATCCCCGGGATAGGTCTGGCAGAACTGGGTGTAGCCCGACGGCGTCGTCGTGACGTCGCCGATCGGCGCATAGACGGGCGTCGGCTTCTCGCCCGCCAGAACCGGCCCGGCTTCACCGCCGAGGCCGAGAAACAGCGCCAGGATTGCCATCACGACGCTGGTACGCAACTTACGCATCGGAACCGTCCCCTCGTTCTCGACGGCAACAGTCATGACAGGAATGTTTTGAGATCGCAGTAAGCCAGGCGGCTTGTTTTGAGCAAAGCGGGCAAGGGTTTCGTAAGACAGCTGGATGCTGCATTAACCTTCGCAGGAACTCAAGCCGCCGGCGATCACAACCTGTCGTCGCTGAAGATATCGTCGACCCGCAGGGACTGCGCCGCCAGGTCGGGCGCGTCGGCGACCAGGCATTGGAACAGCACTTCCGCCAGGCCGACGGCGATCACCCTGTCGACCACCTCGGCGCTGCCGGGGAGCGGCCCGGTCGGCAAGGGCACCAGAAGATCCGCCAGCCGGGCGAGGGGCGAGCCGACGATCCCGGTGATGACGACCAGCCGGGCGCCGTTTCGCTTGGCCGTCTTCGCGGCCCACATGGTGGACTTGGTGCCACCGGAATAGGAGATCGCCACCGCGAGATCCGCCGGCCCCATCAGGGACGCCAGGGTGACCTGGGTATGGTGCTCGTCGGCAAAGCCGATCGGCAGCCCCAGCCGGATGAGGCGCATGTAGACGGCAGTGCAGGCAGCGGCGGATTCGCCGGCGCCGAAGAGCTGGATCGAGCGCGCCGTGGTCAGCCATTCGAGCAGGCGGTCGAGATCCGGTCCGCGGGCCAGCGACTGCGCCATGGCCTCGGCGCGCGCGGCGATGGACGCCATCACCCGGCGGGCGACATCGCCGGCGGAGCGGCGCCCGTCCGCCGGGCTCGCCGGGCTGCCGCGCTGCGCCTCTTCCCTGAGCAGGGCTCTGCGCATGTCCTTGAGGCCCTGATAGCCCAGCTTGCGCGACAGGCGGTCGATGCTCGACCGGCTCGCGCCGGAGCGCTCGGACAGGTCCGACGACGTCATTGCCCCCAGCTCATAGGCCGGGATGGCGAGGAGCTGCTCGACGATGCGGCGCTCGGCCGGGAACAGGTTGACCGAGGCCATCCGGAGCCGGAGCGGGCGCCTGTCGTCGTCCGGCGCGGCGGGAGAGGGGGGAGAGGTGGGCGGGAGCGTCATGCGACCATCCAAGAGACAATACGACCCATATAAAAGGCAGGTTTTGCGGGTTGCAGTACGTTTTGTATCATACTAATGTCCCGCCGCGATCGAAGCGGTCGTCCGCTCACAAGGCCGAAAGGCCGGAACATTCTCGGAGGAAACATTGCCATGAAACGAATTGTGTCAAGCATCTTGGCCTGCAGCCTTGCCGCCGCGGCCCCGACCCTGGCGGTCGCCAAGGATCTGAAGCTCGTCGGCGTCACCGTCGTCGATCTCGGCAACCCCTTCTTCGGCGCGATCGCCAAGGGCATCGAGGGCAAGGTCAGGGAGGCCGGCGGCGCCGACGCCAGGACGATCGTCGCCTCGGGAGACTATGACCTCGGCAAGCAGTCCTCCCAGTTCGACAATTTCATCCAGGCCGGCGTCGACCTGATCATCGTCTCGGCCGTCGATTCGCGGGCCATCGGCGCCTCGATCAAGCGGGCGGAAGCGGCCGGCATCCCCGTCGTCGCCATCGACAACACCGCCGACGGCGCCCAGGCGACCATCACGACCGACAACGTCACCGCCGGCCGGCAGGCCTGCCAGTACATCGTCGACAAGCTCGGCGGCAAAGGCAATGCCCTCATCGTCAACGGCCCGCCGGTCTCGGGCGTCATCGATCGCGTCAAGGGCTGCAAGGAGGTGTTCTCGGCCCATCCCGACATCAAGATCCTCTCCGACAACCAGAACGGCATCGGCACGCGCGAGGGCGGCCTCAACGTCACGACCGGTCTCCTCACCGCCCATGACGACGTGAACGCGATCTTCACGATCAACGACCCCTCGGCGATCGGCGCCGATCTGGCGGCCAAGCAACTGAGCCGCAGCGGCATCGTCATCACCACCGTGGACGGCTCGCCGGATATCGAGGCGGCTCTGAAGTCCAACACCATGATCGAGGCTTCGTCGGCACAGCTTCCCGCCGCGCTCGCTTCGGCCGCCGTCGAGGCCGGAACGAAGCTCGCCAGGGGCGAGACGCTCGATCAGCCCTCGATCCTCGTCGCGCCGACGCTGGTGACCCGCGACACCGTCGGCGCCTACAAGGGCTGGAACAGCGGGCAATAGCCCGCCTCCGTCATCGCCGCGCCGCCCGTGCGACGGCCGGCGCCTCCTCCTCCCCCGCAGCGCGTCGCACGCGCACAAGGATCTGTCATGCCGATCGTTTCCCTGGATCGCCTGTTGCAACACGCCTCGCAGAACAAATATGCGGTCGGCGCATTCGTCTCGATGAACATCGAGGTGATCCAGGCGGCGATCAACGCCGCCGAACGCAAGAACTCTCCCGTCGTCATCCGCATCCACCCGGATTCGCGGCAGATCACGCGCTTCGACACGCTCGCGCTCGTCGCCCGCCATCTGGCGGCCGAGGCGTCGGTTCCCGTGGGCCTCAGCCTCGACCACGGCGCCACGCTGGCCGACACCGTCGATGCCATCCGCGCCGGCTGCACCAGCGTCATGCTCGATGCCGCGGAGGAGCCGCTGCAGGAGAACATTCGCCGCGTGAAGCAGGTGGTCGAGGTGGCCGGCCCGCTCGGCGTGATGGTGGAAGCCGCCGTCGGGCACATGGAGCACGGCGCGGTGCAGACCGACGACGATCTCGCCGATGTCGAGGAGGCCGTCCGCCTCGTCCGCGAGAGCGGGGCGACCATCCTGGCGCCGGCCATCGGCAATGTCCACGGCTCGGCCCATGGCGAGGTCAAGGCCAGGCCCAACCTCAACATCGGCCGTATCGCCGAGCTCCGCCGCGCCACGGGCGTGCCGATCTGCATGCATGGCGGCTCGGGCACGCCGCGCGACCAGATGCGCGCGGCGACCGATGCCGGCGTCGCGCTGGTGATCCTGTTCACTGACATCATCACCGCCTTCAACGAGGCGCTGATGCAGGTCCTGAACGCCCATTCCAGCGGCATCGCGCTCATCGACGCCCTGGTGCCGGCCCAGCACGCGGCGCAGGCCGTGATCGAGGAGAAGATGGAGGATCTCGGCTCCGCCGGCCAGGCCGAGGCGGTCCTGCATGGGCTGAGGAAAGCGACGGTCTGATGTCCGGCTCGGACGCCATCCTGGTCGGCATCGACATCGGCACCACCAATCTCAAGGCGGTGGCGCTGCATCCGGACGGGCGTGTCGCGGCGGTGGTCCGCCGCCCCATGGTCGTCCGTTCGGGCGGCGCCGGCGCGACGGAGTTCGACCTCGATGCGCTGGACCGCGACCTGCTCGGCGCCCTGCGCGAGCTCGTCGACCGGCTGGCGGCCGAGGGCGTCGCGCCGGTGCGGATCGCCGGCATCGGCGTCGCCAGCATCGGCGAGAGCTTCGTCGGCCTCGACCGGGAGGGCCGGCGCGTCTCGCCGTGCCCGACCTGGTACGACCGGCGGACCACGAACCGACGTGCGGATTGGGGGCTGTCGCCGGCGCACTGGTTCGAGATCACCGGGATGGTGGACGACGACATCTATACCGTCCATCGCATCGGCTGGTGGCGGACGGCCGGCGCCGACTGGCCCGGCAGGGTGCACCGCTGGATGCTGGTGGCGGACTACGCGACCTTCCTGCTCTGCGGGCAGGTCGTCGGCAGCCCCTCGCTGGCCGCACGCAGCGGCCTGGCCGACCGGCGCGACGGGCGCTGGTCCGGGGAGATCCTCGGGCATGCCGGCCTCGACGTCGCGTCGCTGCCGGAGCTGCGGCCCGCCGGTAGCCCGGCCGGCACGCTCCTGCGCGAGGTCGGCAAGGCGACCGGCCTGCCCGTCGGCCTGCCGGTCGTCAATGCCGGCCACGATCATCCCTGCGCCGGTCTCGGCTGCGGGCTGGTCGACCCCGGCGGCATGATCGATTCGACCGGCACCTCCGAGGCCTTGAAGACCGTGGTCGACCGGGCCCTGACCTATGACGAGGTCGGCGGGGGGCGCTATGACTGCTATCCTCACGCGGTCCCCGGGCGCTTCCTGCTGTCGGGCCATGTTCCAGCCTCCGGCGGTCTGCTCGACTGGTTGGTGAAGCTCCTGTCCGGTCCCTCGCCGGCGCCGGACGCCGTGCGGGAGCTCTGGCGGCTGGCGGCGCTCTCGCCCCCCGGGGCGAACGGGGTGCGCGTCGCCCCGTTCCTGCAGGGAACCGGCGCGCCCTGGAACCAGCGGGCCCGACGGGCGGGCATCGCATCCCTCGGCGGAGCCAGCGGTCCGGGCGATGTCCTCCGCGCCGGGGTCGAGGCGCTGGCCGCCTGGCTGGCGGTGAACCTTGAGGCCTTCGAGGCGATCGCCGGCGTCCGGCCGCGGCAGGTGACGCTGGCCGGAGGCGGGGCACGCAACGCCTTGGCCAACGCGATCAAGGCGGCGTTCCTCGATCGCCCCTTCGTGATCCCGGACGTGGCGGAGGCGGCGGGTGCGGGCGCCGCGCTGGTCGCCGGTCTCGGCGTCGGCCTCTTCCCCGATGCGACGGCCGCGGCGGCGCTCGGCGGCATCGGCCGGCAGGCCGTCCCCGTCGACCCGGCGCTCGCCGCCGCCTATGCCGGGCTTCGCGACGAGATCGTCCTGCACCTGAAGGCGGAGGCGGGCGCCCATGGCTGAGGCGGCCCCCCTCATGGAGATGCGCGGCATCGCCAAGACGTTCGGGGCGGTGCGAGCCCTGCGCGGCGTGGATCTGGAGGTCCGCTCCGGCGAGATACACGCCTTGATGGGCGAGAACGGAGCCGGCAAGTCGACCCTGATCAAGATCCTCGCCGGGGCGGTCCGGGCCGATCCGGGCGGCCGGCTCGTCTTCGCCGGCCGGGACGTGTCGATCGCCGCGCCGGGCGATGCCCGCCGCCTCGGCATCGCGGTGATCTACCAGGAGCTCTCCCTCGCGCCCAACCTGACGGTCTGGGAGAATGTCGGCCTTGGTCGCGAGAGGACCAGGGGCGGCCTGGTCGACCGCGCCTCGATGCGGCGCGGCTGCGCAGCCGTCCTCGACCGGCTTGGAGCGTCCTTCGGACCGGACACGCCGGTTTCCCGGCTCTCCATCGCCGAGCGGCAGCTGGTCGAGATCGCGCGGGCCCTGTCGGTCGACGCGAAGATCCTCGTCATGGACGAGCCGACGACGGCGCTGTCGTCCCGCGAGACCGACCGGCTGTTCCACCTGATCCGGCGGCTGCGGGACGAGGGGCTCGCGATCATCTACATCTCGCATCGCATGGCCGAGATCTACGAGCTGGCCGACCGCTGCTCGGTCCTGCGCGACGGCCGCCATGTCGGCACGCTGACGCGGGCCGAGCTGTCCTCGCAGACCCTGATCCGGATGATGGTCGGGCGCGACCTGGCGGACTTCTACAGGAAGGAGCACCGGGCCGGCAGCTTCGGCAGGCCGGTGCTGGAGGTGGAGGGCCTTTGCGACGGGCGCCGCGTGCATCCGTGCTCGCTGGACGTGAGGGCCGGGGAGGTCGTCGGGCTCGCCGGACTGGTCGGGGCGGGGCGGACGGAGCTTGCCCGCCTGATCTGCGGCGCGGAACGCCCGCGCGCCGGCGTGGTCCGCGTCGAAGGGCGCCCGGTCCGGGCCGCGACGCCGGCCGGCGCCATGGCGGCGGGCATCGTCTACCTCTCGGAAGACCGGAAGGGGCAGGGGCTGTTCCTCGACATGACCATCGAGGACAACATCAACCTGTGCGTCATGGCCAGGGATGCGGCGCCGCCCGGGCTGCGCCGCTTCGGGATTGCGGCACGGCGCGCCGGCGAGGCGGTCCGCCGTCTCTCCATCCGGGCGAAATCGATTCGCGTCGCCGTCGGAGCCCTGTCCGGCGGCAACCAGCAGAAGGTCCTGATCGCCCGCCTGCTCGAGACGGCACCGAAGGTCCTGATCCTCGATGAGCCGACCCGCGGCGTGGACATCGGCGCCAAGTCCGACATCTACAAGCTGATCGACGGGCTGGCCCGCGGCGGCGTCGCCGTCCTGATGATCTCGAGCGAGCTGCCGGAGGTCGTCGGCATCGCCGATCGCGTCCTGGTCATGCGCGACGGGCGCATCGCCGGCAGCCTCGACGGCGAGGCCATCTCCCAGGAGGCGATCATCGCAATGGCGACCGGGGACGGGCGCCCGCGCAACGGGATGCAGACATGAGCGGAACAGACCAACTCGACCGGCCGGCGGACCGCGTGGGGGGCGCTGCGGCGGCCCGCTCCCTGGTCCGGGCCCTCGGCATGCTGCCGGTGCTCGTCCTCCTGTGCGCGGCCTTCTCCATCTCCACCGGTCGCTTCGCCTCCGTCCAGAACCTGGTCATCGTGCTCCAGCAGGCCTCGATCAACCTGGTGCTGGCCTGCGGCATGACCTTCGTCATCCTGACGGGCGGCATCGACCTGTCGATCGGGTCCGTGCTGGCGGCCTCGGCGATGGCGGCGCTGATCGTCTCCCTCGATCCCGGCTATGCGGCCCTGGCGATTCCCGCCGCCCTCGTCGTCGGCCTGGGGTTCGGCCTCGTCAACGGCGCCCTGATCGCGGCCGTCCGGCTGCCGCCCTTCATCGTGACGCTCGGGGCCCTGACGGCCATCCGCGGCTGCGCGCGGCTCCTGGGCAAGGACACCACGGTGTTCAATGCCGATCTCGGCTACGCCGTCATCGGCAACGGCAGCCTGTTCGGCATTCCCTGGCTGGTGATCATCGCCCTCGGGATCGTCCTCGCCTCCTGGTTCGTCCTGCGGCACACGGTGCTCGGCGTCTACATCTACGCGATCGGCGGCAATCCCGACGCTGCCCGCCTGGCGGGCGTCAAGGTGGGGTCAGTGCTGGTCTTCGTCTATGCGGTGTCGGGGCTCACGGCCGGGCTCGGCGGCGTGATGGCCTCGGCCAGGCTCTATGCCGCCAACGGGCTCCAGCTCGGCCAGTCCTACGAGCTCGACGCGATCGCCGCGGTGATTCTCGGCGGCACCTCCTTCGTCGGCGGCATCGGCTCGATCTGGGGCACGCTGGTGGGCGCCCTGATCATCGCGGTCCTGTCCAACGGGCTGATTCTGACCGGCGTGCCGGATGTCTGGCAGTATATCGTCAAGGGCCTGATCATCATCGGCGCGGTGACGCTGGACCGCTTCAGGCTGCAAGGCGGCGCGCGCACGTAGTCGCCCGCGGCCGAGCGGCCCCGAGCGCGGTCAGAGCCCGCCGAACTCCGCTTCCAGGACGCTGGGCAGCTGCTCGTGCCTGAACTGGATGCCGACGCCGCCCTCGAAATGGCGGATGACGTGCGACTGCATGCGCCCGAGCATCACCGCGCTGCCGAGCTCGATCTTGAGGTCGGTGGCGATCGCGGCTCCGGAGAGCGACATGTCGATCACCCGGCAGGGATAGACCGTGCCGTTGGTCAACGTCAGGGTCGAGCGCGGATTCTTGGGCAGGATGCGCTCGTGGCGCCGATCCTCGGGCAGGTTGAGGACATGGCGGTTGGCGAGCCAGGTCAGCTGCGCCGCGAACTTCTCCCGCTTGCGCGCGGTGGCGGAGATCGTCATGGCGAAGCCGTTCGGCAGGTGCCGGACGATCTGGCCCTCGATCCGGCCGACATGGTCGAGATAGCACACCACCCGCTCGCCGGGATTGCCGACCACGGGCGCGACCAGAGCCACGCCGCCCGGGGACATGTTGACGGCCTGGCACGGATATTCCCGCCGCGTCTCGAGCATGTAGCGGCCGAGCAACGAGATCTTCACCCGCTGATGCCGGCGGCGGTCCTCGGCGATGGAAAATGGCTGCGCGATCATCAATCCATCAGCCCTGCCCCAAAGGAGCCGGGCCCCCGCACGCGTTGAAAGCGTGGGAACCCTAGCAACACAGGGTTAACGGGCTCTTGCTCCCGGCGGGATCTCGATCGCGGTGGGCTCCTGATCTCGACGCGCAGCGTCCTGTCGTCAGCGCCGGCCGCCGTCGACGATGGTCAGATGGCCGAAACGGCGCACGCCCGGGGGCAGGGGCGGGGGGATCGGCGTGGTGGTGATCGGCTCGCGGGTCGAGGGCCACAGGATGCGGATCGAGCGGATCACCATGCGCTCGATCGGGCACACGCCGATCCAATATGGCACATCGCCCGGCGTCAGGCTGCCGAGGATGCGCGAATGCGTCTTGCCGTGATGACGCAGCGGCAGCAGCAGCAGCTCCACCTCGAGCGAATGGCCCTGGTTGGAGATGGCTTCGATGCCGGCCACCACGGCGGCCGAATCGTCGGAGACCGCCGACAGCAGCCGTCTCATCTCCACTGCGTCCGCGCCGTTCCAGACCTCCAGCGCGGAGAGGCCGCGCAGCTCGTGGCCCATCAGGGCGCACAGGCGCGTGCCCGCCAGGCGATAGGGGTAGCTGCGCTGCTCGTCGACTTCCACGATGAAGGTGTCGCCCAGGACGCGGCGAATGGCGCCGGGGTCGATGTCGACGCGCTCCGGGGCCATCCGCGTGCCGCGCAGACTGTCCCAATAGCAGTAAAGATCGCGCGTTGCCGCGTGCTTCATTGTCATCGTCACCATACTTCCCGAGCCCCGGCGGGATTGCCGCCCTCCCGGGGGGTGTGCGAAAGCGGGACAAGAGTCCGGTCCGTGCCTTCCTGCGCCGGACCGTAGCATCGGGCATGCCAGCGCAGCCGCCGGCCCTGCCGCGTCCACAGTTTTGCAAACCGTTAAGGTTAACGAAAGGTTGATGTGGCGTGCCGGGTGCCGGTGCGCGACAACCCTGCGGTTCGATCCTCCCGGGCCCCGGAGGTGGTGCGTCGGGGCCGCTGCGACCTCAGGGTCGTCCGGGGAGGCGGGACAGGGCGTCAGGCGCCGACAGGTGGCTGGTCGGGAGGGCTTCGGCCCTCCCCACTCTTTGCCGTTGCGCCGCGTGCGGGCAGTCCCTAAGTGAGCTCCATGAACGAGATGGTGCGACCGCCGATCGAACCCGCTGCCCGCGAGCCGGCGATCAACGCCCCCCGCGTCGTCGTGGCGCTGCTGGCGCTGCTGGCCGGGATCCACCTGATCTGGACCTTCGCCTCTGATCAGCTCAAGCTGCAGATCATCCTGCTCTTCGCCTTCCTGCCGGCGCGCTACGACCCGGCCGTGCTGCAGGGCGAGATCCTGCCCGGCGGGGCCGGGGCGGACGTGTGGACCTTCCTCACCTATGCTTTCCTGCACGGGAGTTGGGCTCATCTCGTCTTCAACGGCATCTGGATGCTGGCCTTCGGCTCGGCGGTGGCCTGGCGCTTCGGCACCGCCCGCTTCCTGTTGTTCTCGGCCGTGTGCTCGGTCGCCGGAGCGGCCACGCATCTCGCGGTGCACTGGGGCGACGAGGCGGTGGTGATCGGCGCCTCGGCCGCCATTTCCGGCTACATGGCCGCGGCGACCCGCTTCATGTTCCAGCCCGGCGCGCCGCTCGGCCTGTTCCGCATCGGTGGTGCGACGGCGTTCCGTGTCCCCGCCCTGCCGCTGCGCGAGGTCCTGCGCGACCGGCGCGTGCTGGTGTTCCTGGTGATCTGGTTCGCGGCGAATCTGCTCACCGGTCTCGGCACCCTGTCGCTGGGCGGGGAGGGGCCGGCCATCGCCTGGGAGGCGCATGTCGGCGGGTTCCTCGCCGGGCTGGTGCTGTTCCCGCTGTTCGATCCGGTGCTGCCGGGTGACCAGCCGGGACCGGCGATCGAGGCCGGGCCGCCGCCGGAGTGATCCTGCAAAAAAGGAAAGGGCGCCGAGGGGCGCCCTTTCCTTTACTGTCCGGAATTGCTGTCCAAGGCTCAGCGCGGTGCCGGGCGAGCCCCGACGCCAGGAGCGCCGCGCGGCTTGGCCTTCGGCGCCGGCAGCAAGCCTTCCTTCTGCGCCTGCTTGCGGGCGAGCTTGCGGGCGCGCCGGATAGCCTCGGCCTTCTCGCGCACCCGGCGCTCGGACGGCTTCTCATAAGCGTTCCGAAGCTTCATCTCCCGGAACACGCCTTCGCGCTGGAGCTTGCGCTTCAGAGCCTTCATCGCCTGTTCGACGTTGTTGTCGCGGACCAAGACCTGCAAAGAACGGCCTCCTTCACGTTGTTGTTGCAATGCGAAAAGGGTCAGGCCCGAGGCCCAACCCTCCTCCAGTCCATGATCGATGCGCCTTCCGGCGCCGAACCGCTTCAGGCAGCCTGAAGCTTGTCGGCAGACATCTTACCAGAACGGCGATCCTGCACCAACTCATAGCTGATCTTCTGACCTTCACGAAGGTCATAAAGACCGGCACGCTCGACGGCGCTGATGTGGACGAACACGTCCTTGCTGCCATCGTCCGGCTGAATGAAGCCGTAGCCCTTCTGGGAGTTGAACCACTTGACGGTGCCCGTGCTCATGACGAACCCTGTTTGCGAGTGAATAAGAGCCTCTCGATAACACGCTGTCACGGAGAGACAGTTGGTCGATATTCGAGGGAAGGTCGTCAGCTTGCGCAGCCGTGAAGTGCGCGGGGCCAAGTCGTCCGGCCGAGATCGATGGCGGGATCAATGAGGCAAGACAGGCCGTTCGTCAAGTATCAACTCGCGTGACTGGGCCGGATGCCCCGAATCAGGTCGCTTCCATGCAAACGAGGACGGGGAGGCAGGTCGACCGGTCAGACCATGGGGGCCGGCTTTGCAGCAGGGCGCCCTCCTCCCGGGGCCCGCATCTGCGGAATTGCTTCGACGTGATCACTTTTTCCCATCCAAGTCGCGCCGCTACTGCCCCGGGGCGGTGCGACCTCTTGCGCTCGCGCGGTCCGCGCCTCATCTTCTCCCTATCGGGGTTGCAGCCCCTGGCCGGGCCGATCCCGCAGAACAGACGCCGAAGGCGCGGGTTCTTGAAGGAGGATCGACCATGACTGTTGCCCATATCCTGAAAGGCAAGGGGCGGGACATCGTCACCCTGCCGCCGCACCGGACCATGGCGGACGCCGCCAGGCTCCTGGCTGAGAAGCGTATCGGCGCCGTGATCATCACCGGCGCGGACGGCGCCATCGCCGGGATCCTGTCGGAACGCGACGTGGTGCGGGCGCTGGCCCAGTCGGGCCCGGCGGCGCTCGACCATGCCATCTCCAAGCACATGACCGCGAAGGTGGCGACCGGGCGCGAGAGCGACACGCTGCAGGACCTGATGAGCCAGATGACGCTCGGCAAGTTCCGCCACGTGCCGATCGTCGAGCAGGGCCGGCTGATCGGCATCGTCTCGATCGGCGACGTGGTCAAGTACCGGCTCGCCGAGATCGAGGCCGAGACCCAGGCGATGCGCGACTACATCTCGGCCTGACGCCTGCGACCGGGATCCTGCCGCCCGCCTCACAGCAGGCGGGCGAGGAAGGAGCGCGTGCGTTCGGAGCGCGGCGCGGTGAAGAACAGGGCCGGGGGCGCCTCCTCCACCACCTGGCCGCCGTCCATCATCACCACGCGGTCGGCCACCTCCCGCGCGAATCCCATCTCGTGGGTCACGACCACCATGGTCATGCCCTCGCGGGCCAGCTCCTGCATGACCTCCAGGACCTCGCCGACCATTTCCGGGTCGAGGGCGCTCGTCGGCTCGTCGAACAGCATCAGCGCCGGCTTCATCGCCAGCGCCCGGGCGATCGCCACGCGCTGCTGCTGGCCGCCGGAAAGCTGGGCGGGATAGGCGTCCGCCTTTTCGGCGAGGCCGACCCGCTTCAGCAACGCCGCCCCTTCCGCCTCGGCCCGGGCCCTGTCGATGCCGCGGACCTGGATCGGCGCCTCGACGATGTTGCCGAGGGCCGTGAGATGGGGGAAGAGGTTGAAGCGCTGGAACACCATGCCGATGTCCCGGCGCTGGCGGGCGATGTTGCGCTCACGGTCCTCCACCAGGCGCTTGCCCGCCTGGCGATAGCCGATGAGATGGCCGTTCACCAGGATGCGGCCGCCCTGGATCTTCTCCAGATGGTTGATGCAGCGCACGAAGGTGGTCTTGCCGGAGCCGGACGGGCCGACGATCACCACCACCTCGCCGCGCCGGACCGAGAGGGACACGCCCTTGAGCACCTGGAGCGGTCCGAACCACTTCTCCACGTTCTCGGCCTGCACCACGCAGGATTCGGAGGGCTCGCTCACCGGGGTGCTCCGATCCTGAGGAGGCGCAGGCGTCGGCGCGGCACGCCGGTCCGGGCCGTCTCGGCGAAGGGGCGGCTGAAGTGCCGCTCGATCCGGCCCTGCAGGAAGCCCCAGGCCGTGGTCAGGGTGAGGTAGTAGAGCGCCACCACCGAATAGAGCTCGAAGACCCGGAAGGTGGCCGAGGTCACCATCTGGGTCGCCAGGAGGAGCTCGGGCACGCCGATGACGCTGAGCAGCGTGGTGCTCTTCAGCATGCCGTTGAAATTGTTGCCGAGCGGCGGAATGATCACCCGCGCGGCCTGCGGCATGATGATGCGGCGCAGCAGCTTGGCCGGCGTCATGCCGAGCGACTTGGCCGCTTCCGTCTGCCCGCGGTCGATCGAGGCGATGCCGGCCCGGATGATCTCGCCCATATAGGCCGCCTCGTTCAGGCTGAGCGCGATGATGCCGGCCTGGATGTTCCCCGGCAGGACGATGAAGCCGAGATCGATGTCGTGGAAGCGCAGGATGCCCGCCGCGGCGAGGGCGGTGTAGATGAACACGATCTGCACCAGCAGCGGCGTGCCGCGCATGACCCAGACATAGGCCGACGCCAGGAGGCGCAGCCCCCGGAGCGACGACAGCCGGCCGAGCGCCAGGAACAGGCCGAGCCCGGTGCCCAGGCACTGCGAGACGACGCTGATGCTGAGCGTGAGCCACAGGCCGTGCAGGTAGACGCTGCTCGGCCTGAGGAGATATTGCAGGAAGAACTCCCAGTTGAAGTTCATGGCGCGGGCTCTCAGAGGGCGTCGCGCTCGATACCCCAGGTCTTGAGGATGGTCATGTAGGAGCCGTCCTGACGGATCGCCGCCAATGCCGCGGCGAAGGCCTTCTGCAGCTCGACGTCGTCCTTGCGGAAGGCGGCGCCGATCACGGCCTTGGCGAAGGGCTCGCCGCCGAGGTCGAACAGGTCCGGCGCCTGGGTGAAGTAGTAGCCCGCCGTCTTGATCGTGGTGCCGTAGGCCTGGACCTGGCCGATGCGCAGGGCCTGGAAGGCATCGGTGTCCTTGGGGAAGACCACCGCCTCGGCCGGGGGCTTGCCTTCGCTTGCGAATTTCTTGTTCTGCTCCTCGACGAGCGACTGGATCGTGGTGCCGTTCTCCACGGCCACCTTCTTGCCGGACAGATCGTCGAGCCCCTTGATGCCGGCCGGGTTGCCCTTCTGCACGACGAGGGACTGGCTGGAGTCGAGATAGTCGACGAAGTCGACCACCTCCCGGCGCTTGGGCTTGTCATAGAGCTCGGACATGATCAGATCGCACTGCTTGGCGAGCAGGGCCGGGATGATGCCGTCGAACTGCACGGCCCGCCATTCCGTGCCGACGCCCATGCGGCCGGCGATCGCGTTCGACAGATCAACCTCGGCGCCGACCAGCTTGCCGTCCTCCTTGTAGAAGGAGAGGGGCGGAGACCCGATATCGGCGCACACGACCATCTTCTTGGCCGCGGCGATGGCGGGCGGCGGCGTGATCGTCTCGGCGCGGGCGGCCGGGATAGGGCCTGCCGTGAGCGCGGCCGCGGCAGCGGCGAGGCTCCAGGCGCGAAAGCGGGACCAGGATGCGGTGGGCTGGTTCATCGTTCTGCTCCGGTTGGGTCCGCTGGCTGTGGTTTCTCGCTGGAACCAATCTTGCCATTGGATACAACCATCGTGCACGTATCCTCAGTCTTCGGCAAGAGAGAACGCCCTTCGTGCTGGACAAGACGGTGGGATCTGGATTTACTATGGAACCAATAGTGAGATTGGTTCCAGATGCGTGTCAGGACTCTCGCCGTCGAGCGCCTCCGGGCGCTGCTGAACGACGGTCGCTACCCGCCACGGACCCGGCTGCCGCCGGAGCGCGAGCTGATGAGCGATCTCGCCGTGAGCCGGCGTGCGTTGCGCGAGGGCCTGGAGGTCCTGGAGGCGGAGGGGCGGCTGTGGCGCCATGTCGGCAAGGGAACCTTCGTCGGCGCCCGTCCGCCGGAGCGCGAGTTCGGCATGTCCCTGGTCACGGCGAGGACCAGCCCGGCCGACCTCATGGACGTCTTCATCTGGCTCGAGCCGACCCTGGCCAGGGTGGCGGCGACCCGCGCCAGCCGCATGGACATCGACAACCTGCGCTATCTCCTCGGCAGGAGCGAAGGGGCACGGGACGCGCAGACCTGGGACATCTGGGACAGCCGCCTGCATCGGGCCATCGCGGAGGCCTCGCACAATGCGCTGGCGGTCGCGGTGTTCGACAGCCTCAACGCCGTGCGCGACGAGGGCGCCTGGAAGCGCATCCGCGAGGATCCGACGACGCAGGAGCGGTTCGAGGAACTGTCGCGCCACCATCGTCAGATCGTCGAGGCGATCGCCGACCATCATCCGGCGGAAGCCGAGGCGGCGATGCGGCGGCACCTGCGTTCCGTCCAGCACGCGTTGCTGCTGGACAGCGAGGAGCCGATGGGCGCGAATGAGGCCGTGAAGGAACGGGATGGAGCATCATGAGAGATTTTCAGTTCCCAGGCCGCTCGCCGGTGCGGGCGACCGAAGCGATGGTCGCGACCTCCCATCCGCTCGCCTCCGCCGCCGCCCTGGCGGTGCTGCGCGAGGGCGGCCACGCCATGGACGCCGCGGTCTGCGCCGCCGCTGTGCTGGCGGTGGTCGAGCCGCAGTCGACCGGCATCGGCGGCGACTGCTTCTGTCTCTACGTCCCCCGCGGCGAGGGCGAGGTCATCGCCTTCAACGGCTCGGGCCGGGCGCCGGCGGCGGCCGAGGCGGAGTGGTACCGCGAGCGCGGCTTCACCGCCATCCCGACCTACAGCGCCCATGCCGTCACCATTCCCGGCGCGATCGACGCCTGGTGCAGGCTGCTCGCCGACCACGGCCGCCTGCCGCCGGATCGTATCCTGGCGCCGGCCATCGCGTATGCCGAGAAGGGCTATGTGGTGCACGACCGGGTGGCCGCGGACTGGCATGAAGCGGCGGCGCGCCTCGCCCGCGACGAAGCCGCGGCGCGCATCTTTCTGCCAGCCGGAACAGCGCCGGTCGCCGGCACCGTGCATCGCCAGCCGGAGCTCGCCGCGACGCTGCGCCTGATCGCCGCCGAGGGGCGCCGCGGCTTCTACGAGGGACGCGTCGCCGAGGACCTGGTCGGCCGCCTGCGCCAGGCGGGCGGGCTGCATACGCTCGAGGATTTCGCCGCGGCGGCCGGCGACTATGTCCGCCCCGTCACCACGCGCTACCGCGACGTGGACGTCTGGCAGATGCCGCCCAGCAACCAGGGCCTGACGGCGCTGATCATGCTGAACATCCTCGGCGGGTTCGACCTCGGCGGCCTCGATCCGCTCGGCGCCGAGCGCCTGCATCTGGAGGTGGAGGCCGGGCGGCTCGCCTATGCCATCCGCAACGCCCTGATCGCCGATCCCGACCATGCCGCCGTGCCCGTCGCGGCGCTGCTGTCGGCCGCCCGGGCCGACGCCCTGCGCGCGACCATCGATCGCGAGCGTGCCATGACCGACCTGCCGCCCGTGCCGATGGAGCCCTCCGACACGGTCTATCTCAGCGTCGTCGACCGGGATCGCAACGCGGTCAGCTTCATCAACTCCACCTACCACTCCTTCGGCAGCGGCCTGGTCGGCGCAAGCTCCGGCGTCGTGCTCCAGAACCGCGGCGCCGGCTTCCGCCTCGATCCCGGCCATCCCAACCGCATCGCGCCGCGCAAGCGCCCGCTGCACACGATCATGCCGGGCATGGCGATGCGCGGCGGCCGGGTGATCGCGCCCTTCGGCGTGATGGGCGGCGACTACCAGCCTTTCGGCCAGGTCCATGTCCTGACCAACGTGGTCGACTACGGCATGGACCCGCAGGCGGCGATCGATCTCGCGCGGGTCTTCTACGAGGATGGCGCGGTCGTGGCGGAACGCGGCGTGCCGGCGGCCGCGGTCGAAGGCCTGAAGGCGCGCGGCCATGCGGTGGCGCCGGCGCATGAGCCGCTCGGCGGCGGCCAGATGATCCTCGTCGACTGGGACAAGGGAACGTTGACCGGCGGCTCCGATCCGAGGAAGGATGGCGCCGCGCTCGGGTTCTGAGCCCGCGCCGGCACCGCATCGCAGGAACGAGACCGGAGAGAATCGTGGCCAGACCGACCCTTCGTAGCCTGAGCGGCTTGCCGGTGGAGCCGGCGCCGCTCTCCCGCTCGGCCCTCGTCCTGATCGACTGTCAGGAGACCTACCGCTCCGGCGTGATGCAGCTCGAAGGCGTCGAGGCGGCGCTCGAGGAAGCGGGCCGGCTGCTGTCCCGCGCCCGGGCCGCGGGCCGGCCGGTCATCCACATCGTGCACGAAGACGGTCCGGGAAGCCTCTACGACACGGCGGGCGAGACCGGCCGCATCGCCGGGGCCGTCGCGCCCCTCGCCGGCGAGCCGGTCATCTCCAAGACCTATCCCAGCGCCTTCCTGCAGACGGGCCTGGAGGCGCATCTCAAGGCGATCGGCGCCGACACGCTGATCCTGGCCGGGTTCATGACCCATATGTGCGTGAGCTCGACGGCACGCGCCGCCTTCAATCTCGGCTTCCAGGTCACGGTCGTCGCGTCGGCGACGGCCACCCGCTCCCTGCCGGGGCCGGATGGCAGGAGCCTGCCGGCGAGCCTCGTCCATGACGGCGCGCTGGCGGCGCTCTCGGACCTGTTCGCCGTGGTCGCCCCCTCCGCGGACCGGATCCCGGCCTGAGCCGGGCTGGGGCGCCCCGTTCAGGCGAGCGCTTCGGCGGTATCGCGGATTGTGTCCAGGGCCTTGAGCGCGGCTTCCGCGCCGAGCTCGATGATCTCTTCGGCGCGATGGAAATCGAACAGGCCGACGCGGCCGAGCCGCGGGTTGACCATCGCGTCGGGCGGGTCGCCGGCGAGCCGCGAGCGCGAGATGCGGTCCTGGGTGATGTTGAAGGCGTCGACGATCACCGTCGAGATGCCCGGCGTGCGCGGGCCGCGGGGCAGCACCCGCTTCGGCGCAAAGCCGAGCTGGCGCTTGATCAGGGCGCTGGCGGCACCGATGGCGGTGGTGCGCAGCTGCTGCTCGACCGGCGGCAGCTCCTCGTCGTCGTTCGATCCGTGCGAGGGCACGACGGCGCCGCGGCCGGTGAGCTCGCCGTTGAGGTTGACGGCGATGACCATGCGTGCGCCGAGCGCGCGGGCGGTCGAGACCGGTACCGGGTTGACCAGCGCGCCGTCCATCAGCCAGCGCCCGCCGATCTTCACCGGCTCGAAGATGCCGGGCAGGGCGTAGGAGGCGCGGATCGCCTTGACCAGGCTGCCGCGGGTCAGCCAGATCTCGTGGCCCGGGCCGATCTCAGTCGCCACGGCGGCGAAGGGGACCGGCAGGTCCTCGATCTGCACGCCGCCGAGGTCGTGGGCCAGCAGGTGGGCCAGGCGCGAGCCGGCGATCAGCCCGCCGCCGCCCAGGCTGAGGTCGAGCAGGCCGAGCACCCGGCGCTTGGTCAGCGAACGGGCCCAGCTCTCCAGCTCATCGAGCTTGCCGGCGAGATAGCAGCCACCGACCACGGCCCCGATCGAGGCGCCGGCGACGACGTCGATGCCATAGCCGGCCCGTTGCAGCACGCGGATGACGCCGATATGGGCAAAGCCGCGCGCCGCGCCGCCGCCGAGCGCCAGGCCGATCGTCGGTCGCGGCGGCCTGGCCGGTTCGACGGTCTCGTTGGGAGTCAGGAGCTGCTCGCCGCCGAATCCCATCCATGCCATGGTCTGGAACTTCACAGTGTCACCCCACGTCTCGAGGGTTCCGCTACTGTCCGCGCTCTGGCGACTAGGTGTAGCCGATGTTTCGGTAATATTTTATGCAAATTGGCAAATATAGATAACGCGCCGCCTCCTCTCCGGGACGCGGCGGCGGAGCCGCCGCAGGATCCGCAACGACCAGGAAGAACGTTGCAGACCCTGCGAGGGATCCCATGGCTTCGTGGCCGATATCAGGCGGCGGGCTGCTCGCCCTCGACGTCGTCGACGCCCGGAATCGCCACGTCCTCCGGGTTCTCGTAGGTGTCTTCGTCCTCGTCCCGGCGGGCGGTGACGTTCTCGCCGCGCGCCTGGCGGTCGGCCTCGTCGGGCGAGCGGGCGACGTTGGCGAAGATCTTCACCTCGACCTCGGGGTGGAGCTGGACCACCACGGGGTGCAGGCCGAGCGTCTTGATCGGCGTGTTGAGCACGAACTGGGAGCGCGCGACGGTGAAGCCGTTGGCCTCCGTGGCGTCGGCGAGGTCGCGCGCCGAGACGGAGCCGTAGAGCTGGCCGGTCTCGCCGGCCTGGCGGATGATGACGAAGCTCTTGTCCGCGAGCCTGTCGGCGATGACCTGGGCCTCGGACCGCAGCTCGAGATTGCGGGCTTCGAGGTGGCCACGCTCGCTTTCGAAGCGCTCCTTGTTGGCCTTGGTGGCGCGCAGCGCCTTGCCGAGGGGCAGGAGGAAGTTGCGGGCGTAGCCGTCCTTCACCTTCACCGTCTGGCCCATCTGGCCGAGCTTCGGCACGCGCTCGAGCAGGATGACTTCCATTGCGGGATCTCCTTCTTATCAGGACTTGTCGTTGGCGGGGTTGGATTTGCGGCGCGCCGCCACGCGGCCGCGAAAGTCGAGGAAGTGGTCGGCAAGGCCGGCGACGACCGCGGCCATGATGGCGATCCAGCTCAGCACCAGCGTGATCGCATAGCAGGCGCCGAGGACGAGCGGCCTCGCCGTCATGCCGCGGGTGACGGCATGCAGCACGGCGTAGCCGGCGATGGCGAAGGCCGCCGCCAGGCCGGCGGTGACGAACTCGCCGGCGAGCCCCACCATGCCGGGTGCGAAGGCCGCCACCAGCACGGCGAGGCCGAGGCCATGGATCGTCCGCCGCGGCAGGCGCAGGGAGGAGGGGACGTCCGGCCAGGGCCGGGCGAGGCGGCTGGAGGCCTTGACCACGCGGGCCGCCAGCCAGAGATTGAACAGGGTGGTGAACACCCAGACCGCGGTCGAGATCGGCAGCGCCACGGCCTTGGCGAAGGCGACGAAGGCGGCGGCGTTCGGCACCGCGATCGGCTGCCCGTCCGGCGTGTCGGTGAAGACGCGCAGCACCGCCTCGATCCGCTCGCCCAGCGCCGCGCTGTAGGTCTCGAAGGTGAGGCCGAAGGACAGCGCGATCAGCATGGTGATGGCGGCGCTGAGCAGCGCCGTCACCGCGACCAGCGTGCCGATCGGAAACCACTCGACCACGGCGCCGCCGGCCTCGGAGCGCCCGAGCAGCGCCAGATAGGACAGGAGCCAGGCGGGCAGGGCGGTGGAGGCGAGGAAGGCCACGGCGAGGCGGACATCGAAGCCGCCGTCCGACAGGCCGACGCCGAGGAGCACGGAGGCGACCACGGCCGCCACCAGCCCGGCGCGATGGCGCCAGCCGAGTCCGGCGATCATGATCGGCAGGGGCGCCGCCAGGCAGAGCAGCAGCGACAGCGGCGAGCCCGACAGCAGCGACGCGAACAGAAGCGCCGAGGCGAGGCCTGCGACCAGTCCGATGAGAAGGTTTCGCGTCATCCGTCGAGCTGTCCCGCTTGCGCGGTTAGAGGTGGGCATCGCGTGCGATGACCTGCCCCAACCATGGCCGGCCCTGGTCCGGCTGACTCACTTGGTACCGGCCGGGAAATCCGGAGCCGGTCGTGGAAACCGCGGCGGGCTCGACCCGAGGTCGCTCGCGTCGCGGGCGGAACGCCGGCCCCGAGGGGCCGGCGCGCCGGCTCAGCCGATCACGTAGGGCAGCAGGCCGAGGAAGCGGGCGCGCTTGATCGCCTGCGCCAGCTCGCGCTGCTTCTTGGCCGAGACGGCCGTGATGCGGGAGGGGACGATCTTGCCGCGCTCGGAGATGTAGCGCTGCAGCAGCTTGACGTCCTTGTAGTCGATCTTCGGCGCGTTCGGGCCCGAGAACGGGCAGGACTTGCGGCGACGGAAGAACGGACGGCGTCCGGGTGACATGGCCATGGTTTACTCTCCCGCGCCCGGTTGCGCAGCGTCGCCCTCGAAGCGGTCGCGGCGCGGCGGGCGCTCGCGGTCGCCCCCGAAGCCGCCGCGTCCGCCACCGCCGAAGCCGCCGCGCCCGCCGCCGAAGCCGAAGCCGCGGTCATCGTCGCGACGCTCGTCGCGGTCGCTCTTGCGCAGCATGGCGGAGGGACCCTCCTCCAGCTCGTCCACCTTGAAGGTGACGAAACGGATCACGTCCTCGGAGATCGACATCTGCCGCTCCATCTCGGCGATCGCCGCCGGCGGCGCCACGATGTTGAACAGCGAGAAATGCGCCTTGCGGTTCTTCTTGATGCGGTACTGGAGCGACTTGACGCCCCAATATTCGCTCTTGGTGATCGAGCCGCCATTCGCCTCGATGACGCCCTTGTACTGGGCGGTCAGCGCCTCGACCTGCTGCGAGGTGACGTCCTGGCGAGCCATGAAAACATGCTCGTAATTCGGCATAGAAGGCCTGTCCTTCAACATTGCATCGATCGCCCGGCGCGAAGCCCCTCGCGGGCCCCTGCAGGCCTTGGAGGATTGTCCCAGAGAGCGGAGACACGGGACGCCGGGACCCGAAGTCCCTGCCGTGCGAGCACGGCCGTCCGTTCAGCCTCCGGCCGAAGCGAAGGCGGTCCCATACAGGGTTTGCTCCGCCGGCGCAAGTGGCGCCGCCGCTGCTCGTGCTTTCGCCGCATCCCGCGGATCGTAACCATCGTTCGATCCGAGGGGCGTGGCTTGGCCTCTATCGCGGCCGCGGCGGATCGGGCAGGCGCCAGGGCTCGCCCGGACCGCAGGAGCCGCGCCGCGACGGGGAGGGCACGTCGGCGACGAAGACGGCGCGCGGCCGACCGAGCGAGATTTCCTGGATGATCTTGCGCCGGATCGCCACCTCGAACTCGCCGACCTCGTAGACCGGCAGCGTGAAGGCGCCCGCGCCGCCGATCACGCAATCGCGGTAGTAGTCGCCGAGATTGGTGATGCCGAAGGGATCGTTGGCGTCGTCGGCATGGATCATGATCGGCAGGCCGTTGATGGTGACGCCCTGCGCCACCGCCCGGTCCCGCGCCGGGCCGAGCGGCGGCCCGGTGTTGTTGGCGCCGTCCCCCGAGACGTCGATCACCCGGCGTCCGCCGGCGAAGCCGTTGTCGCGGAACAGCCCCGCGGCGAAGGTCAGGCTCGAGGACAGCGAGGTGCCGTAACGCCCGATCCCCGTGCCGGGCCGGATCCGGCCGGCGAACGCATCGGCGCTGGCCGCCTCGTCGATCAGCATCCAGGGGACGACGATCTCCTGGCTGCCGGGACCGGCCCATTCGAAATAGGTGGCGGCGATCCGGCCGGTATAGCCGGAGCGGATCGCCGCGATGACTTCGGGATGGCGAAAGGCGGCGATGTAGCCCTCGCGCTGGATCTGAAGCTCCGCCGCATCCATGGATCGCGATACGTCCACGGCCAGGATCAGTTCAACGTCCACCTCCGTCTCGGCCGGGCGGGCCGGCGCAGCCAGAAGGCCGATCGAGACAAAGCCGCAAGCCGCGGCCATCATTCCGAGCTTGTGCATGTCGATCACGGTATCTCCCGTGGACCATGCGAAGAAAATCTAAGCCGCTCGCCACCCCTCCACAAGCATGAGGGCGTGCAAGAACAGGGTTGGCCACAACTTCGACGCTCGTCTTCCGCCTGGCTCACGCAAAATTGTGTGCCGAACCGCATCAGGTCCGGCGAGCCGCGTCGATCTGGCGCAGTCTCGATTGGCGATTGCTTGGCGCGGCCGGGATCGGCGCGACTCGCGCCGGCTATCCCTTCCGGGCCGGCCGCCCGCCGGCGGGGTTGAGCACAGAGGCGAGGATCGCCACCAGGATCGCGGCAAAGGTGATGATCATGGTCAGGACGTTGTCGAACTCGCCGATCAGCCGTTCGTAGAAGATGACCACGCCGATGAAGATCAGGAGGAAGGACAGCGCCGCCTTGAGATAACGGAATCGGGCGATCAGCGCGTCGATGACGAAATAGAGCGCCCTCAGCCCCAGGATGGCGAAGATGTTCGAGGTGTAGACGATGAAGGGGTCAAGGGTCATCGACAGCACCGCCGGCACGCTGTCGACGGCGAAGACGATGTCGGCGACGTTGATCACCATGAAGGCGAGGAAGAGCGGCGTGGCGTGCAGGGCGGGCAGGCCGGTGTCGCGCGCCGTGCGCCGGACGAAGAAGTGCTCGCCCTCGATCTTGGCCGTCACCCTGAGCCGGTGCGTCAGCCATTGCACGGCGGCGTTGCGCGACAGGTCCGGCTCGGCATCGGCGTTGAAGAGCATCCGCACGCCGGTCACGATCAGGAAGACCCCGAAGAGGTAGAGCAGCCAGTCGAACTGTGCCACCATGGCCGCACCGAGCCCGACGAAGATCGCCCGCAGCGCCATCGCCACGACGATGCCCCAGAACAGCACCCGGTGCTGGTGCTCGCGCGGCACGGCGAAGAACCCGAAGATCACCGACATCACGAAGACGTTGTCGATGGAGAGCGACTGCTCCAGCACGTAGGCGGTGAAGAACAGCGAGCCCTTCTCCGCTCCGAACCAGGCCCAGACCCCGGCGCCGAACACCACCGCCAGCAGCGCGTAGCTGGTGGTCAGCACCAGCGACTGGCCGAGCGACAGCACCCGCACGCGGCGGCTGAGATAGCCCAGGTCGAAAGCCAGGATGGCGAGGATGACGGCTGCGAACACCGCCCAGAACCAGAGCGGGGCGCCGAGTATGTCGCCGGCGGAGAAGCCCATCCCGTCGCAGCCCCGATTCGCTCCGTATCGCGCTTGATGGCCGCGCCGGGCGGGGGATGTCAACCGGCAAGGGCGGCATGGCAAACCTGCACGGATGCCGCGACGGCCGCTGCGCCGCGCCGGCGTCCGGTGTAGACAGGCGGCCCAGCAGGAGCAGCCATGTCCCTTTCCGAGCCGCGGGCCGGCCATGTCGTCGTGGTCGGCGACGTCATGACCGACATCATCGTCCGACCGGAGGGGCCGATCGTGCACGGCTCCGACCGGCGCGCCGCCATCGCCATGCTGCCGGGCGGCTCGGGCGCCAACCAGGCGGCCTGGCTCGCGCGCTTCGGCCTGCCGGTGATGCTGGCGGCCCGGGTCGGGCGCGAGGACGCCGAGGCCCATGCTGCCGCCTTGCGCCGCCATGGCGTCACCCCCGCGCTGGCTGTCGACGAACGGCTGGGCTCGGGGCGCCTCGTCGCCCTGCTCGCGCCGGACGGCGAGCGCAGCTTCCTCACCGACCGCGGCGCCAACGAGGCGCTGTGCCGCGCCGACCTGCCGGATGCGCTGCTCGACGGCGCGGCGCTGCTGCACGTCTCGGCCTATTCGCTGGTCTCGCCCGGTCCACGGGCCGCCGTGCTCGACTTCCTCGGCGCCGCGCGGCGTCGCGGCGTGCCGGTGACCATCGATCCGGCCTCGGCCGGCTTCCTCCGCGACCTCGGGCCGGCCAACGTCCTCGCCTGGATCCGGGGGGCCGCCATGCTGTTCCCGAACGTCGACGAGGCCGAAGCCCTCACCGGCCTCGCGGACGAGGAGGGGCAGTTGCGCCACCTCGCCGCCCTGTTCGATCTCGTGGTGCTGAAGCGCGGCGGGCGCGGCGCGGCGGCGGCGCGCGGCACGGCGCGCTGGTCCGTCGCGGGCCCGGCTGTCGCGGCGGTCGACACCACCGGAGCGGGCGATGCCTTCCTCGCCGCATTCCTGGCGGCCCATCTGGCGGGAGCGCAGATCGAGGCCTGCCTTGCCCGGGGCGTCGCGGCGGGCGCGCAGGCGGTCAGCGTGCCTGGGGGGCAGCCGCGCTGACGGGAGCCGGTGCCGCCGGCGACGCGGCAGGGATGGCGAGCCGCCCCGGCAGGCGGACCGAGACCTTCAGGCCGCCGAGATCGGCGGCTGCGAGCCCCAGCTCGCCGCCATAGGCTTCCACGATGTCCTTGGCGATGGCGAGGCCGAAGCCGGTGCCCGTCACGGTCTCGTCCAGGCGCTTGCCGCGCTCGATGAAGGTATGCTCGACGTCCTCCGGCAGACCGGGGCCGTCGTCCTCGATCGAGAGCACGATCTCGCGGGACGCCGGCACGAGGGCCAGCCGGACCACGGCCTGCGTGGCCGCCCATTTGCGGGCATTGTCCAGGAGATTGCCGACGACATTGGTGAAGTCGCTCTCGTCCATGCCGATCCGCAGCTCCTGCGGCGCTTCCAGCGCAAACGCGACCGGCTTGTCCCGGGCGAGGCGCTGCATGGCGGCCACGATCCTGGTCAGCACCGGCACGGCCTCGACCGAGGCCGACATCTGCGCCGCCGCCAGGCTGGCGCGAGCCTGCGCCAGCGTGCGCCTGACCTGCACGTCGACCCGCCGCACCTCCTCGCGGATCGCGGCCGCCGCGACGGGCTGGCCGCTCTCGGCGAGGTTGCGGGCGGTCGCCTCCAGCACCGCGAGCGGCGTCTTCAGCCCGTGCGCCAGGTCTCCGGCCCGGGCGCGCGCCTGCATGAGCTGGGTTTCCCGGGAGGCGATCAGCTCGTTCAGATCATCGACCAGCGGCTGGATCTCGCTGGGGAACTGGCCGCCGATCAGCCGCACTGCCCGCTCGCGCACCGCGGCCAGCGCCACGCGCAGCTCGTCGAGCGGCCTCAGGCCGTAGCGCAGCACCGCGACCACCGCGCCGATCAGGGCCAGCATCAGCACCGCGAGCGAGGGAGCCATGGCATAGAAGAAGCGCCAGCGTGCCGGAGCCAGCTCGCTGTTGTCGAGCGCGATCAGCGCGGTGACGGACTGGTCGCCCGCCGCTGTCGAGATGACGATCGAGCGCTCCACGGCGAGGAGATCGGCGCCGTTCGGGCCGGCAATGCCATGCGCGCGGCCGAGCTCGCGCGGGGCCGCGTGCAGCCAGGGCAGCTTCTGGTCCCAGAGCGACTGGGAGCGCAGCTCGACCGTGCCGCCTCGTCCGACCTGCCAGTAGAAGCCGCCGTTCGGCAGGCCGAAGCGCGGGTCCTGGGGGCCGTCCTCGATCGACAGATCGTTGGACGGGGTGATCTCGATGCTGGCGAGCAGCAGCCGCATCTCGTCGTCGATCTCCGACAGCGCCAGGGCGCGGATGGCGAGGCCCGAGATGGCGTCGATGCCGATCCCGGCCAGGATGGTCGCCATGACGATCGCCACGACCGATCCCAGCAGCAGCCGCCGCTTGAGCGAGAACGAGCTCACGACGGCGGATGCTCGTTCGGGATGACGTAGCCCTGGCCGCGGCGCGTCTGGATCACCGAGCCGTCGAGCTTGCGCCGCAGGCGGGCCACCACGACTTCCAGCGCGTTGGAGCCGTGCTCGGTCTCCTCGTCATAGATGCTTTCGGTGATCTGGCCCTGCGAGACGACCCGGCCGGCATTGTGCAGGAGATAGGCGAGGAGGCGGTATTCCAGCGGCGTGACCTGCACCGGGCTGCCCCGGAAGGAGACGATGCGCTGGCGCGTATCGAGCTCCAGGACGCCGTTGGAGAGGACGGGGGAGGACTGTCCGGCGGCGCGCCGCACCAGCGCCCGCACCCTCGCCAGCAGCTCCTCCATCCGGAAGGGCTTGGTCAGGTAGTCGTCGGCGCCCGAATCCATGCCGTCGACCTTGTCGCGCCAGTCGTCGCGGGCGGTGAGGATGATGACGGGCATGCCGCGTCCTGCCGAGCGCCAGCGCCGCAGCACCGACAGCCCGTCGAGCTTGGGCAGGCCGAGGTCGAGAATGACGAGGTCGAAGACCTCGTGGGCGCCGGCGAACAGGGCCTCCTCGCCGTCGAACACCGTCGACACGACATATTGGTGGGCCTCGAGGCTGCGGCGGATATCCGCGACGATTGCGCGTTCGTCCTCGGCAACCAGAATTCGCATGGGTCCTACTTCTCGATAACCGCCAGGGTCACGCTGTCGAGCACGATGTCGCGCCGCTTGCCGTCCGGCTTCAGCACCCTGACGAGATACACCAGCCGGCCGCCGCGACGGATAAGGCGGATCCGGAGGATCCGGCAAGGGCCGTCGCGCATCACCGCGGCGGCGATTTCCGGATAGGAGCGCGGACCGAGCCGCGAGGTGATCAGGGCGTCGGCGTCGAGCCGACCGGTCACGCCCGGGAACGCCGGAGCGATCGGCAGGCCGGTCAGACCGGCGGCGAGCAGCCATCGGGCGATGCGCTGCGGCCTGCTGGCCGGGGCTGGGCGATGCGTCATGGCTCGTTGGCTCCCGTGGGCCGCGGCGTCTCGCTCATTGTACCGGAGCCAGGCTTACATTTGGCTTGCGCGCCCTGTCAGAGGAGAGAAACGCCCCACGCGCTAGACTTGTGCTGATCGATTCAAGTCTTGCCGCCCGCCGGCAGAAGGACGACAGGCGTGACCCTCCATCTATCACCGGCGCCCGGCAGTCGCGCCTGCGCGACGCTCAGCGGCGACGTTCGCCCCGATTTCCTGCGCGAGGAGACGCTGGCCGATATCTTCCGAGCCACGGCCAGGGCCTTCCCCGACAGCACGGCCCTGGCTCGCATCGGCGCGCCGGAGCGCCTCACCTATGCCGAGCTCGACCGGCGCTCCGATGCCGTCGCCGGCGCGCTGGCGCGTCGCGGCGTGCGCCCGGGGGACTTCGTCGGCCTGTGGTTCCGCCGCTCGCTCGAGCTGCACGTCGCCATGCTCGGCATCCTCAAGGCGGGCGCCGCCTTCGTGCCGTTCGACGCGGACGCTCCGGCGGAGCGGGTCGCGACCTGCCTGCACGATGCCCGGGCGCGCCTCGTGCTCTCGCACGATGCCATGGGCGACAAGCTGGGCGCGCTCGCCGTCGAGACCGCCGATCTCGGCGCTCTCCTGGCCGAGCCGGCGGCCCCGGCGCCCGAGGCGATGCCGGGCTGCTCCGCCCCCGCCTATGCCATCTACACCTCCGGCTCGACCGGCACGCCCAAGGGCATCGTCGTCACCCACCGCAACATCTGCCACTATGTCAGGGCTGCGAATGCCTTCCTCGGCATCGAGGCTGCCGACGTCGTCCTGCAGCAGGCCTCCATCGCCTTCGACCTGGCGCTGGAGGAGATCTTCGTTCCCTACCTCGCCGGCGCCACGCTGAAGGTGGCGACGCCCGACGTGCTCCAGGACGTCGACGCCCTGCCGGACCGCCTCGCGGCCGAGGGCGTCACGGTCATCGATACCGTGCCGACCCTCCTGTCGATGTTCGGCCGGGACGTCGACAGCCTTCGCCTCGTCGTGCTGGGCGGGGAGGCCTGCCCGCCGGCCCTGGTGCAGCGCTTCGCCAGGCCGGGGCGGCGCATCGTCAACACCTATGGCCCGACGGAGGCCACGGTGGTCGCGACCTTCGCCGAGCTCGTCCCCGGCGAGGCCGTCAGCATCGGGCGGCCGATCGCCAATGCCACCGCCTATGTCGTGGACGAGGATCTCCGGCTGGTCGGGCCGGAGGAGGTCGGCGAGCTCCTGATCGGCGGACCGGGGGTGGCCCCCGGCTACCTCAACCTGCCCGATCTCACTGCCCGCAAGTTCGTCGCCAATCCGTTCTGGGACGGGCCCGATCCGGTACTCTACCGCACGGGCGATGCGGTCAGCCTCGGCGCCGACGGACGCCTCAGCTTCCACGGCCGCATCGACGACCAGGTGAAGATCCGCGGCTATCGCATCGAGCTCGGCGAGATCGAGGCGCTGATCGCGGCCGAGCCCGGCGTGCAGGCGGCCGCCGTGGTCGTCCATCAGGGGGCGGCCGGGGACACGCTCTGCGCCCATCTCGTCGCGGCCGAAGGCTTCGATCCCCAGCGGGCACGGCGGGCCCTGGCGGCGAGGCTGCCGCCCTACATGCTGCCCGCGGCCTGGCAGACCCATGCCGCCCTGCCGCGGCTGGCCTCCGGCAAGGTCGACCGCAAGGCGCTGGCCGCGATACCGCCCGGGCAGGAACGGTCCGCCGCGGCGCAGGAGCCGCCCCGCTCCTGGACCGAGGCCCAGCTGCTCAAGGCCGCCCAGGACGTGCTGCGCATGCCGGCGGTCGACCTGGAGGCCGACTTCTTCACCGATCTCGGCGGCCATTCGATGCTGGCGGCCCGCTTCGTCTCCGAGGTGCGGCGGGTCCCCGCCCTGGCCGGCATCGCCATCCGCGACGTCTATGCCCATCGCAGCCTCAGGCGGATCGCCGTGGCGCTGGACGAGGGGGCCGCCGGAGCCATGGACGCGGCGGACCTCTCCTTCGAGCCGGTGCCGCTGCGCCGGCGGGTGCTCTGCGGCCTCGCCCAGGCCGTGACGCTGCCCGTCCTCATCGGCATCGTGACGCTGGAATGGATCGGCCTCCTCCTCGCCTCGACCCTGCTGCTCGGCGACGACGCGCCGCTCTGGCAGGACGTCCTGGTCCTGTGCGGCGTCTTCCTCGGCCTCAATCTCGGCGTGAAGGTCCTGGCCGTGGCGCTCAAATGGCTGATCATCGGCCGTACCCGTCCCGGGGTCTATCCGCTGTGGGGCGCCTATTATTTCCGCATCTGGCTGATGGAGCGGGTCGTCCAGCTCACGGCCCACAAGTTCCTCAAGGGCTCGCCGCTGATGCGCATCTACCTCAGAGCGCTCGGCGCCAAGGTCGGCCGCGATGCCGTGATCGACGAGTTCGAGGAGGGCGCCATCGACCTCGTGTCGATCGGCGAGCGCGCCAGCCTCGGCACCAAGCTCAAGCTGGCCAATGTCGAGGTGATCGGCAACCAGGTGCATGTCGGGCGCATCGAGATCGGTGCCGACGTGCAGATCGGCAATGGCTGCGTGATCGGCGGCGACACGGTGATCGGCGCCGGCGCCGCGATCGGCGACCTGACGGCGGTGCCTGCGGGCACCCGCATCGCCGAGGGCAGCCGCTGGGACGGATCGCCGGGGCGCCAGACCGGCATGGCGGAACAGTCCGACCCAGGCGATCATCCCAGGCAGGGCGCCGTCGCGCGCTTCGTCCAGATCGCCTTCTATGCCCTCGCCTACAATCTCGGGCTCGTCGTCGGCCTGCTGCCGATCTTCCCGGCCTTCTACGTCCTCGAGACGCTGCAGGGCGCGGTCACGGGCGATCCGGACGCACCTCTGCCCTGGTGGCTCGTCGCCGCGCTCTCCTGGCCGGCGGCGCTCGCGCTCATCGTCGTGTCCATGGCGGTGATGGTGGCCCTGCGCTGGCTGCTGCTGCCGCGCGTCAGACCGGGCACCTATTCGATCTTCGGCGGGCTCTATCTGCGCAAATGGTTCGTCGGGCTCACCACCGAATCCATCCTGGAGACGCTGAATTCCCTCTATGCCACCGTGTTCATGCGCAACTGGTATCGCCTGATGGGGGCCAGGATCGGTCGCGGGACCGAGATTTCCGCCAGCTTCGCCGGCCGCTACGATCTCATTGAAATGGGGCGCGACAACTTCATCGGCGACGAGACCGTGTTCGGCGACGAGGAGATCCGCAACGGCTGGATGACCCTCAGGCGGATGAAGACGGGCGACCGCTGCTTCTTCGGCAATTCCTCGGTGATCGCCCAGGGCTGCACCATTGCCGACGATGCCCTGATCGGCATCAAGACCCGTCTGCCCGAAGGGCTCGCCGTCGATGCGGGCGAGACCTTCTGCGGCAGCCCGCCCATGCGCCTGCCGACACGCCAGAAGATCGCCGCCGCGGCCAGCACGACCTATGACCCGCCATTCCGCATGTGGCTGCTGCGGGTCGCGTTCGAGACCTTGCACACCTCGCTCCCGACCGCCGTCCTGATCGCCACCGCCTATGTGACGGCCGGCTTCATCGCGGCCCGGCTCGACCAGGGCTTCTGGGCCCTGCTCGGCCTCTTCACGGCCTGCGGGCTGGTGACGTCGGTGGCGATGTACGCCATGGCGGTGGCCTGCAAGTGGCTGCTGATCGGCACCTATCGGCCGATGATGCGGCCGATGTGGTCGTGGTGGGCCATGCGGACCGAGGCCGTGGCGGTGATCTATGGCGGCCTCGCCAGCAAGATGCTGCTCGACTATCTGCGCGGGACGCCGTTCCTGCCCTGGCTGCTGCGCCCCTTCGGCACCAGGATCGGCAAGGGCACCTGGATCAACACCACGGACATCTGCGAGTTCGACTGCACCGAGATCGGCGACCACGCGGTCCTGAACATGGGATCCTGCCCGCAGACGCACCTCTACGAGGATCGCATCATGAAGGTCGGCCGGATCCGGATCGGCCGCGGCGTGACGATCGGCAGCGGCTCGACGGTGCTCTACGATACCGAGATCGGCGACTTCGCCGAGGTGAAGCCGCTGACCCTGATCATGAAGGGCGAGACCATTCCGGCCGGCACCGCCTGGGTCGGCGCTCCCGCACAGGGCGGCGCCGTCAGGGCGCCGCGGCCGGCGACGCCGGTCGAGGACCAGGCGCTGCGTCTCCGCGACGCCGCCGAGTGAGCGCGTCGGCATGGCCCGCCCGGCCTGCCGGCCCCGTGATGCGCATCGGCCCGGCGCTCGCCGTCCTGGTGCCGGCACCCGCCGACGACGCCCCCGGGGGAGGGCACCTGCGCATCACCGCAGCGGCCGCGGCGCTGCGCGCGGCCACGGGCCGCGACGACATCCGCATCCATCGCCGGCCCAGCGGCCGCCCGGCCCTGGCCCCGCCCTATCCGGAGCTCGGCGTGTCCCTCTCACGCCGAGCCGGCATGCTGTTGGCCGCCTTCGCGCCCGACGGGCTCGTCGGGGCGGACATCGAGCTCGACGGGCCGGATAGCCCGTCCGCACCCGCCGCCTTCGCGGCCGACCACTATTCCGAAGGCGAGGCCGCGGCGGTCGGGCGCTTGTCCGGACCCGGCGCCCGCGACCTCTGTCATCGGCTGTGGGCGGCCAAGGAGGCCGTGCTGAAGATGTCGGGGCGCGGCGTCTATGACGGCCTCGCCGAGCCCGATCTCACGCCGCATCTGCACGCGCTCGCACGGGACGGCGTCGCAGTCGCCCTGCCGGCCGGGCCGGGATTGCCATCCCTGCGGCTCGGCGTCCGCCGCCTCGAGGGGCCGGCGATCGGCACGGCCTATTGCGCCCTGGCCTATGCCGCAGCCTGACCGTCCGGATTGCCCGGCGGATGGTCGAGGCGGGGCTTGCGTCTTGTGAACAAATATGGAACAAACATTGCTGGGGATAAGCCCGGCCGCCCGGCCTGCGGCGTGTTAGGAGAGATCGAGGAGTGGCGGGACGAGCGCGCGGCACGAGGCCGGGCGTTTCCGCCTTTGCGAAGGAAGGGAATCTGCGATGTCGGGTTCGGTGAACAAGGTCATTCTGGTGGGCAATCTCGGCCGCGATCCCGAGGTGCGGCGGCTGAACTCCGGCGAGCCTGTGGTCAATCTGCGCATCGCCACCTCGGAGACCTGGCGCGACAAGGCCTCGGGCGAGCGCAAGGAGCGCACGGAGTGGCACAGCGTCGTGATCTTCAACGAGGGGCTGGCCAAGATCGCCGAGCAATATCTGCGCAAGGGCTCGACCGTCTACATCGAGGGCCAGCTGCAGACGCGCAAATACACCGACCAGTCCGGCCAGGAGAAATATTCGACCGAGGTGGTGCTGCAGCGCTATCGCGGCGAGATGACGCTGCTCGGCGGCCGCGGCCAGGGCCAGGGTCAGGGCGACAGCGAGGGCGGGCGCGATTATCCCGGCTCGGACTTCGGCTCGGCGAGCCCGATGGAGCGGCGTCCGGCGCCGGCCGCGGCCTCGGCCGGCAAGTACAATTCTTCCGGCATGGACGACGACATCCCGTTCTGAGCGCCCCTCGTCCGGACGGGCGGGCCGCGAGGCCCGCAGCCTCGCCGCGGTGGTCAGGCCGCGGCGGCCCGCACCCCGTCCACCACGAATTGCACCGCGAGCGCGGCGAGCACGATGCCGAGCAGGCGCGTCAGCACGACGTTGCCGGTGACACCGAGCAGGCGGTCGATCGGCTCGGCCGCCAGGAAGGCGAGGTAGCAGCACAGCGTCGCGAAGGCGATGACTGCGAGCAGCCCGGCCAGCAGCAGGACGTGGCCCTGTGTCTGCGCCGACAGGAGCATGGTCGCGGTGATGGCGCCCGGCCCGGCCATCAGCGGGATCGCCAGGGGAAAGGCGGCGACGTTGGAGATGTGGTCCCTGGTGATCGCGATCTCCGCCGTGTTCGCCTCGCGCTCGCCGCGCCGCTCGAACACCATCTCGAAGGCGATCCAGAACAGCAGCAGGCCGCCGGCGATGCGGAAGGCCGGCGCGGTGATGCCGAGCAGGCGCAGGAACGGCTCGCCGACCAGCGCGAAGAAGGCCAGCACGCCGGTGGCGATCAGCGCCGCGCGCCAGGCGACCGAGCGGCGCTGGGCCGCGGTCATGCCGGGCGTGACGCCGAGGAAGATCGGCCCGAGGCCGGGCGGGTCGACCACCACCAGCAGCGTCACCACGGCGGTGGCGAGGAAATCGGTGAGGAGCATGATCGGCATCCCGGCGGGCCGCCCATCATGTCGTGCCCCATCGGCGGCCGCAATCGCCGTCCCTCGGCCTTCGGCGAGCGCCTTTGCCGCGGCGGTGGGAGCGGTCCGCATTGACGCTTCACCGCGGCGTCACTAAGCGTTCTGCCCCGATGGGATCTCCGGCCGGCCCGCGGGACGGCTGGAGATTCCGCCTTGAACGTCTTTGCGGGATCGCGGCCCGGAATCCCTGAGGGGTCGGCCGCCGCCCAGGAGATCCGTGATGCCAGACCTCTTTCCGGCCGAGCTCGTCGCGGCCGCCAACGCCTCCGCCGCCTGGCCTTTCGAGGAGGCGAGAAAGCTCGTCGCCCGCCTCGAGAAGCAGGGCAGGCCGGAGAAGGAGGTGCTGTTCGAGACCGGCTACGGTCCCTCCGGCCTGCCGCATATCGGCACGTTCGGCGAGGTGGCGCGCACCACCATGGTGCGCCACGCCTTCGACGTGCTGACCGAGGGACGCCACGTCACGCGGCTCCTGTGCTTTTCCGACGACATGGACGGCATGCGCAAGGTGCCCGAGAACGTGCCGGCGCCGGACATGCTGCGCCGGCATCTCGGCAAGCCCCTGACCAGGGTGCCCGACCCCTTCGGCAAGTTCGAGAGCTTCGGCCACCACAACAACGCCATGCTGCGGCGCTTCCTCGATTCCTTCGGCTTCGACTACGAGTTCGCCAGCGCCACCGACTACTATGCCGCCGGACGGCTCGACGAGAAGCTTCTGGTGATGCTCGAGCGCTATGACGACGTCATGGCGATCATGCTGCCGACGCTCCGGGAGGAGCGGCGCAAGACCTATGCGCCGTTCCTGCCCGTGCATCCGGAGACCGGCATCGTCATGCAGGTGCCGATCGAGGAGCGCCATCCCGGCCGCGGCACCATCGTGTGGACCGACCCCGACACCGGCAAGCGCTTCGAGACCCCGGTGACCGGCGGCCATGCCAAGGCGCAGTGGAAGCCGGACTGGGCGCTGCGCTGGGCGGCGCTCGGCGTCGACTACGAGATGTCCGGCAAGGACCATATCGACAATGTCCGGATCTCCAGCCAGATCTGCAAGGTGCTCGGCGGCACCCCGCCCGACGGCTTCAACTACGAGCTGTTCCTCGACGATCTCGGCCAGAAGATCTCCAAGTCGAAGGGCAACGGCCTGACCATCGACGAGTGGCTGACCTATGCCAGCCCCGAAAGCCTGTCGCTGTTCATGTTCCAGAAGCCGCGCGAGGCCAAGAAGCTCTATTTCGACGTCATCCCGCGCACCGCCGACGAATATCTGCAGTTCCTCGCCGGCTATGAACGCCAGGACTGGAAGAACCGCCTCGGCAATCCGGCTTGGCACATCCATGGCGGCAATCCGCCGGCGCCCGAGACCATCGGCGGGGAGGGGGAGCGCACCAGCGTCTCCTTCGGCCTGCTGCTCAACCTCGTCGCCGTGGCCAATGCCGAGAGCAAGGACGTGCTGTGGGCCTTCCTCCGGCGCTATGCGCCGGGCGCCTCGGCCGAGACCCACCCGCGCCTCGACGCCCTGGTCGGCTACGCCATCCGCTATTTCCGCGACTTCGTGAAGCCGGCCAAGGCGTACCATGTGCCGACCGAGGCGGAGCGGCAGGCCCTGCAGGCCCTGTCCGACGCGCTCGGCCGCCTGCCGGCGGACGCTTCGGCGACGACGATCCAGGAAGCGGTCTACGATGTCGGCCGCGCCCAGCCGGCCTACCAGGACTTCAAGGCCAAGGGTGCCACACCGGAGCGGCCGGGCGTGTCGCTCGAATGGTTCAACACGCTCTACCGCATCCTGCTCGGCGAGCAGCGCGGGCCGCGCTTCGGCTCCTTCGCGGCCATCTACGGCATTGCCGAGACCCGCGACCTGATCGCCAAGGCGCTGTCGGGCGAGCTGATCCGCGAGCACGAGGCCTTCGTCGCGGGGCTGAAGAAGGCCTGAGACGGCGCCGGAAGCCGGCCGCTTCGCGCCGCAGGGCTTCCATCGCGCGGCTGTTCCGCCTATCTACCCCGGCGGACAGCCCATCTCTTCCATTCCGAAACAGGAGCCGTCATGGCCGCCGATCCCGAAAACACGATCATCATGGAAACCACCAAGGGCCGCATCGTCATCGAGCTGCGCCCGGATCTTGCGCCCAAGCATGTCGAGCGCATCAAGCAGCTGGCGCGCGAGAAGTTCTATGACGGCATCGTGTTCCACCGCGTCATCGACGGCTTCATGGCGCAGGTCGGCTGCCCGCATGGCACCGGCACCGGCGGCTCGAAGCACCCGAACCTGCCGGCGGAGTTCAACGCCGAGCCGCATGTGCGCGGCATCTGCTCCATGGCCCGGGCCCAGAGCCCGAACTCGGCCAATTCGCAGTTCTTTATCGTGTTCGACGACGCTCGCTTCCTCGACAAGCAGTACACGGTCTGGGGCAAGGTGACCGAGGGCATGGAGAACGTCGACAAGATCAAGCGCGGCGAGCCGGTGCGCGATCCCGACAGCATCGTCACCATGCGCGTCGCCGCCGACGCGGCCGCCTGACATCGGACGGTGATGCCGCTGCCGGCCATCCCATCGCAGGACACGGCGCCGCCCGACATCGGCGGCGCCTTTTCGTGATGCGCGTCTCCGACTTCGACTTCGACCTGCCGGAGGACCGCATCGCCCTGCGTCCCGCGGCGCCCCGCGATGCGGCGCGGCTGATGGTGGCGCGGTCCGGAGCGGATATCGAGGACCGGCTGGTGCGCGACCTGCCGGACCTGCTGCGTCCCGGCGATGCGCTGGTGTTCAACGACACGCGCGTCATCCCGGCGCGCCTGGACGGCGTGCGCCATCGCCCCGGCGGCGCCGGCGCCGCGATCGAGGCGATGCTGCACCGGCGCCTGGCGCCGGACCGCTGGCTCGCCTTCGCACGGCCCGCCAAGCGCCTGGCGCCCGGCGACCGCATCCGCTTCGGCGAAGGCGGCAATGTCTGCTTCCTCGGTGCGCTCGACGCCACGGTCGAGGCCAGGGGCGAGGGCGGCGAGGTGACGCTGCGCTTCGAGCTGTCGGGCCCGGCGCTCGACGAGGCTATCGCCGCCGCCGGCCATGTTCCGCTGCCGCCCTACATCGCCGGCAAGCGGCAGGAGGACGACCGCGACCGCAGCGACTACCAGACCGTCTATGCCGCGGCCGAGGGCGCGGTGGCGGCGCCGACGGCCGGCCTGCATTTCACCCCGGAGCTGATGCAGCGCCTGCGCGAGCAGGGCGTCTCCCAGCATTTCCTCACCCTGCATGTCGGCGCCGGCACCTTCCTGCCGGTCAAGGTCGACGACATAGCCGACCATCGCATGCATGCCGAATGGGGAGAGGTGACGGAGGCGGCGGCCGCCGCGCTCAATGCAGTGCGGAACGCCGGTGGGCGCATCGTCGCGGTCGGCACCACCTCGGCGCGGCTCCTGGAGAGCGCCGCCGCCGAGGACGGCACCGTCCGCCCCTTCGCCGGCGAGACCGCCATCTTCATCACCCCGGGCTACCGTTTCCGTGCCGTCGACATGCTGATGACGAACTTCCACCTGCCGCGCTCGACGCTGCTGATGCTGGTCTCGGCCTTCATCGGCCACGAGCGCATGCAGCGCGCCTATGCCCATGCGCTCGCCGGGGGTTATCGCTTCTATTCCTATGGCGATGCCAGCCTGCTGTTCCCCGAGGTCCCTGCGCCATGACGGGCGTTTCCTTCACCGTTCATGCCGCCGAGGGTGCGGCGCGCACCGGCGTGCTCACGCTCGGCCGCGGCGCTGTGCGGACCCCTGCCTTCATGCCGGTCGGCACCGCCGGCACGGTCAAGGCGATGTATGTCGACCAGGTGCGTGACCTCGGCGCCGACATCATCCTCGGCAACACCTACCACCTGATGCTGCGCCCCGGGGCCGAGCGGGTCGCCGCGCTCGGCGGCCTGCACGCCTTCTCGCGCTGGCAGGGGCCGATCCTCACCGATTCCGGCGGCTTCCAGGTGATGTCCCTCGCCGGCCTGCGCAAGCTCGACAAGGACGGCGTCACCTTCAAGAGCCATGTCGACGGCTCGATGCATCGCCTCACGCCGGCCCGCTCGGTGGAGATCCAGACGCTGCTCGACAGCGACATCGTCATGCAGCTCGACGAATGCGTGCGCCTGCCCACCGACCGCGCCAATATCGAGCGGGCCATGCGCCTGTCGCTGGACTGGGCCGAGCGCTCCAAGGCGGCCTTCGGGACCCAGCCGGGCAAGGCGATCTTCGGCATCGTCCAGGGCGGCGACGACAAGGCGCTGCGCATCGAGTCCGCGGAGGCGCTGGCCGCCATGGACTTCCCCGGCCTCGCCGTCGGCGGCCTCGCCGTGGGCGAGCCGCAGGCCGTCATGCTCGACATGATCGAGACCGTGGTGCCGCATCTGCCGGCGGGCAAGCCGCGCTACCTCATGGGCGTCGGCACGCCGGACGATCTCGTCGAGAGCGTGGCGCGCGGCATCGACATGTTCGACTGCGTCATGCCGACCCGCGCCGGCCGGCACGGCCTGGCCTATTCCCGCTTCGGCAAGATCAACCTGAAGAACGCCCGCCATGCTGAGGACCCTCGGCCGCTGGACGAGGCCTCCGCCTGCCCGGCGGCGCGCGACTACAGCCGCGCCTATCTGCACCATCTCACCCGGGCCAACGAGATCCTCGGCATGATGCTGCTGAGCTGGGTGAACCTCGCCTACTACCAGGAGCTGATGGCCGGCATGCGCGCGGCGATCGCCGCCGGGCGCTTCGCCGATTTCCGGGCCGAAGTGCGGGAAGGCTGGGCACGGGGCGACCTGCCGGCGCTCTGACCGGACTGCGCGGAGGACGTCGCCGTCCTGACGCGAACGTGAGAATCGGTTGATCGGTCCGGATCGTATAGGATCCGGAACAGGCCGCTCACGAGGTCCCGATGCAGATCCGCCGCTCTCCCCCGATCCTTCCGTCGGAGATCACGCCCCGCGACATCTATCTAGACCGTCGCCGCTTCCTCGCCGGTGCCGCCGGCCTGGCGCTCGGCGCCGCCCTTCCGGCCGGGGCCTCGGCCGCGGCGCTGCCCGCCGCCCCCAGCCGCTATTCCACCGACGAGCCGAAGACCAGCCGCGAGGACATCACCGGCTACAACAATTTCTACGAGTTCGGCACCGACAAGGCCGACCCTGCCGCCAATGCCGGCTCGCTCACCACCACGCCGTGGACGGTGAAGGTCGACGGCCTGGTCGACCATCCCGCGGACTATCAGCTGGAGGACTTCGTCAAGCCGTTCGCCCTTGAGGAGCGCATCTACCGCATGCGCTGCGTCGAGGGCTGGTCGATGGTGATCCCCTGGGACGGCTTTCCCCTGGCGGAGGTGCTGAAGCGCGCCGGGCCGAAGAGCGCGGCGCGCTACGTCGCCTTCGAGACGCTGGTGCGCCCCGAGGAGATGCCGGGCCAGCGCGGCTTCTTCCAGCCGCTCGACTGGCCCTATGTCGAGGGCCTGCGCCTGGACGAGGCCATGCATCCCCTGGCCATCCTTGCCGTCGGCCTCTACGGCGAGACGCTGCCGAACCAGAACGGCGCGCCGCTGCGGCTGGTGGTGCCGTGGAAATACGGCTTCAAGGGCATCAAGTCGATCGTGCGCATCAGCCTGGTCGACCAGCAGCCCAAGACGTCCTGGAACCTGCAGAACGCGCGCGAATACGGCTTCTATTCCAACGTCAACCCGGAGGTCGACCATCCGCGCTGGAGCCAGGCGACCGAGCGGCGCATCGGCGAGGGCGGCCTGCTCGCCGCCCGCCGGCCGACATTGCCCTTCAACGGCTATGCCGAGGAGGTCGCCGGCCTCTATGCCGGCATGGATCTGAGGGCGAACTACTGATGGCGTCCCGACGCATCAATGTGCCGGTCTGGCTGGTCTACGCCGTCGGCTTCGTCCCGGCGGTATGGACCTTCTGGCTGGCCTTCGCCGACAGGCTCGGCGCCGATCCCGTCCGGGCGCTGGAGCACGCCATCGGCCTGTGGGCGCTGCGCTTCCTGATCGCGACGCTGTGCGTGACGCCGCTGCGCCGGCTCGCCGGCCTCAACCTCATGCGCTACCGCCGGGCGCTCGGCCTCATGGCGTTCTGGTATGCGCTGCTGCATCTGACGGCGTGGCTGCTGTTCGACCGCGGCCTCGATGCCGCGGCGGTGCTCGCCGACATCGTCCGGCGCCCTTACATCACCATCGGCATGCTCGCCCTGGCGATCCTGGTGCCGCTCGCGGCGACCTCCAACGCCTGGTCGATCCGCAGGCTGGGCGCGCGGCGCTGGGCCCTGCTGCACCGGCTGGTCTACGCCGCTGCGGCCCTGGCGGCGCTGCACTTCGTCATGGTGCTGAAGATCTGGCAACCGGAGCCGCTGATCTACGCGGCGATCGTCGCGGTGCTGCTCGGCCTGCGCGCCGTGACGGCAGTCCGGCGGCCGGCGCGGTCTCGGCCCCAGCGGGCCTGACGGCGGTTTCGCCGGCGCAGGGGACGACGGACGTCCATCGTCGCGCCTTGCGGCAACAATCGCGCAACAAAGGTGTGGAAGCCTGAGGTGGCGCCGCGACCACTGCGCGGACGCCGTCTTCGGAGAGATGCGGATGGGCAAGCATCGTGCGATCGCGCTTGCGCTCGGCGTGACGCTGGGCGTGTCGGGACCTTGCGTCGCGGACGCGGCCGAGACCGATCCGGCCTATGCCGTCGTCGGTGAAATCCCGGGCGCCGGCGGGGCCTGGGACTATACCGTCATCGACCCCGGCAGCGGGCGCCTCTATGTGGCGCAGCAAGGCGTGACGGCTCTCGACCTCAACACGCGCCAGCTCGTCACCGGCCTTGTCGCCGGCGGAACCACGCATGGCATCGCGCCGCTCGGCGACGGCCGCGTCGCGGTCACCGACAGCGCCAGCAAGACGATCACGGTGTTCGCCGGCGCGACCGGGGCGGTGCTGGCGCGGATCTCGACCGATCACGACGCGCCGACGAGCGGCCGGCATGCGCTCGACGCCCTGGTGCTCGAGCCGAAATCCGGCCTGCTCGCGGCGGTGAGCGGCGAATCGGACGTCCTGCTCCTGGCGGATGCAGGGCAGGCGCGGATCGTCGGAACCGTCCCTCTCGGCGGCGCCCCCGAATATGCCGCTGCCGACGGCGCGGGAACGGTCTTCGTCAATGTCAGCAGCGGCAAGGCCAGCGAGATCGTCGCCGTCGACGTCCCGGGCCGCCGGGTAGCCCGGCGAATGGCCCTCGACGGTTGCGAGGATCCGACGGGCTTGGCCTACGATGCGGACGACGGCTGGCTGATCTCGGCCTGCCGCAATGGGCTGGCCAAGGTGCTGCAGGCGGACAGCGGGCGTTCCGTCGCCAGCCTGGCCGTCGGCCGGGGCGCCGACGCCGTCCTGCTCGATTCGAAGCGGCGGCGCGCCTTCGTTCCCGCCGGCGTGGACGGAACGCTGAGCGTGATCGCGCTGCACGGCGCGAGCGACGTCGCGGTGGTCCAGACCCTCGCGACGCGGCAGGGCGCGCGCCTCGGCGCCGTCGACGTCGCGACCGGACGCCTCTACCTGCCGACGGCCGAGTTCGTGCCGCCGGTGTCGCCGGGCTCGCGTCCGACCCTCGTGCCGGGCACGTTCAAGATCCTGGTCGTCGCACCCGAGTGAGCCGGGCTCCCAGTCGGCTTCAGCCCAGCGCGATCCTTACCCGCCGGTTCTGCTTGCCCTTCTTCTCGATCTGCGTGACCGAGACCGGGCCGATCTCGCCGGTGCTGCGCACATGGGTGCCACCACAGGGTTGCAGGTCGAGGCCGGCGATCTCCACCAGGCGGATTCGCCCCGAGCCGCGCGGCGGCTGCACCGACATGGTCTTGACCAGGCCGGGATTGGCGTCGAGCTCGGCGTCGGTGATCCAGCGCTCCGTCACTGCGGCGTCCGCCTCGACCATCGCCCTGAGCCTGGCCGTGATCTCGTCCTTGTCGAGGCCGGCATCGGGAATGTCGAAGTCGAGCCGGCCTTCGCCCTCGCCGATCGAGCCGCCGGTGACGGGATGGGGCAGCGCGACGGAGAGCAGGTGCAGCGCGGTGTGGACGCGCATGCGGGCATGGCGCACCGGCCAGTCCAGCGTCAGCGTCACGGCCTCACCGGGCGAGGGCAGGGCGCTGCCTTCGGCGGCGACATGGGCGACCTCGGTCTTGGCCGCGTCGTTCCAGACCGCGGTGGCGATCGTGATCAGACCGCCATCGGCCCGCGTCAGGGTGCCGACATCGCCTGGCTGGCCGCCGCCGGTCGCGTAGAACACGGTGCGGTCGAGCACGATGCCGCCGCGTTCGGTGACGGCGAGGACGGTGGCGGGCGTGACGGTGAGATAGGCGTCGTCGCGGAACAGCAGGATGGTCGGCATGGCGGCCTCTCGAACGATCGAGCCCTTTCCCTGCACCGCCGCGCGCGCATGCGCAACCGGCCCGTCTCGCCTCAGAGGTAGGGCACCTTCACCGCGCTCTTGCGTTCCAGCCAGGTCGGCACCGGCAGGCCCTTCGAGCGCATGAAGTCCGGGTTGAACAGCTTCGACTGATAGCGCGTGCCGTAGTCGCACAGGATGGTCACGATGGTGTGGCCCGGGCCCATCTCCCTGGCCATGCGGATGGCGCCGGCGATGTTGATGCCGGTGGAGAGGCCGACGCACAGGCCCTCCTCCAGGAGCAGGTCGAAGACGATCGGCACCGCTTCCTCGTCCGGGATCTGGCAGGCGAAGTCGACCGGCGCGCCCTCGACGTTGCGGGTGACGCGGTTCTGCCCGATGCCCTCGGAGATCGACGAGCCGGAGGAGGAAAGGTCGCCCTTGGTGAAGAAGGAATACATCGCCGCGCCCATCGGGTCGGCGAGGCCGAGCTTGATCGCCGGGTTGCGCTGCTTCAGCCCGATGCCGGTGCCGGCCAGCGTGCCGCCGGTGCCGACCGAGCAGATGAAGCCGTCGACCGCACCGCCCGTGTCCTCGAAGATCTCCGGCGCGGTGGTCTCGATATGGGCCTGGCGGTTGGCGACATTGTCGAACTGGTTGGCCCAGACCGCGCCGCCCGGCACGGTGCGCGCCAACTCCTCGGCAAGGCGCCCCGACACCTTCACGTAGTTGTTGGGGTTGGCGTAGGGCACGGCCGGCACCTCCACCAGCTCGGCGCCGGCCAGGCGCAGCATGTCCTTCTTCTCCTGGCTCTGCGTCTCCGGGATGACGATCACCGTCTTGAAGCCGAGCGCATCCGCCACGAGGGCGATGCCGATGCCGGTATTGCCGGCCGTGCCTTCGACGATGGTGCCGCCCGGCTGCAGGGCGCCGCGCTGCACCGCGTCCTTGATGATATAGAGCGCTGCGCGGTCCTTCACCGACTGGCCGGGGTTCATGAACTCCGCCTTGCCGAGGATCGTGCAGCCGGTCGCCTCGGAGGCGCGCCTGAGCCGGATCAGGGGCGTGCGGCCGATGGCATCGACGAGATCGGTGCGGAAGGGCATGGTGGACGAAATCCATGAATCTTATGGCCGAACGGTATCCAACCTGGACCGAGGCGGCAACCGGGGAATCGACCATGAGGCCTTCGCCGAAGCCGGCCACGCCGCAGGACGGCATCGTCTGGATCACCGGAGCGAGCTCCGGCATCGGCCGGGCCGTGGCCATGGCGCATGCGCGCCGCGGCTGGACGGTCGCGGTGACCGCCCGGCGCGAGGGCGAGCTGGCACGCCTGTCGCAGGAAGCCGCGGCTGCCGGCGGCCGCATCGTCGCCCATCCCGGCGACGTCACCGACGCCGCCGGGATGGCGGCGACCGTGGCGGCGATCGAGCTGGCGCACGGTCCGATCGCCCGGGCCCTGTTCAATGCCGGGCTCTACATTCCGGTGCGGGCCGCGACGCTGGATGCCGCGGCCTATGCCCGCAGCTTCGAGGTCAACGTCATCGGCGTCGCCAACGGCCTTGCCGCCGCGCTGCCGGGGATGCTGGCACGCCGGTGCGGCCAGGTGGCCATCACGGCCTCGGTAGCCGGCTATGGCGGCCTGCCGACCGCCTCGGCCTATGGCGGCAGCAAGGCGGCCCTGATCAACATGGCGGCCGGGCTCAAGCCGGATCTCGACCCGGCCGGCGTGCTGATCCAGGTGATCTGCCCGGGCTTCGTCAGGACGGGCCTGACCGCGGGCGGCGCCTTTCCCAAGCCGTTCCTGATGAACGCCGACCGGGCTGCGCTGCGCATCCTGGCCGGGCTGGAGACGACACGGTTCGAGATCGCCTTTCCCCGGCGCATGGCGCTGATGGTCAAGGCCGCCAACCTGCTGCCCTATCGTGCCTATTTCGCTCTTCTCGCCCGCGGGGCAGGGCGCCTGCGCGGATAGGGCCGATCAGGCCATCGCATCGAGCGAGGCGAGCGCGGCGAGCGCCCGGAGGCGCGCCGCCGCATGGTCGACGACCGGCGCGGGGTAGGAGCTGCCCAGCACGACGCCGGCTTCGGCGAGCACGTCGGCCGGCGCCTGCCACGGCCTGTGGATCCAGGCGTCCGGCAGCCGTGCGAGCTCAGGCACGAAGCGGCGGACATAGGCCCCTTCCGGATCGAATCTCTCGCCCTGCGCGATGGGATTGAAGATACGGAAATAAGGAGCGGCATCCGCGCCGGAACCGGCGACCCATTGCCAGCTCGCCGGATTGCTGGCGGGGTCCGCGTCGACCAGCGTGTCCCAGAACCAGTCCTCGCCGGTGCGCCAGTCGATCAGGAGGTGCTTGACCAGGAAGGACGCAGCCACCATGCGCACGCGATTGTGCATCCATCCGGTCCGCAGCAGCTCCCTCATCCCGGCGTCGACGAGGGGATAGCCGGTCTTGCCGCTGGTCCAGGCCCGCAGCCCGACCTCGTCGTGCCGCCAGGGGAAGGCATCGAAGCGGCGCTGCACATTGACCGCGCGCAGATCCTCGGCGGCGTAGAGCAGATGATAGCAGAACTCGCGCCAACCGAGCTCGCTCAGGAACTTCTCGGCGGCGCGGCCGCTGATCGTGCCGACAGCCTCGGCGTGGCGGATGGCGTGCCAGACCTGGGCCGGCGAGATCTCGCCGAACCGCAGATGCGGCGACAGGCGCGAGGTGGCCCGCTTGTCCGGCTGGTCGCGATGGTCGGCATAGTCTGGGCCGCCGTCGTCCAAGAATTGTGACAGAGCGCCGAGCGCGCCGGCTTCCCCGGGAGTCCAGGACCCGGCGATCGTGCCCGACCAGTCGGGCCTCACCGGCTTCAGGGCCCAATCGTACAGTCGATCGGAGGCGACCGCGGGGAGGCGGGCGAGGGCATCGGCGGCGGACGCGGGACGGCGCGGCTCGCCTCTGGCCAGGACGGCTCGCCAGAATGGCGTGAACACCTTGAACGCGCCGCCGTCTCGTGTCGCGATATCCCATGGCTCGTGCAGCAGGTTGCCGTTGAAGCTCACGGCCTCCACGCCGCTGCGTTGCAGATCGGCCTTGATGGCGGTGTCGGTGGCACGCTCCGCCGCGCCATAGCGCCTGTTCCAGAACACCGCGCCGGCCCCGATCTCGCGCGCCAGCTGCGGCACGACCAGCGCGGCCGGCCCGCGGCGCAGCACCAGGCTCGAGCCGCGCTGCTCCAGCCCGTCTGCCAGCGCGTCGAGGGACTGATGCAGCCACCACCGCGCGGCCGCGCCGGGGCGGCGGTGTCCCGGCGACGCGTCGTCCAGCACGAACAGGCAGACGAGCGGGGCACCGGTCCGGACCGCCGCCGTCAGGGCGGGATTGTCGGCAAGGCGCAGGTCGTCGCGAAACCAGACGATCGACCCAGCCATGACGCCTCGCTGCCCCAGCGCGCCGTGACGCCGGCGCATTCGGCTCTATACGCGCGCCCCGCGCCGAAGGTTGCATCGTCGCGGGAACAAGCCGTCCGGATTCGCCGGCGCGAGGCGATCCGCGAGCCGCCACCCCGCCTCAGGAGGCGGACGGCGCCGGCCTGTCGTCGAAGTCGCCGGCACCGCCGGCGGCCGCGATGTCGTCGATGGCGGCACGCCCGGCCATCTCGACCTTGACGCTGCGCTCGCCGAGCTTGATCCCGGCCTTGTCGAAGGCATCGCGGATGCGGTGATAGGCCTCGCGGCGGATCATGAAGAGATAGGCATTGGGCTTGGCGGTGTACTTGACCCTGAGCACCATCCAATATTCCTCGAACCGGTTGATGCCCTGGCTCTTCAGCGGTTCCAGCATGTTCGGGCCGAGCTCGGGATCGGCCATGATCTCGGCATTGATGCTCTTGATGATCTTCTTGACCAGCGCCAGGTCGGTGTCGAAGGGGATGCGGAACTCCAGCTTGACGATCGACCAGTCGCGGCTCTCGTTGGACAGCGACTTGATCTCGCCGAAGGGCACGGTGTGCAGGGCGCCGCGCTGGTGGCGCAGCCGCAGCGAGCGCAGCGAGATCGCCTCCACCGTGCCCTTGCGCGCACCGACGTCGATATATTCCCCGACGCGGAATGCGTCCTCGATCAGGAAGAACACGCCGGTGATGATGTCGCGCACCAGGGTCTGGGCGCCGAAGCCGATGGCGAGGCCGACGACCCCGGCGCCGGCGAGGAGCGGAGCGATGTTGACGCCGATCGCCGACAGCGCCACCAGCGTCGTCAGCCCGACGAGCACGATCAGCACCGCCGTGCGGATCATCGGCAGCAGGGTGGAGAGGCGCGAGGCCGCCTCGCCGTCGCCCATGCCGGGCGCCAGGCGCAGCTGGCGGTCGATGAAGGTGCGCACCCAGAGCCAAGCGAGATCGCAGAGCAGCACGACCACAAGCACGTTGATCGACTGGTCGATCAGCATCGCGACCGGTCCCTTCGATGAGGCCGGCATCAGCACGTTGACGCGCCAGACCATGAGAATCGCCAGGAAGGCCGCGAGCGCCAGGCAGAATCGGGCAAAGCGGCGGATCACCGGCTCGTAGGCGGTGGCGAGGCTCATGGCGTCCGGCCGGCTTTCCGCTTCGTCGGCATCGGGCCGGTCGCGCAGGAGCGCGTGCAGGATGCCGCCGGCCGCAAAATCGGCGAGGCCGAGGGCGCCGAGGATCAGGCCGGTCCACACCGCCTGATAAGCGCCGGCGATCCAGGCGAGCATGCCGGCGACGAGCACGGCGGCCGCAGCGAAGGGCAGGAGGTCGGCGAGGCTGCGGCCCTGCGCCGGCCGCGCGCGACGGCGCGCCCGCGACCAGGCAGACAGGGCGACGAGCAGGGCGAGGCCGGTCGCGACCCCGGCGAGAGCGATGGTGATCTCGGCGGCATGCGGCGCGGCCATGACCTCCCCGAGCAGCCGGCTGGCGGCATAGCCGAGGCAGGCGGTCACCGCGACCGCCATGACATGGGCATGGACCCGCCGCGCCGTGGAGTCGGGCCAGGGCCAGACCCGTCGCGACGCGGCGCGCGGCGAGAGCAGGAGGTCGGCCAGGAGCCCAGCGCCGCGCAGCACCGCCAGGGCAGTGGCCACGATGGCAGCCGTCGCGGTCACCACCGGCGGCCACGTCATCATCGTGGTGACGCCGAAGGCGGCACCGGTGGACAGCGCCACCCCGAACAGGCGCAAGGCGAATTGCTCCACCGCGATCAGGGCGCGCTGGCGGGGCGCAGCGGCCGGCACGGCCTGCAGCGCGCGCAGGGCCGGTGCGGCGTAGCACCAGAACAGCAGCTCGCAGCTCGCCGCGATCATCAGCAGCACCAGGAGCAGCGTGACGGCGCGCAGGAGGTCGCCGCTCCACCAGGCCGCGGAAAAGCGCTCCGACAGCGCCGTCCAGTCGCCCGGCGCCGATTGCAGGTCGGCGACGAGGCCGTCGAGCACCGGCGCGGAGGAGCCGTCCTGCGCAACGGCCAGGGGCATGCCGAGGCCGAGCAGGGCGAGCGGGAGGACGGTGGTTCCCGCCCTCACGAGACGGCCTCTGTTCCGCCGGAGGGCAGGGCTTCGCCGCGCGCGGCGGCGTCGGCGATCTCCACCGGCACCAGCCGCTCCAATGTGAAGGACACCGGCCGCAGAATGGTCGCCCGGCAGGCGAGGCGCACTGCGTCGCCGGCATGCAGATGCCGCAGCAGGTGCATCTCGTCGGCGGAAGGGGGCGACAGCACACCCGGCGGCGCCGTGATCCGCACCCGGCATGTGCCGCAGCGCGCATGGCCCGAGCACACCGCCGAATGCGGCACATGATGGCGGCGGCTGGCGTCCAGCAGGGTCGATCCCACCGCTGCCGTCACGATCGGGCCGTCGACATAGCGGATCGACGCCGCCGTGGCCGCGGCGAACCGGGACCGCAGCACGCGCCAGGCCCCAGGCGCGAGGGTGACGGCCACCACCAGCGCATAGGCGACGAGGAGGCCGTGCTGCCAGGCCAGCAGCGTTGGCGCCACCGGTGCGCCCTTCTGCGCCGCCTCGTGCACCATGGCCTTGAAGGCGGCATCGTTGCTCAGCCGGGCCAGCACCTCGTCACCGGCATGCACGAAGCCGAGCAGGGCCAGGATCGGCAGGGCGAAGACCGGGGGATAGGCGAAGGCGGCGATCCGCGGCCACCAGGGCCTGAGGTTCAGCCAGGACAGCATGCCGATGCAGCCGTGCGCCCAGACCACCGCCACCAGGAAGACCTGCTGCAAGCCGTAATTAGGCGCCCATTTCCAGTAGACGGTGAGGATCCAGGAGTAGCCCGGCTGGAAATCGGCGAGCAGGCCGGCGACCCGCGTCGCCAGCAGGTGCGCCGCCAGCAGAGCCGGGATCAGCAGCCCGAAGGCGATCTGCGCGAAGTCCTTGCGGGTGAGGGTGAGGCGCGGGCGGCGCAGGATCGAGAGGATGCCGAGGCCGGCATGCACGACGAGCGCGCCATAGAGCAGCACCTGGCCGGGCAGGGTGAGCCAGGGCCGCATCAGCACGACGCGCCAGTCCTCCATGGTCTGCAGCGAGACCAGGCCGAGCGCGGCGTTGACGAGATGCCCGGCGACGAAGGTCATCAGCACCAGGCCGCTGACCAGTCGCAGCTTCGACAGGAGAACGCTGTTCCGCATGAACCGGGTCGCGATCGGCGCGTGAGAAGAATCCTATCCTATACGGGTTTTCTCCAACGTTCGATTGCAACCTGCATGCGGAATCCTGCGCTCCCCCGTCCGGTCGTTCCTGCCCGGCGCGATATCGGTCCGCTCACCCCTTGCCGGCGCCGATGCGCTCGTCCCACAGCTTGAAGGCGGCGACCATCGGCTTCGTCTCGAGCGGCACCTCCAGCGGCGCCTCCGCGATCCATTTTTCGTATTGCGGGCGGCCGAACTCCTTGATGGCGTCCTGGCTCTCCTGCGGCGCCATGTCGATGGTGACGTCCTTCACCGCCGGGCCGGGGTAGAAATAGCCCTTGTCGAAGGCAAAGGCCTGTTGCTCCTTCTGCAGCAGGAAGCTCATGAGGTCGAGCAGCACCGCGAGCCTCTCCTCGGGAATGCCCTTGGGCACCACCATGTAGTGGGCGTCGGTCACCCAGTGGAAGCCCTTCAGCGTGCCGACCTCGGCCTCCTGCGGCACGGTGCCGAGCACCCGGGGGTTGATGTCCCAGCCGGTGGTGGAGATGACGATGTCGCGCGTGCCCTCGCCGAATTCCTTCATCGTCGCCGCCGTGCCGGCGGGATAATATTCGATCGTCTCGCCCAGCGCCTTGAGGTAATCCCAGGTCTTGGCCCAGCCGTTGACGGGATCGCGCGGATCGCTGTCGCCGAGGAGATAGGGCAGGCCCATCAGCCAGGTGCGGCCCGGCCCCGAATTGGCCGGCCGGGCGTAGATCAGCTTACCCTTGTTCTGCCTGGCCCAGTCGAGCAGCTCCTGGGTCGAGGCCGGCGGCGTCTTGACCCGGTCCGGCATGTATTCGATCAGCGGGCCGGAGGGATAATAGCTGACGCAGACGCCGTGGTCCTTGGCGATGGCCTGCATCTTCGCCGCCTGCGGCAGGTAGATCTCGTCGAGCTTGGGCAGGGCGCCGGCATGCGGCTTGAGGTCGATCCACAGACCCTGCTCCAGGCCGGCCGACAAGACGTCGGTGCCGGTCAGCACCAGGTCGATATCGCTGCGGCCGGCATCCTGCTGGGCCTTGATCTTGCCCGGCAGCTCCGGCGCCGGCGCCTTGGAGAAGACGAAGCGCTCGACGACATTGGGCTTGGCCGCCCGGTAGCGCTCGATCGCGTCCTGGGTCAGGGCGAGGTTGCCGGCGACGTCGACGATCGAGATGGTCACGGGACTCGCCGGCAGGGCGAGGCCGGCGAGGGCGTTGTTGCGCGAGGCAGCCAGCCCGGCGAGGCCGGCGACACCGCCGACGAAGCTTCTGCGTGTGATGGTCATGCGTTCCTCCTTGCATGGCCGTTCGGCCTTCATGGTCGCGGCTCTTGGCGGCCGCCGGTCACAGGCGATAGGCGTCCTTGACGAGGCCGTGGGTCAGGGCGTGCGCGACCTCGTGTGCTTCGTCCTCGTCGAGGCGATGGTCGGCCACCAGCCGCGCCAGGAAAGCGCAGTCGGCTCGGCGCGCCATGTCGTGGCGTGCGGGAATAGAGAGATAGGCCCGGGTGTCGTCGTTGAAGCCGACCGTGTTGTAGAAGCCGGCGGTCTCGGTGGTCAGCTCGCGGAAGCGGCGGATGCCCTCGGGGCTGTCGAAGAACCACCAGGGCGGGCCGAGCCGCAGGCAGGGATAATGGCCGGCGAGCGGCGCCAGCTCCCGGCCGTAGGCGGTTTCGTCCAGCGTGAACAGGATCAGGGTCAGGTGCGGATCGTTGCCGACGATGTCGAGCAGGGGCTTCAGTGCCTGGACGTAGTCTGTGGGCGTCGGGATGTCGGCGCCCATGTCCGGACCGAAGCGGTCGAGCAGGCCGGGATTGTGGTTGCGCCAGGAGCCCGGATGGATCTGCATGACGAGCCCGTCCTCCAGGCTCATGCGGGCCATCTCCGTCAGCATCTGGGCGCGGAACAGCTCGGCGTCCGCCGCCGACACGGGCGGACGCAGCACCCGCTCGAACAGCGCCCGGGCTGAGGCCGTGTCGAGCGCCGCCGTCCGCGCCGTGGGATGGCCGTGGTCCGTGGCGGTGGCGCCGTGCGCGCGAAAATGGGCGCGGCGGACCCGGTGCGCATCGAGATAACCCTCCCAGGTCGCCGGCGCCTGGCAGAGCGCCAGCAGGCGCTCGACATTGTCACGGAAATCCGTGCGTGCGGGATCGACGACGGCGTCCGGACGATAGGTCGGGATCACCCTTCCGTGCCAGCCCGATGCGCGAATCTCGGCATGCCAGGCGAGGTCGTCGAGCGCCGCATCCGTGGTGGCGATCGCCGCGATGTCGAAGCGGTCATAGAGCGCGCGCGGGCGGAATTCGGGCTTGGCGAGCGCCTCGGCGATGGTGTCGTGGATGCGGTCGGCATTGGCCTCGCCGAGCCGCTCCTCGATGCCGAACATCTGCTCCAGCGCATGTTCGAACCACAGCCGCGTCGGCGTGCCGCGGAAGAGATGCCAGTGCCGGGCGAAGATGCGCCAGATCCGGCGCCCGTCCGTCTCGACCCGCGTCCCGTCGCGGGTCGGGATGCCGAGGTCTTCCAGGCGCACGCCCTGCGAATGGAGCATGCGGAAGACATAGTGGTCGGGCTTGACGAACAGGGTGGCGGGATCGGGGAAAGCCTCGTCCGTCGCGTACCAGCGCGGATCGGTGTGGCCGTGCGGCGACAGGATCGGCAGGCCGGCGACGGCGTCATAGAGGCGCCGCGCGATGGCGCGGGTGGCCGGCTCGGTCGGCAGCAGCCTGTCGGGATGGAGAGCCATGATGCGCCGTCTCCCGGGGGGCGGGCAGGTCTTTCGCCGCGCCGGTTGCCTTGGCCGGCACTATAAATTGATATATTAGGGTGTCAATTTCGGCGAGACGGCTGATGAGCGAGGCGATCGCGACGGCGCAGAGCGTGACGGGCGGGCAGGCGGCGCCATCCGGACCGCGCGGCGGGGTGCGCCGCCTCACCACGGCCGCGGCGATCCATGCGGAGCTGCGCGAAGGGATCGTCTCGATGCGCCTGCTGCCGGGCGCGGCGCTGCAGGAGAAGCGGCTGACCCAGCACTTCGCCGTCAGCCGCACGCCGCTGCGCGAAGCCCTGATCCGTTTGGCCGAGGAGGGCCTGGTCGACATCTTTCCGCAGTCCGGCACGTTCGTGTCGCGCATTCCGGTCGCCGCCATCCCGGAGGCCGTGGTCATCCGCCAGGCGCTGGAGGACACCACGATCGCCCGCGCCGCGGCCGGCGCCGGTCCGGCCGAGCTCGCGCGCCTCGACGCCATCCTGTCCTGGCAGCGCCACCTCGCCGAGGCCGGCGACCAGCGGGCCTTCCACGAAGCCGACGAATCCTTCCACGAGACCATCGCCGCCATTGCCGGCTACCCCGGCATCTGGCGGCTCCTGACGCAGGTCAAGACCCAGATCGACCGTGCCCGGCGCCTCACGCTGCCCGTGCCCGGCCGCATGGCGCATGTCGTCGGAGACCATGCCGTGATCCGCGATGCGATCGCCGCGCATGACGTCGAGGCCGCGCGTGCGGCGATGCGGCATCATCTCAGCGCCGTGATCCCGGACGTCGAGACCCTGCGCCTGCAGCATCCCGACTATTTCGCCTGACGGGCGGGCGGCGGCCGCGAGCGCGCGGCGTTGATTGCGGGATGCCGCAAAATGAGCTTCTTAGGTTTGCAGGGCAGAATCGATCCTCCGCCTGTCTTCTCCGCCGACCTAGCTCTTGGAGGCGCGCCATGCCCTCTCCGGACGATGCGACCGCCACGACGCCGGACGACCGCGACGACGCCAACATGTTCGACCTGGCGCCCGTCTCCCTGTGGGTCGAGGACTATAGTGGCCTCAAGCGCCTGCTCGATGAGTGGCGGGCGGCCGGCGTCACCGACCTGCGTGGCCATCTCCTTGCCGATCCCACGCGCATCAAGGCCTGCGCCGACCGCATCCGCGTCCTCAAGGTCAATCGCAGGACCCTGTCGCTGTTCGAGGCCAGGGATTTCGATCATCTCGTCGCCGATCTCGGCACGGTGTTCCGCGACGACATGCTGATGACCCATCTCGACGAGCTGGTGCAGCTGTGGGAGGGGCGGTGCGAATTCTCCAGCCACACCGTCAACTACACGCTCACCGGCCGCCGCCTCGACATCCAGCTCAAGGGCAGCGTGCTGCCGGGCCATGAGGAGACCTGGTCGCGCGTGCTCGTCGCGGTCGAGGACGTCACCGAGCGTGAGACGGCCCGCCGCCGGCTCGCCGCCGCCGAGGCCTATGCCCGCGGCCTGTTCCACCATTCGCCGGTGTCGCTGTGGGTCGAGGATTTCAGCGCCATCAAACGCCTGATGGACGATCTGCGTGAGCGCGGCATCGTCGATTTCCGCACCTTCACCGACGTGCATCCCGAGTTCGTCGCCCGCTGCATGAGCGAGATCCGCGTGGTCGACGTCAACCGCCACACGCTCGACCTGTTCTGCGCCGCCGACAAGGACGGGCTGCTCCTGCGTCTGCGCGACGTCTTCCGGGACGGCATGCAGCAGCATTTCCGTGAGCAGCTGATCGATCTGTGGCAGGGCAGGCTGTTCCAGCAGCGCGAGGTGATCAACTATTCCCTGGCCGGCGACGAGCTGCATCTCCACCTGCAGTTCTCGGTCTTTCCCGGCCACGAGCGGGACTGGGCCCTGGTGCAGGTGGCTCTCACCGACATCACCGCCCGCAAGAAGGCCGAGGCCTATCTGGAGTATCTCGGCAAGCACGACGTGCTGACCAAGCTCTATAACCGGTCCTTCTATGTCGACGAGCTCAACCGCCTGGAGCGCAAGGGCTCCTCGCCGATCACCATCATCATGGCCGACCTCAACGGGCTCAAGGCGGCCAATGACCAGCTCGGCCACGCCGCCGGCGACGAGATGCTGCGCCGGGCCGGCGAGATCCTGGGCAAGCTGGTGGACAAGCCGGGCCACGCCGCCCGCATCGGCGGCGACGAGTTCGCCATCCTGCTGCCCGCCGTCGATGAGCGGGGGGCGGAGCTGGTGATGGAGGACATCGAGCAGCTGGTCGAGCTCAACAACCAGTTCTACACCGGCACCCCGCTCAGCTTTGCGCTCGGCGCCGCCACCAGCCTCCCCGGCGAACGTCTGGAGCAGGTGATCAAGCGGGCGGATGCCCGCATGTACGAGGCCAAGCGCGCCTACTATGCCGACGACGCCCACGACCGCCGCCGCAGCCTCGCTGCCGAATAGACGAAGGATCTCGGGGTCAGATATTGATATCAAACGGAACCGTACGATATCATTGATGCGGAATAGCAGGGGCTGATATCAATGCCTGCCGTCACCATCAGAAATTTGCCTGAGGCGACTCACCGCGCACTCAAGCTCCGAGCGGCCCAGCACGGCCGGAGCACGGAAGCGGAAATCCGGGACATCCTCGAGAATGCCGTGCGTTCGCAGGATCGGGTCAAGCTCGGCATGCTCCTGGCCGAGATCGGCCGTCGCGCCGGCCTGCGTGATGATGATCTGGCGTTCGATCGCCACAAGGCCCCAGCCGAGCCGGTGCGCTTTGAATGATTCTCCTCGATACCAATGTGGTCTCCGAGGCGATGATGTTCACGGCGAGGCGACGAATGGATTGAAGGTCCGAACGCCGAACGGGTCAAAGTCTCGGACGTTCCGGGTTGCAACGATGAGATCGTGCACCTGTGCCGTCGCCGCGATCATCGCGTCCTCGACCAGATGATCGGATCGGCGATGCATGAGCCGTCCCCAGCAGCGGAATGCGCGAGCGTCCATCGGCAGGACATTGAATGTTGCTGCGACCTGCTCCAGCCAGGCCTCGATTTCGGTGGCTTTGCCGCCGTCCTGCTCCCGAGCTATCTCGATTCCCGCCTGTATCTCGCCGATGGTCACCGCAGAGAGGTGAAGATCGGCGTCATCGATGCCTTGGAGCCATTTCAGCACCGCTCCGTGCGGACGCAGGCGGCGAAGTTCGGAAACGACATTCGTGTCCAGAAGGTACACCGCCGTCACTCGACGTTGCCGGGAGGGCGGCGATGCAGGCGGCCGCGCTGCGGCAGGGGCATGTCGCCGCGCGGCGTTTGCGCCAGCAACAGATCTTTCAGCGTCGGGCGGGCGGACTGCTGCAGGCGATGCCAATCCTGGATCGGAACCAGCACCGCCGTATCCGCTCCGCGCTTCGTCACCAACTGAGGACCTTCTCTCAGGCAAGTGTCGAGGAGCTCGCTGAAGCGAGCCTTGGCGTCCTGGACCGGCCAACTCTTCATCGGTGTTTCGTTCGCCTGAAATGTCTAGTCAAATAACTAGTCATTTTGGGCGTCGACAGCAAGACGCACGTCCGCCTCCCCACGAGGCTGTTCACGGGGAGGCGGATCAACTCCACCCAGTCCGGACGCCGTCAGGCCGACGCGGCCGGCTTCAGCACCGCCTCCGTGACCTGGCTGTCGTCCTCCAGAGCGCGCACCGGCGGGATGTCCTTGTCGCGCAGCACGCCGTGATAGGCCTGCACCGCCTCCAGCGGCTTCATCTCGCCGTCGGCGACCGCCCGCATGAAGCGCACGATGTCGAGCTGGCTCTCCGCCAGGTTGATCTTGCGGCCGAACAGGGCAACGCGGGCGCCGTACTTCTCCGCCTGGTAGAGCAGCTCGAACGTGTCGCGGGTCGTGCCGGCGCCACCGCCGAGCACGCCGACGACCAGCCCCGGATCGTAGGACACCAGCTCGTCCAGCGCCTTCGCTCCGTTGTAGGGATATTTCAGGAATTGCGGCCGGTCGCGCTTCAGGACACCGGAGAGGCAGCGGGCGAGGCAATCATTGACGAAGTGCGGGATCGCCTCCGCAGGCAGGCCGCAATCGATGTTCGGGTTGAACACTTCCAGGAAGTAGCGGATGCCGTTGGCGGCCGCGTCCTCGCGGAAGGCGGTGAAGGCTTCCAGCGAGCGCAGGTCCGCATCGAGGTCGTTGACGAAGGTCACGGAATAGAGGCCGAGATCGCCGATGCCGGCCTCGGCGATGCGCTTCAGCGACGGGGTGCGGAACGGGCGCGAGGGCCCGAGCTTGCCGTAGCCGTTCGGCCGCGCGCCCCAGATGTCGGTGGTGTCGTTGGCGCGGAACGCCGGCTCGATGGCGCTGCCCTTGAAGGCGCCGGCCTCCTGCAGGAGCTCCAGGTTCGAGGCCGAGACCAGCATGATGTCGAGCAGGTCCTGGCGGATCAGCGCGGTGATCTGCTCCAGGAACTCGGCACGGGTGCGAAAGCGCGTGACGCTGCCGTCCGAGCCGCGCAGCGGGCCGGTTGCCGGGATCGGGTTGGACATGTCGCCGTCCTTGGCGTCGGCGATGATGAAATCGCCCTTGCGGTAATTGCCGGCTCTGATGCGGGCGAGCTTGTCGTCCATGCGGGTCATCGGGCGCTCCTTGGTCCTGGGTGCCTTGGGGGGTGGGGGGGCGGAAGACGACCGGCAGGGCGGTCGTGTCGGGGGAAGGCAAAGGTTTCGCCGATGCGTCGTGGGCTGGTCACGGCCATGGGCCCTCTCCTCATGCGGGAAGCGGGAAGGGGCCGGCCGCCGCGTCGAGCCCGGCGAGGATCGGCTGGTGTTGCGGCTGGCAGTGCACCAGCATGGTGCCGGCGGTGAAGGTGTCGCCGAGGCCGATGGTGGAGCGTGGCTGCGCGAGATAGGGGGCAGGGCAGGCGACGAAGCTCCAGCCGTCGCGCCGTTCCACGAGCGGCACCGGCGGCGGCAGGAAGGCCGCGTCGTCCGTGGCCTTCGGGGCGCCGACGGGGCGCCCCGCCTGCGCCCGGGCCGAGGCGAGCAGGCAGCCTGCCGCCAGCGCGTCACGCTCGATGTCGGGATCGCCGCACGTCGCCGCCAGCGCCCATTCGTCCGCATGCATGACCGCGCGTCGCGCCCCGAGCTTCCAGGCCAGGGCGGCCAAGGCCTCCCGCTCGTCGACGCCGGGCATCAGCGAGCGCAGCTCGCTGCGGTTCATGCCCACGGAGGTGACGCTGCCGGCGAGACGCTCCAGCACGGCCTCCCGCGTGCCGGGCATGGCGAATTCGCCGAGCTCGAGATGGACGAGGCCGATGCCGGCCGCGCGCCATTCCGCCGCTGCATCCGCCAGCTCGTCCAGCGCCGCCTCCAGCGGGCCGGGCGGCACGGCATTGGGCCCCGACAGCAGCGCTGCGCCGGCGCCAGCACCGTGGCCGCGGCCATAGGCCCGGAAGGCCGCATCGCGCTCGATGTCCTCGTCGGCGAAGCGGACGATGATGCGGGTCGAGCGCGTCGGGACAAGGCCGGGCAGGGGCCGGCCGGCCGTATACTCGACGATGTAGTGAGCCGGCTTGCCTTCACCCTCCGGTGCCGTCTCGCCGGCTCGCCGCAGCTTGCCGTCGCCGTCGGCGAGCCATGTCGCCGGATCGAGCACCGCGAGCTGGTCGGCGCTGCGGTCGCCCAGCGCGATGATCGCCGGCGCGCCGAGCCGGGCCAGGGCCCAGGCGGCCTGCGCCGCGGTGCCGCCGAGAGCGCTGCCTTGCGCCAGCGGGGCGAGGAAGGCCGGGCCGGCCGGCCAGTCCACCAGGATCTCGCCGCCGCGGCCGGCTGCGGCCCGCGTCATCAGCGCCTCGAGGAAGCGTCGTGCCGGTGCCTCGGGGTGCTCTGCAAGACGCGGCGCGATCTCGTGCAGGTCGAGCAGCTTGTCGACGCAGGCGGCGAAGCCGGCCAGCAGCGGCCTCGCCGCGGCGGCGAGGCGTGGCACCTCCGCTGCAAGACGCGCATAGGCCTCGCGCCAGGTGTCCTCGAAAGCGGCGGATGTGCGCGTCATTCCTTGACCGCTCCCTGGGTCAGGCCCGCGATGATGTAGCGCTGGAAGGCCAGCACCAGGGCGACGAGCGGCACGGTGACGACCACCGACGCGGCGGCGACGTCGCCCCAGGGCACGTAGAACAGGTTGGTGAAGTTGGCGATGCCGACCGGGATGGTCTGGCGCGCAGCGCCGGAGGTGAAGGCGAGCGCGAACATGAATTCGTTCCACGCCATGATGAAGGCGAGGAGCCCGGTGGTGACGAAGCCGGGCAGGGACATCGGCACGATCACCGAGACGAGGAGGCGCAGCGGGCCGGCGCCGTCGATGATGGCGGCTTCGTCGATCTCGCGGGGGATAGTCTCGAAATAGCCGAACAGCACCCAGATCACCAGCGGCAGCCCGAGCGCGAGATAGATGATGATCAGCACCGTGTAGGTGTTCATCAGCCCGATCGACGAGGCGATCAGGTAGAGCGGCGCCACGATGGCGATCTGCGGGAACATCGACACCGACAGGATCAGGCCGAGGATGCCGAACCGGTTGGCGAGCCGGAACCGCGACAGGGCGAAGGCGGCGAGCGCGCCGATGACGAGGCAGGAGAGCGCCGTGGCGCCGGCGACGATCAGCGAGTTGACGATGTAGAGGTGGAACTGCTTCTCCACGAAGATGTTGCGGAAATGGTCGAGCGTCCCCGGCCAGGGGATCAGGCTCGGCGTCGGCGCGGTGAGGAGGCGGTCCTCCTGGAAGCTGGTCGAGATCTGCCAGAGGAAGGGCGCCGCCGACCAGACGACGATCAGGGCCGCCGCCACGTGGAGGGCAGCGCGGGAGAGGAGGGCACGAGCCCGGAGGGATGCGGCCATGGTCGCGCCTCACCCGTTGGCCTGCCGCATGCGGCGGACGATGTAGATGCCGAACCCGGCGGCGAGCACCGCCTCGGTCAGGAACATGGCGCTCGCAAGCGCGCTGCCGTAGCCGAACTGCAGGCCGGAAAACAGCGTCTTGTAGGTGAGTGTCGAGAGCACCTCGGTGGAATCGGCCGGGCCACCGCCGGTCAAGACATAGACGAGGTCGAAGATGCGGAAGGCGTCGAGGGCACGGAACATGCCGGCGATCAGCAGGGTGGGAAGCAGCAGGGGCAGCCGCACGTGCCAGAAGGCCTGCCAGGGGCCGGCGCCGTCGATGCGCGCCGCCTCGACCAGGGAATGCGGGATGGTCTGCAGGCCGGCCAGCAGCAGGAGCGCCATGAAGGGCGCGGTCTTCCAGACGTCGGCCGCGATGATCGAGGCGAAGGCGGTATCGGGCGAGCCGTACCAGTTGACGTAGTCGGAGATCAGCCCCGCCTGCACGAGCAGCCAGTTGATCACGCCATGCTGGCCGTCGAACAGCCAGCCGAACATCTTGGAGGTCACCACCGTCGGGATGGCCCAGGGGATCAGCATGGCGGCGCGCACGGCGCCGCGGCCGCGGAACGGCTCGTAGAGCACCAGCGCCATGCCGAGGCCCAGCAGCGTCTCCAGGAGGGTCGAAGCGGCTGTGAAGGCGAGCGTGTGCTGCCAGGCCGACCAGAACTGGTCGTCCTCGGCCAGCGCCGCATAGTTGGCCAGGCCGACGAAATTGTCGTCCTGGGTCGAGAGCAGCGTATCGCGGAGCGACAGCCGGACCCCGTCGAGGATCGGGTAGACCGAGACCGAGGCGAGGGCGACGGCAGCCGGAACGAGGAAGAGGAGAGGGGTGAAGCGACCGCTCCAGCCCCTGCGCACCTCCTGCGCGCTCCGTTTCCGCAGCGCCCGCTCCGGGACGGGGACCGACTGGGCCATCAGGCGACGATCTGCTCGAGCTTGCGCCTGGCCTCGCCGAGCGCCTCGGCGACGTTGCCGTGGGTCACGGCCTTGGACACCGCCGATTGCAGCGCCAGCGTCACCTGGGCGTATTTCGGGGTGACCGGCCGCGCCGTCGCGCCGACGAAGACCGGCTTCAGCGTCTGCATGAACGGCTGGGCCTTGCCGAGCTCGGCGGAATCGAACACGCCCGGCCGGCTCGGCGCGAGTCCGAGCTCGACGGCGAAGCGCAGCTGCGTCTCCGGGCTCGACAGCCATTTCAGGAACTCGATCGCCGCGTCGCGGTTCTTTGTCGCGGCATTGACGCCGTACTGGTAGCCGCCGAGGCACGCCGCGCTCTTGCCCTTGGCGAAGTGCGGCAGCGGCGCGACGCCGACCTTGCCGGCGATGGAGGACGACTTCGGATCCTCGGCGATGGGATGGACATAGGACCAGTTGCGCAGGAAGGCCGCGTCGCCGCCGGTGAAGGGCGCACGCGAGGGCTCCTCGTCCCAGCTGCGCACGTCCGGCGGGCTGATCTTGTGCTTGGCGATGGTGTCGTACATGAACTGCACCGCCTCGACCGCGGCCGGCTTGGTGATCTCGACCGTCTTGCCGTCCGGCCCGAGGATGGCGCCGCCGTTGGAGGTGACGAACTCGACGAGGTCGCAGATCAGCACCTCGGCCTGCTTGGCCTGCCAGGAAAAGCCGATCTTGGCCTTGCCGGCTTTCATCAGGGCCTGCGCGGCGGCGACGAGCTGGTCCCACGTCTCGGGAACGCCGGCGCCGATCTCCTTCAGGAGGTCGGTGCGATAGTAGAGCATGCCGGAATCGACGAACCAGGGCAGGGCGGTGAGCTTGCCGTTCCAGCGGCAGGCCGCCAGCACGCCCGGGAAGTACTGGCCCGCCTCGTCGGCGGAAACGTACTCGTCGAGCGGCAGCGCCCAGCCGGCGCCGGCGAACTCGGCGATCCAGACCACGTCCTGCGTGAACACGTCCGGCGTGCCGTCCTTCTTGGCCAGGCGCTGCACCAGCCCCTGATGCACCTCGGTCGAGGCGCTGGGCGGCGGCAGCTCGTCGTACTTGACCAGGATCTTGCCCTGCGACTGGTTGAAGGCCTCGACGACCTGCGCCACGGTGCTCTTGCCGAAGAACTTGGCGCTGGCGAAGGAAATCTCCGTCCTGTCCGCGGCCTGCGCCACCTCGATATGGCGCAGCACGGCCGGCGCGGCGAGCAGGCCGCCGGCGGCCAGCGCGGTCGCCTTCAGGAACTGGCGCCGTGCGATGCGATGCGCGGGCTTCCACGCGGTCTTCGACTCCCGATCGTTGCTATCCGACATGCGTTTTCTCCCGTGATTGGGCCGCCCCCTCTTCTGGCGGGGCTTGGGCTCATCGACGAGCGAGACGAAAACAGCATAAAGACGCATCGTCAAGCAATTTCTGTGGAGATTGAGTGCGAGAAATTGCGTCTTTTGAGTGGGCTTCAAGCGTGCTACGGTATGGCGTGAGTGGTCCGCCGGCGGGTCTTCCGGCAAGAGGCGTCATGAGCACTGCTGATTTCGAGCAAGTTTTTGGAGATTCCGCGCTCCCTGCAAAGAGGAGAGCCGAGATTCTCCGCTTCGCCAGGCAAAGCGGCCAGATCACCGTGGCCGAGATGAGCGCCAAGTTCGACGTTTCTCTGGACACGATCCGCAGAGATCTCGACATCTTGGCTGAGCAGGGCTTTCTCAGCCGCATTCATGGCGGTGCCGTGCCCGCCGATAACCTTGCGGCGGCAGATATGCCGTTCGATCAGCGCATGCACGCACAACACAGCGCAAAAAGCAGCATCGGCCGCGCCGCCGCCAAGCTGATCTACGACGGCGAGACGCTGATCGTGAACGGCGGCTCGACCACGCTGGCCTTCGCCGCCGGCCTCGGCGCACGGTCGCGGCTGACCATCGTCACCAACAATCTCAGCCTGCCGGCGGCCGTGCCGCCGCAGGCCATCCGCAACCTCTATCTCATCGGCGGCGAGATCCGCAGCGGCGCCCAGATCACCCTCGGACCGGTGGCCCTGGTCGGCGCCCAGGCGATCCATGCCGATACCGCGGTGATCGGGGTCGGCGGCATCACGCCTGACGGCTGTTCGACCAGCCATCTCGCCGAGGCCGGCATGATGTCGGGCATGATCGCCGCCGCGCGCCGCACCATCATCGTCGCCGATTCCAGCAAGTTCGGGCACCACGCCTTCGCCAAGGTGGTGCCGCTGGACAAGATCCACGTGCTGGTCACCGACGCCCGCCCGCCCGATGATCTTGCTCAGGCGCTGGAGGCAGCGCGGGTCGACCTGGTCGTCGCGGAGTGAGCGGCCGGCTTTTCAGGCCGGTCCTGCCAGAGCCGAGAGCTTGCCGACCGTGTTCCAATTGCGCGCGGTCAGTGGCGTGGAGAGCCTGCGTTCGATCACGCCCGGCGTCAGCTTCGAGCCGGTGACGCCGGCGGGATAGTCGACACAAAGGTCCCGTGCGCCGACCAGCCGGATCCGTTCGGGCCCGGCATGCCCGTCGAGCCGTGCCAGGAGCGCCGCGGGAACCGGTTCCGCCAGGAAGCAGACGCACAGATCGCTCGGTCGGGTCGCGGCCGCCTCGGGAAACGGGTTCTCCACCAGGACCGCGGCGAGCGCAGCGGGCGCGCGGATCACCACCCGGTTGGTCAGCCCGAACCGGAGCAGGGCCCTCTCGACGGCCGCCTGCACGGCATTCGGCGGCAACTCGCTCCCGATGATGAGGTTGCCGGTCTGGATGTAGGTCGCGACCGTGCCGAGACCCTCGGCCCGGCAGGCTTGGCGCAGGTCCTGCATCGACATCTTCGCGTGGGTCGCCGGCCCGATCGCGCGCAGCAGCGCGAGGTGCACCGCCACGGTCACGCCTCCAGAGCCCGTACCATGCCCAGGAGCGTGTTGGCGGTGTTCCAGTTGCGGGCCGTGGCCGGCACCTGCAGAGCCCGATCGAGGAAGGCCGGCGTCAGCTTGGAGCGGGCTACGCCCTCGGCATAGTCGATATAGAGGTGCTCGCCATCGAGATGCAGCCGCTCGGGGCCGCGATGGTCGGCGAGCCGCTGCGCCGCCCCCTCGGCGGCAGGCCCGTCGAGGAAGGTGAGCATCAGCAGGTTGGGCCGCGTCGCGGCGGCGTCCGCGAACGGGTTGGCAGCGATCGCCTGCGCGAGCTTCTCCGGCGTGCGCACCAGCACGTGGTTCTTCGTCAGGCCGAAGCGCTCGTGCAGGAGGCCGGCGATCAGGGTCTTGACCGTGGCGGCGGTCTGCGGGCTCGAGAAGACGATGTTGCCGCTGGCGATATAGGTCGAGACGCGCTCGAGCCCCGCCGCTTCGCAGGCCGCCCTGAGCGCTGCCATCGGCAATTTGCCGGTGCCGCTGACATTGACGGCGCGCAGCAGGGCGACATAGGCAGCCATGACGCGGATCTCCGGGATGGTCCAGGCGGACACTAGCGGAAACAGGAGCGGCTTTCAGCTCCACCGGCCACCGACGCCGGCACGACCGACGGGGTTGCTGTGCCGGGGGAAACAATGCAACCTCGGCGAGGGCGGCCGGCGCGGCTCAAGGCGCAGATTCGACATGATTGGCCATGATCGTCCACACTGGGGGCGAGACGGATAGGCTTCGATGACGACATCGCTCGCGCGCGCTCTGCCCAGGCTCGCCCTGGCCGTTCCCGCCCTGGTTTTCTGGCTCGGCTGTGCCGGCCCCGCCGCCGCGGCGCGGTACGGCCTGATCGTCGGGGTCGATGATTACGACCCGCCGGTCAACAAGCTGCACGGTGCCGTCAACGATGCCCAGGACATCGCCACGGCGCTGCAGGGGGCCGGCGTCGACCGGATGATCCTGCTGACCGACAAGGAGGTCACCCGGCAGAAGGTGCAGGAGGCCTGGGACAGCCTGCTGGCGCAGGCCAAGGCCGGCGACACCCTGATCTTCACCTATGCCGGCCATGGCGGTCAGGAGCCGGCGGCCAAGGGCGATCACAACCATCCCGACGGCCTGGCCGAGACCTTCATCATGGTCAACTACGACCTCTCGGGGCCGGGACTGGCGAACCGGATCCTCGATGACGAGGTGACGGGCTGGATCAAGGATGCCGAGCACAAGGGCATCCACGTCGTCTTCGTCGCCGATTCCTGCCATTCCGGCGGCATGACCCGCGGCGTGACCATGGGGCTGACCTACAGGGCCATCCCCAAGCTCAAGATCTCGCGCGACGAGCTCGTGAAATTCGCGCCGCCCGTGCCCTCGCAGGACCGGACCATCGCGGAGGCGGACAGCGTCACCTTCCTGGCGGCGGTCGCCGCGGACCAGCTCTCGCCGGAGATCCAGATCGACGGCAAGCCGCGCGGGGCGTTGTCCTATGCCTTCGCACGCGCCCTGGAAGGCGCTGCGGATGCCGCCCACCACGGTGTCACCACCGAGCAGGAGCTCACCGCTTTCGTGCGCGCGACCATCCAGCAGCGCACCGACAATCAGCAGTTTCCGCGTACGTTGCCGGCTCTGCCGCGCCCGATCGTCGTGCTCGGCTCGCGCGCGGCCGTGCCCGCGACGGTGCCCGCGGCCGGGCCCGCAGCGGCCGGGCCTGCAGCCGCTGTGCCTGCAGCGGAGCCGGCGGCCGGTGCCGACATCGCTCAGGCGATCCAGATCGCCGAGCAGGCCGCCCTCGCCGATACGCTCAAGCTCGCCTATCGCGGCGGTGCCGGTCCGGCCGAGGTCAAGGGCGCGGCGATCGTGCAGGACGAGGCCGCGGCGGATCTCGTCTACGACGTGGCGGGGCGCACCGTGGAAAAGCGTGTCGCCGGCATCGTCGCCGAGGGTGTCGCGCCGGAAGGCCTGGCCGGCATCGTCGCCAAGTGGCGGGCCATCGCCTTTCTCCAGGCCGAGGCCGGCCGCGGCATCGTGCCGTTCGACATCGTCGAAGGCGCCCAGGTCCACCATGTCGGCGAGCGGGTCACCGTCCGCCTCGCCGAGCCGGCGCATCCCTATCTCACCCTGTTCAACCTGCCGCCCGACGGCAAGGTCGAGTTCCTCTATCCGGATTCCGCCCTGGAGCACGACGCGACCTGGACCGGCAAGACCTTCAGCCTGCCGCTGCAGGTGAAGGATCCGCCCTTCGGATCCGAGCACCTCGTCGCCGTCATGACCGACAAGCCGATGGACGACCTGCACCGGGCCCTCCGAGGGCTGACGAGCCCGCAGGCCGCCACCGACCTGCCCGACATCCTCGCCCAGGCGCTCCACGGCCAGGCGCTGTCGATCGGCCTCGTCAACGTCGTCACCAGCGGCGCTCAGTAAGGCCCCACCGAGGGCCCCGCCGTTCACGCGAGGATATTGACGGCACGCGCCGCCACCAGCGCGACCGTCAGCAGCGAGATCATCGATTCCACCATCATCAGCAGCTTGGCACTGCGCGTCAGCGGCAGGGTGTCGGTGGGCGAGAAGGCGGTGGCGTTGGTGAAGGCGAGATAGAGGTAGTCGACGAAGCCGGGCAGCCAGGTGCCGGCCTCTCTTTGGGTGAAGGTCATCTGCGGGAACAGGAAGTCGGCCTGCGCGCGCTTCACCAGGCCGCAGGTCGGCGGGCCGCCCCGGTCGGTGCTCCAGAACCACAGGGCAAAGACGATGATGTTGGTGACCCAGATGTTGAGGGCGTCGACCAGCAGCGTGGTGCCGTTCGAGGCATGGCCGTGCAGCAGCGCCTGGACCAGGCCGACGAGCGCGCCGCAGTTCATAACGCTGACGATGCCGGTGAGCAGCAGGGCGGTGCGGCGGATCAGCACGCGATAGCGGGCGATGGCGTTCCATTCGTGATCGGCGGTCGCGTCGCGGACCTGCGCCTGCGTCCAGGCCGTGGCGACCGACAGCGGCACCAGCAGCGCCAGCTCGAGCGCAGGCGCCAGCCAGCGCGGGCCGAAGGACAGGTCGTTGATGACCAGCAGCTGGAGACAGACGATGGCCAGCACGGCGCCGCGCGCCAGCCAGAAGTCGAGGGCCTGGCTATGGATGACGATGTGCTTTTCGCGCATGGCTGGGCCCTGTTCCGGCGGTCGGCGGCAATGCCGCTCATCTTGTCGTGACGGGTGTCGAATCGCCGCGCGCGCGGACGGCGTCGGCGCTCATGTCCGGTCGTCGATATGGGTGCCCGACCAGCCGGGCAGATGGATCGCGGCGCGGGTGTGGCAGAGCTCGAGGGCGAGGGCGACGGCGCCGACGAAATCCTCGCGCAGCTGCGATTCCGGGATGCGCCGGCGGAAGAAGTCCGCCCACAGGAACTCGCTGAACGGTGTGGTGTCCTTGGAGAAGCCGCCGCGCCGTCGCACCTCCCCGGCGAGGCTGCGATAGGGGTCGTCGACCAGGGCGGCGATCCGCTTGGGCACGTCCGAGAAGTCGCGCCGGATGCCGTCCGCGTCGTAGGGGTGGACCCACATCCGATGGTCCATCACCACCCAGAATTCGTCGCGGCCGAGGTTGCCGAGGTCCGCCTGGACCGCCGCCCAGACCGTATCCCATCCCTCGTCGAGCAGGGCGCGCGCGAGATGGTGGTGGTCGGTGATGTAGAAGGCGCCGTTCGGGCCCAGAACGGCCGGCACGAGGTGGCTGTCGAGAAATTCCTTGCGGTCCTTCTTCTTCAAGGCGCGCCATTGCTCGCGCTTTTCCGCGACTTCGCGGAGGCCGACCGTGATCTGGGTCGGCCGAAGCTCGCGGACGTCGAGCTTGCTGATGTGATGGACCGGGCCGAGCCCGGTTGAACCCGTGGTGTCGACCATGGGGTGTACCCTCATTCCCGGCGCAACGAACATGCAGGAGCAATTGAGACTTTTTTGAAGACAAGACGGGTGGGATCGGCGTTCTGCCGGCGGCGAAGCCCTTCCGCCGTCGATTTTTCCACTGCGATCGCGCAGGCGGCCCCGAATGCCGGAAAAGCGAACCAAATCGTAGGTTTTCCGTGCTGATTTGCCGACCGGGCGATCTGATCGGGGGGGAGCATGGGCGAGGCGCGTGTCGAGGCGGTGGCCGGCGGGACCGGATGGAGTCGGATGGCGTCGGCCGGACGGGTCGTCTTGCCGGCATTCCTGCTGTTCGCGGTCGCCGTGGTTCAGCACGCACTCTCTCCGATCAACGCCGACACCTCCTGGTTGCTGACGGTGTGTGAACGGGTGCTCGACGGCGCCGTGCCCTATGTCGATTTCGTCGAGACCAACCCACCGGCCTCGATCCTGATCTATCTGCCCTGGGCTGCTCTCGCCCGCGCCCTCGCGATTCGCCCGGAGCTGGCGGTCGCGGCGGCGACCTTCGGCCTCGCCGCCCTCTCGCTCTTCGGCGCCGCCCGCATCCTGGCCGTCGGCAGGGGCCTGTCGCCGGCTGCGCAGGCGCTGTTGCCGGCGGGCGCCGTCTTCGTCCTGCTGATCCTGCCGGCCAAGGCCTTCGCCCAGCGCGAGCACTGGGCTCTCCTGGCCCTGCTGCCGATGCTGGCCCTCCTGCAGGTGCGCGCCGAGCGGGCGGGGATCGGTCTCGGCGCTGCTCTCGCCGCCGGGGTCGGCGCAGGCATCGCCCTTGCCATCAAGCCGCATTTCGCTGCGGCGCTGCTTCTGCCGGCCCTGTTCCTGCTCTGGCGCACGCGCTCGATCCGCAGCCTCCTGCAGCCCGAATGGGCAGCCGCGCTCGCGGTGCTGGCCCTCTACGCCGCCTCCATCCCGCTGGTCTTCCCGGCCTATCTCGCCGACGGCCTTCCGCTCGCCGTCGCGACCTATCTGCCGCTGCGCGAGCCCTTCGCCGCGCTCGTCCTGCGCTATGGCTCCCTGCCGCTCGCCCTGCTGCTGGCCGCCGTGCTCGGCGGGCAACGCCCGATGGCGGCCACGCCCGTCGCCACGCTGCTGCTCGCCGCGGCGGGGTTCTATCTCGCCTATCTCGTGCAGGGCAAAGGCTTCGTCAATCACGAATATCCTGCCGTGGCTCTCGTCGCCCTGGCGGCGCTCTGGCTCGCGGTGCCGGTCGTCCCGCGATCGGCGATCCCATCCGGCAAGGAGGCGGCCGGACGCCTGCTCCTCGTCCGCACGCTGCTCGTGACGGGGCTGGCGATCGGGCTGCAATATTTCAACAGCGTCAGCGACGGCGGCGATCTGGCCAAGGAGGTCGCGCGCATCGCGCCGCCCCATCCCCGGATGATCGCCGTCTCCGCCCAGCTCACCGCCGGCCATCCGCTGGTGCGCCTCCTCGACGGGCAATGGGTCGGGCGCCCCTGCAGCCTGTGGGTCACCGCCACGGCGGCGGCGCGGCTCGCCGATCCCGGCCTGAGCGAGGCCGAGCGCCAGACCTTGCGCGCCTATGCCGCGCGCGACAGGCAGGGCTTCGTCGAGGATGTCCGGCGCGGCAAACCGGACGTGGTCATTCTCGAAGGGCCTTCGGCCGAGGGCTGGATCGAGGCCAATCCCGAGGTCGCCGCGAGCCTCGCCGACTATGCGCTCGCCTTCGCCGATCCCGCCCGGGAGGTGGCCTTCTGGGTACGCCGTCCGGCGCCCGCGGCCACGCCCTGATCACGCCGGCCCGCGGAACGCCAGCACGCGGCCTTCGCGCAGATCGAACACCTTGCCGGTCTCGCCGAAGTCGGGGCCGGTCAGGCGCAGCACGGCCGGCGTCACCGCCTCCGGCGGGGGGAGCGTCTCCGGGTCCTCGCCCGGCATGGCAGCGGCGCGCATGCGCGTGCGGATCGGCCCGGGCGAGAGCAGGTTGGCGCGCACGGCGGTGTTCTCGGTCTCGTGCGCATAGGTGCGCACCAGCGTGTCGAGCCCGGCCTTGGACACGGCATAGGGGCCCCAGTAGGCCGCCGCCTTCCAGGCCGCGCCCGAGGTCACGAACAGCGCCCGGCCGGCCTCCGACCGGCGCAGCAACGGATCCATCGCGCGGATCAGCCGCCAGTTGGCGGTGAGGTTGACGGCCATGACATTGTCCCAGTCCCGCGGCTCGATATGGCCGAGTGGCGAGACCGAGCCGAGGATGCCGGCATTGCCGACCAGGATGTCGAGGCGGCCATAGCGCTCGAACAGCTGGAAGCCGAGATTGTCGAGGCCGTCGCCGTCCTTGAGGTCGAGCGGCACGAGGGAGGCGGTGCCGCCCTTGGCCTGGATCTCGTCGTCGAGCTCCTCCAGCCCGCCGACGGTTCGGGCGACCGCGACGACATGGGCGCCCGCCGCGGCGAGGGCAAGGGCCGCGGCCCGGCCGATGCCGCGCGAGGCGCCCGTGACCAGGGCGACGCGGCCCTTGAACAGTTCGGACATGATCCGGATCCCCTTGAGCCCATGTGGCCAAGCAGGTTCTCCCGAACCTGCCTGCACTTTAGAAGCTGCCTTGGCCGGGCCGGTCGCCCGCGCTTCGAATTCCGGAAGGCGCGTGCCGCGCCTTCAGCTCGCTTCGGCCAGCAGGGACAGCTGCTGCTTGGCGCTCTCGCCGATCACGTCGGTGAGAAAGGTCGGATAGTCGCCCGTGAAGCAATGGTCGGTGAATTGCGGGCGGACCGGATCGCGCCGCTCATAGCCGCAGGCGCGGTAGATGCCTTCGACGGAGAGGAACGCGAGGCTGTCGGCGCCGACATAGTCGCGCATCTCCGCCAGCGACTTCTGCGCGGCCAGGAGATTGGTCCGGTCAGGCGTGTCGATGCCGTAATAGTCGGGATGGGTGATCGGCGGGGAGGAGATGCGGAAATGCACCTCTCGCGCGCCGGCCTCGCGCATCATGCGGACGATCTTCACCGAGGTGGTGCCGCGCACGATGGAATCGTCGACCAGCACGATACGCTTGCCCTCGATGACGGCGCGGTTGACGCTGAGCTTCATGCGCACGCCGACCTCGCGCATCGCCTGGGTCGGCAGGATGAACGTGCGTCCGACATAATGGTTGCGGATGATGCCGAGCTCGTAGGGCAGCCCGGCCGCCTGGGCGAAGCCGATGGCCGCCGGCACGCCGGAATCGGGCACCGGCACGACGACGTCGGCCTCGACCAGGCTCTCGGCGGCGAGCTCGGCGCCGAAGCGCTTGCGCACCTGGTAGACGTTGCGGCCGTGCACGACCGAGTCCGGCCGGGCGAAATAGATGTACTCGAAGATGCAGGGCCGGGCCGGCATGCGCGGGAAGGGCTTGATCGATTCCACGCCGCTCTCGGTGATGACGACGATCTCGCCGTTCTCGACGTCCCGGATGAAGCGGGCGCCGATGATGTCGAGCGCGCAGGTCTCGGAGGCGAGGATGTAATGGCCGTCGAGCTCGCCCAGCACCAGCGGGCGGATGCCGAGCGGGTCGCGCGCGCCCACGAGCTTCTTGTTGGTGAGGCCGACGAAGGCATAGGCGCCTTCGAGCTGGAACAGGGCGTCGATGAAGCGGTCGATGAAGCGCTCGCGCTGCGAGCGGGCGACGAGGTGCAGGATCACCTCGGTGTCCGAGGTCGACTGGCAGATGGCGCCCTTGCGGATCAGCTCGCGCCGCAGCGTCAGGCCGTTGGTGAGGTTGCCGTTGTGCGCCACCGCGAAGCCGCCGGCCTGGATCTCGGCGAAGAGCGGCTGGACGTTGCGCAGGATGGTCTCGCCGGTGGTGGAATAGCGCACATGGCCGATGGCGGCACTGCCTGGCAGGCGCTCGATCACGTCGCGCTTGGAGAAGGTGTCGCCGACCAGCCCCAGGCGGCGCTCGGAATGGTAGCGCTTGCCGTCGAAGGCGACGATGCCAGCAGCCTCCTGGCCGCGATGCTGCAGCGCGTGCAGGCCGAGAGCCGTGATGGCGGCCGCCTCCGGGTGCCCGAAAATGCCGAACACGCCGCACTCCTCGCGCAGCGTGTCGCCGTCCAGGTCGATGTCGAGGCCGTCGTCGGGCCGGGTCGCTTCGCTCACGTCGGCAATCCCCTTGTCATCCAACCGTGATGTGGCGTGCAATCTCCGTTCGGGCAAGCCCTCAGTTCGCCGGTGCGGGCTTGGCGGGCGGCGTCGGAGCCGGCGCGGGCTCGGCCGGCTGGGTCTGCGGCGCCGACGGCTGCGGCGGCGCCGCGTCCGGATCGGCGTCCTGGTTGTCGCCCGGCAGCAGATCCTGCGCCCTGAGCCGCTTCAGGATCGTGCTCTCCGGGTCGCTGGGCAGCAGGCCCATCAGCCAGCTGCCGCCCGAGAGCAGCAGCTGCTTGGACTTGGCGTCCTGCACCCAGACCGGCTGCGACTTGTCCGGCACCAGCCAGGCGAAGAACAGGAAGGCGACGATGGCGAGCAGCAGGCCGCGGGCGGCGCCGAAGATGAATCCGAGCGTCCGGTCGATCGCGCCGATGCGGCTGTCGAGGATCATGTCGGAGATGCGGATGGTGATGAAGGAGACGACGATCAGCGTCACCAGGAACACGGCCGCGCCGGACGCGAGCTGAGCGACGGTGGGGTTCTTGATGTAGGGATCGAGGAAGGGCTGCACGTGCTGGAACAGCAGGAGCGCTGCCGCCGCGGCAGCGACCCATGCGGCGATCGACAGCACCTCCCGCGTGAACCCGCGCACCATGGCGAGCAGCGCCGAGATCAGCATGACACCGACGACGATCAGATCGAGCAGCGTAACGGGCATCGAGAGGCTGGTCCTTGATGGAATGGGCGGCCGGGCCCGGTTCGTGCCCTCTATAGCCGTGCGTCCGGCAGCAGTCACCCGCTTTGGCACGCGCCCGGCGGGCCATCAACCATTGCTTGACAATGTGGCCAAATCTCCGGCGTGCCCTTGCGTCGGTCGCGCGCCCCAGCCGGTCAGGCTCCCTGGCGCACGGCGCGTGCACCCCGCCGCTGGCTCTCCCCCGAGGCCGCGATGGTGGCGACCAGCGTGGCGAGCGAGGTGACGCCGTCGATGAGGAGCCCGCCATCGGCAGCCGATTCGCTGGCGGGCACCGGGCCCGAGGCGCGTTGGAAGCCGAGCTTGGCCGCTTCCTTCAGCCGCGCTCCCGCATGGGCGACCGGCCGGATCGAGCCCGACAGCGAGACCTCGCCGAAGAATACGCCGTCGGCGGCGAGCGAGGCGCCGGTGAGCGAGGACACCAGCGCTGCCGCCACCGCCAGGTCCGCCGCCGGCTCCTGGATGCGCAGGCCGCCGGCGACATTGAGATAGACGTCGTGGCCGCCGAGCCGCACGCCGCAATGGGCTTCCAGCACGGCGAGCACCATGGACAGGCGCGCCGTGTCCCAGCCGACCACCGCGCGGCGGGGCGTGCCGAGCGTCGTCGGCGCCACCAGGGCCTGGATCTCCACCAGGATCGGGCGCGTGCCCTCCATGCCGGCGAAGACCGCGGTGCCCGGCGTGCCGAGGTCGCGCTGCGACAGGAACAGGGCGGAGGGATTGGTGACCTCCCGCAGGCCGAGCCCGGTCATCTCGAACACGCCGATCTCGTCGGTCGGCCCGAAACGATTCTTGATGGCGCGCAGGATGCGGAAGTCGCGGCCGGCATCGCCCTCGAAGGACAGGACGGCGTCGACCATGTGCTCGACCACCCGGGGGCCGGCGATCTGCCCGTCCTTGGTGACGTGGCCGACCAGGATGACGCTGGCGCCGCTGCGCTTGGCGTAGCGAATCAGCGCCTGCGCCGAGCCGCGCACCTGCGTCACCGTGCCGGGAGCCGATTCGACCGTGTCGGTCCACATGGTCTGGATCGAATCGATCACCACCAGGCGCGGCGCCGGCCCGTGCTCCAGCGTGGCCAGGATATCCTCGACCGCGGTTTCCGAGGCGAGCTCCACCGCCGCGTCGGCGAGGGCGAGGCGTTCGGCCCTGAGCCGGACCTGCGCCGTCGCCTCCTCGCCCGAGATGTAGACGATGCGATGACCCGCCCGCGCCAGGGCGGCGCAGCTCTGGATCAGCAGCGTCGACTTGCCGATGCCCGGATCGCCGCCGAGCAGCAGCACCGAGCCGCGCACGAAGCCCCCGCCGGTGACGCGGTCGAGCTCGCCGATGGTCGACACCAGCCGCGGCGCCTCGCCGGTCTCGCCGGTCAGCGCCTCCAGCGCGAACACCCGTCCGCGCGAGCGCGGGCGCTGCGAGGAGGGGACGGACGCCACGGCCGCGGTCTCCTCGGCGATGGTGTTCCATTCGCCGCAGGCATCGCACTTGCCCTGCCAGCGCTGATAGACCGCGCCGCAGTTCTGGCAGATGTACGAGATGGAGCGTTTGGCCATGTCCGCTGCCGCTTGCGCGTCCGTGTCGGGGACGGACGCACGGATTCGCCGCAGCCTCTAGCATCAAGCTCGGTGCGATGCGAGGGGAGGTGGCATCGCGCGGCAATGGCCATTATGGTGCGCCGCCATATTCCCCACTCGGAGCCTGTAATGTCGAAGCCGCTCGTTGTTTCCGTGCCTCACAGTCTCGGCCAGGCGGAAGCCCTGCGCCGGATCCAGGTCGGGATCGGAAAGGCCAAGGTGAAATACGCCGCCTATGGCTCGCTCGACGAGGAGACCTGGAACGGCAACCATCTCGATTTCCAGGTCAGCGCCTTGAAGCAGAGCCTGCGCGGCACGGTCGATGTCGGCGCGGAGGACGTGACGCTGACCATGACGCTGCCATGGGTCCTGTCGATGATGACCGACAAGGCCCGCTCTTTCGTCACCAATTTCGGCACCAAGCTCCTGACGCAGAAATAGCCAGGCGCGGCGCCCGACTCCCCGGCGCCGGCTCAGGCGGGTCTATGGCAGACCGCCTCGACATTGTGCCCGTCGGGATCGAGCACGAAGGCTCCGTAATAGTCGGGATGATAATGGGCGCGGATGCCGGGAGGGCCGTTGTCGGTTCCCCCGGCGGCGAGCGCCGCCGCATGGAAGGCATCGACCGCCGGCCGGTCGACGGCGACGAGCGCGACATGCAGCCGCCCCTGCAGCGGCCGGCCCGTGCCGATCCAGAAATGCGGCCGGCCCGGCGGGCCGAAGCCGACATGGCTGTCGCCGCCGCTCATCTCGGGCGTCACCTCCCATTGCACGCCGAAACCCAGCGGTGCCAGCGCCGCGACGTAGAACGCACGCGAGCGCGCGAGGTCCGAGACGGGAAAGCCGATATGGTCGAGCATGGTCCTATCCGCCGGTCACGCGCTTGTTATAGCGGCGTCCGAGGCTGGTGAGAACCTCGTAGCCGATGGTGCCCGCGCGCCGCCCGACCTCGTCGATCCCAAGCCCGTCGCCGATCAGCTCGACCCAGTCGCCGCGCCGCACCGCGTCCTCGGGCAGGGCGCCGACGTCGATGGCGGTGAGGTCCATGGAGATGCGCCCGGCGACGCGGCAGGGATGTCCGGCGACCCGGGCGAGGGCGCCGTCCCGGTCGTCGGCGGAGGAGCCGGCACGCAGAAAGCCGTCGGCATAGCCGACCCCGACGATGGCGAACCGCCCGGGCGCGCGACAGGTCCAGGTCGCGCCGTAGCCGACGCATTCGCCGGCCCGGGCCGTGCGCACGGCGATCACCCGCGCTTCGAGCCTGACGACCGGCGCCATCGGGTTGGGTCGGCCTGGCGTGGGGTTGCCGCCGTAGAGGGCGATGCCGGGCCGCACCAGGTCGAAGCCGAGGTCGTCCGGCAGGAACAGGCCGGAGGAATTGCACAGCGAGGCCGGCGTGCCGGGAAACGCGGCCCGCACCTGCCGGAAAGCCGCGATCTGGCGGGTGTTGAGCGGGTGAGCGGGCTGGTCGGCACAGGCGAAATGGCTCATCACCAGGCTGAACGGGGGCAGGGCGGCGGCATGGGCGAGCGCTTCCTCAAGCCGGAGGCCGAGCCGCGTCATGCCGGTGTCGACGTGCAGCGCCGCGCCGCCGCCCCACCCCGTCGCGTGCTGGAACGCCGACCATTCCGCGATTTCCTCCAGCGAGCCGAGCACCGGCCTGAGGTCGTGGGCGGCATAGGCCTCGCCCCGCCCGGCGACCAGGCCGTTCAGCACGTAGACGACCGCGTCCGGCGCGGCGGCCCGCACTGCGGCGCCTTCCCCCGGAAAGGCGACGAAGAAGGTGCGGCAGCCCGCCTTGCGCAGCGCCGGCACGGCGGCGGCGATGCCGAGGCCGTAGGCGTCGGCCTTGACCGCCGCGCCGCATTCGGGCCCTGGCGCGCGGCGCGCCAGGGCCCGCCAGTTGGCGGCGATCGCCGCGAGGTCGATCGTCAGCCTGGCGCCGGCTTCGGCTTCGGGGATCATGGCCTGGTGGACGTCATGGCTGGGTGCTCCCGCCGGCGATGTGCCCGGCCGCGCCTCACATCCGGTCCGGCAGATGGTCCGGCCGCGCGAGGTTGGAGAAGCGGGTGATGTCCGCGTCGAACTGCAGCTTCACCGTGCCCGTCGGCCCGTGGCGCTGCTTGCCGATGATCACCTCGGCGTGGCCGGCGATCGCCTCCATCTCGGCCTGCCAGGTGAAGAACTCCGGCGTGCCTTCCTTCGGCATCTTGTTCTTGAGGTAATATTCCTCGCGGTAGACGAACATCACCACGTCGGCGTCCTGCTCGATGGAGCCGGATTCGCGCAGGTCCGAGAGCTGCGGGCGCTTGTCGTCGCGGCTCTCGACCTGGCGCGAGAGCTGCGACAGTCCGATGATCGGCACGGCCAGCTCCTTGGCCAGGGCCTTCAGTCCGGTGGTGATCTCGGTCATCTCCTGGACGCGGTTGTCGCCCTTCTTGGCGGCGCCGGAGAGCAGCTGGATATAGTCGATGATCAGGAGGTCGAGGCCGCGCTGGCGCTTGAGGCGGCGGGCGCGGGCGACGAGCTGGGCGATGGAGATGCCGCCGGTATCGTCGATATAGAGCGGCAGGTTCTGCATCTCCTGGCTGGCGATGACGAGGCGGGAGAACTCCTCCTCCATCAGATCGCCGCGCCGGATCTTGTAGGAGGGCACGCTGGCCTGCTCGGCGATGATGCGGGTGGCGAGCTGCTCGCACGACATTTCCAGCGAGAAGAAGCCGACCGAGCCGCCGTCGACGGTCTTGTGCGCGCCGTCCGGCTGCACCTCGTAGCGATAGGTCTTGGCGATGTTGAAGGCGATGTTGGTGACGAGCGACGTCTTGCCCATGGCCGGGCGGCCGGCGAGGATGATGAGGTCCGAGGGCTGCAGGCCGCCCATCATCCGGTCGAGGTCGTCGAGCCCGGTCGCCACGCCCGAGAGATTGCCGTCGCGCTGATAGGCGGCGGAGGCCATGTCGATGGCATCCTTCAGCGCCTCGGAGAAGCGGGCGAAGCCGCCGTCCGAGCGCCCGCTCTCGGCGAGCTCGTAGAGCCGGCGCTCGGCATCCTCGATCTGCGACTGGGGCGCCATGTCCACCGGCGCGTCATAGGCGAGGTTGACGACGTCCTCGCCGATGCCGATCAGGGCCCGGCGGATGGCGAGATCGTAGATGGTCTGGCCGTAGTCGCCGGCATTGATCACGGTCGTCGCCTCGGCGGCGAGGCGCGCCAGATATTGCGCCACCGTCAGGCCGCCGGCGATCTCCTGGTCCGGGCCCAGGAAGGTCTTGAGGGTGATGGGCGTGGCGATCTTGCCGCCGCGGATCAGGCTGGTGGTGATCTCGAACACCTTGGCATGCAGCGGGTCGAAGAAGTGCTGCGGCAGCAGGAAGTCCGAGACGCGGTAATAGGCCTCGTTGTTGACCAGGATGGCGCCGAGCAGCGCCTGCTCCGCCTCGACATTGTGCGGCGCCTGCCGGTACGCGGGCTGCTGGCCGGCAGGGTCGATGCGGTGGATGGTGGCTTCGAGGGTCGGGGGCATGCGATCACCATCGATTCGTCGGCCGTCAGATGTACCATGGCCGCGCGGCCGCATGCCCGGGCGATCGATGATCCACAACGATCCACAGGATGCACGGGGCGGCGGTCGGGGCCGTCCCGTGCGGCTGATCAGGCCCGGGCTCGCGCCAGGTCTGGGGGCGTTGCTTCCGCCGCGAGGCTGGCGATCGCCTCCTGCAGCGTGCTCGGCGTCTGGCCCTGGGTGCCGAGGCGGCGGATCGACACGGTCTTCTCGGCCGCCTCCTGCTTGCCGACCGCCAGGATCACCGGGACCTTGGTCAGCGAGTGCTCGCGCACCTTGTAGCCGATCTTCTCGTTGCGAAGGTCGATCTCCGCCCGCAGCCCCGCCTTCAGCAGGGCCTGGTGCACGGTCCTGGCATAGTCGTCCGCCTCGCCCGTGATGGTGCAGATCATCGCCTGCACCGGCGCCAGCCAGAGCGGGAAGTGTCCGGCAAAATGCTCGATCAGGATGCCGGCGAAGCGCTCCATCGAGCCGCAGATGGCCCGGTGGATCATGACGGGCACGGTCTTGGCGCCGCTCTCGGCGATGTAGAAGGCGCCGAACCGCTCGGGCAGGTTGAAGTCGACCTGCGTGGTGCCGCACTGCCAGTCGCGGCCGATGGCGTCGCGCAGCACATATTCGAATTTCGGCCCGTAGAAGGCGCCTTCGCCGGGATTGATGCTGGTCTCGATCAGGCCGCCGGACTCCGCGGCGATCTGCTCGAGCACCTTCGTCATCACCGCTTCGGCCCGGTCCCACAGCTCATCGCTGCCGACGCGCTTGTCCGGACGGGTGGAGAGCTTGACCACGATCTTGTCGAAGCCGAAATCCCGGTAGGTCGACAGGATCAGGTCGTTGATGGCCAGGCATTCCGCCGCCATCTGCTCGTCGGTGCAGAAGATGTGCGCATCGTCCTGGGTGAAGCCGCGCACGCGCATCAGGCCGTGCAGGGCGCCCGAGGGCTCATAGCGGTGCACTGCGCCGAATTCAGCAAGGCGCAGAGGCAGTTCTCGGTAAGACCTCAAGCCATGCTTGAAGATTTGCACATGGCCGGGGCAGTTCATCGGCTTGATGGCGAAGACCCGATCGTCGTCGGTCTCCTCGCCGGCCGACTTGGCCATGAACATGTTCTCCCGGTACCAGCCCCAATGGCCCGAGGTCTCCCACAGCGACTTGTCGAGGAGCTGCGGCGCGTTCACCTCCTGGTAGCCGAGCAGCTTGAGCCGCCGGCGCATATAGGCGATCAGCTCCTGGAACAGGGTCCAGCCCTTGGCGTGCCAGAAGACGACGCCCGGCCCTTCCTCCTGGAAGTGGAACAGGTCCATCTCGCGGCCGAGGCGGCGATGGTCGCGCTTTTCCGCCTCCTCGATCTGGTGGAGATAGAGGTCGAGCTCCTCCTGGCTGCGCCAGGCGGTGGCATAGATGCGCGTCAGCATCGGATTGTTGGAATCGCCGCGCCAGTAGGCGCCGGCAACCTTCATCAGCTTGAAGGCCGGGCCGATCTGGCCGGTCGAGACCATGTGCGGCCCGCGGCAGAGGTCGAACCAGCCGCCCTGGTCGTAGATCTTCAGGTCCTGGCCGTCCGGAATGGCGTCGACCAGCTCGACCTTGAAGGCCTCGCCCTTGTCGCGGAACACCTGGCGCGCCTTCTCCCGGCTCCACACCGATTTGGTGAAGGGCGCGTTGCGGGCGATGATCTCGCGCATCTTGGCTTCGATCGCGGCGAAATCGTCCGGCGTGAACGGCTCGTTGCGGAAGAAGTCGTAATAGAAGCCGTTCTCGATCACCGGGCCGATGGTGACCTGCGTCCCCGGCCACAGCGTCTGAACGGCCTCGGCCATGACGTGAGCGGCGTCGTGCCGGATCAGCTCCAGCGCTTCCGGGCTCTCGCGGGTGACGATGGCGATGGACGCGTCCTTGGTGATCGCGTCGGAAAGATCGGTCAGGGTGCCGTCGAGCTTCATGGCGATCGCCTTCTTGGCGAGCGACTTGGAGATCGATTCGGCCACCGCCTTGCCGGTGATGCCGGCGTCGAAGGCGCGCTGATTGCCATCGGGAAAGGTCAGAACGGGCATGGGACTACTCCTGGCTCACTCCTGCGGACCAAGCAGGTAAGCGAAGCGTTCGATTCAAGGGTGCGGATTGCCGGTGGAAGCCGGCTCGCAGACGATCGGCCGCCAGCGGCCGTAGCGCCACGGTCTATACCAGGCGGAATCGGCCGGCAACCGCTCCGGTGCCGGATCGAAGCCGGAGCCGCCCCAGGGATGGCAACGGCAGATGCGCGCAAGGCCGATCCAGCCGCCGGCCCACAGGCCGTGCGCCCGGATGGCGTCGTCCGTGTACTCCGAGCAGGTGGGAAGATAGCGGCAGCGCCGCCCCATGACGGAGGAGAGCGTCAGCTGATAGGCCCTGATCGCGACATGGGCGGCCTGGCGGGGGAGCTCTCTCACGCCTCGATCACGACCTCGGCGTCGCCGCCCTCGACGATGTCGATCATCCGGCGCAATTGATCGAAGCCCATCTGCAGCCGCTCCTCCAGCTCGATCATCTCGTTGAGCGAGGCGGGCGTGAACTTGGCGCCGCGCAGGAACTCGCTGCGACGCAGGGCATAGCTCTTGTCGGCGAAGGTCGACTTGTAGGCGAGCAGCAATTCGTCGGGATGGCCCTTGAACAGGTTGCGCAGGTCGCGGCTGCTGTCGACCCGCATGGTCAGCTCGAACTTCTTGCCGCCGATCAGGCCGGAGCGGATGCCGCGCTGGAGCACGAGCCGCAGCATCGCCGGCTTCGGGGCGACGGCGACCGGGGCGACGGCGACTGGTGCGACCGGAGCCGGCGCTGCGGTCGGCAGGGCGGTGGCCGGCTGCGGCGCCGCGGGCTGGGGCGGAGCAGGCTGGGGCGCGACCGCCTGCGATGGCTCCGGCGCCGCCAGCGGCGAGATCTGCGCTGCGGCCGGCATGTGCATCGGCGGCGTTGCCGGTGCTTCGTCCGCCGGCGTCACGTCCGCCAGCGTTGGTTCGGTGCGGTTCATTCGGCGGCTTCCCGTCTGGCTTCCGGTCTCTTGGCTTCGATCTTGTCGACGGCTTCGACCACGGCGTCGAAGGTCAGCATGGTGGAGGCGTGGCGCGCCTTGTAGTCGCGCACCGGCTCCAGCACCATCGCCTCCGCGAACCGGCCGCCGGGCGGCGGGCCGTTTTCCTTCAGCATGCGGCGCATCGTCTCGCGCGCCGTGCGCAGCTCGTCGCCGGTCGCGCCGATGACGTGGCGTGCCATGATCGAGGACGAGGCCTGGCCGAGGGCGCAGGCCTTCACCACGTGCGCGAAATCGGTGACGACGCCGTTCTCCATGGCGAGGTCGACGGTCACCGTCGAGCCGCACAGCCTGGAATGGGCGGTGGCCGTCGCATCGGGTGCGGCCAAACGTCCGATCCGCGGTATATCGGCGGCCAGCCCAAGAATATGCTTGTTATAGACGTCGTCGAGCATGGCGGGGTGCTTGTTTGCAAGACCTTTGGTCCCAACTATATAAGCCCTGCCGCCGCCCAGTGCGAGTGGCTGCCGCGAAGCGCGGCGTCGTCGATCCCGGCCGGTCCCGGGATCGATTCATCAAGGAGAGCAGGCCGGAGCCATCCGGCCGGCCGTCAGGAGCCAGTCATGGACGCCATGGCGCCCTCGTCCAAGCCCCACCCCGAGCGTGAAGCCGGTGCGGAGACGCGACTGCACCGCCCCTCGCGCAAGGAGGCGGAGGAGGCCGTGCGCACGCTGATCCTGTGGGCGGGCGACAATCCCGACCGCGAGGGCCTGCGTGACACGCCCAAGCGCGTGACCAAGGCCTGGCGCGAGCTGTTCCGCGGCTATGAGCAGGACGTGGCCGACGAGCTCGACACGGTGTTCGAGGAAGTCGGCGGCTATGGCGACATCGTGCTGGTGCGCGACATTCCGTTCTTCTCGCACTGCGAGCACCATATCGTGCCGATCCTCGGCAAGGCGCATATCGCCTATTACCCGCGTGAGGGCGTGGTGGGCCTTTCCAAGCTCGCCCGCGTGGTCGATATCTATTCGCGCCGCCTGCAGACGCAGGAGAACCTCACCGCCGAGATCGTCAACGCCATCGACGATCATCTCAAGCCCCGCGGGCTGGCGCTGATGATGGAGGCCGAGCACATGTGCATGGCCATGCGCGGCATCCAGAAGCAGGGCGTCTCCACCATCACCACGGGCTATACCGGCGTGTTCAAGGACGACCCCACCGAGCAGATGCGCTTCCTGACGCTGGTGCGCGGCGCGGCCGTGCGGTAGCGCCTGCCATGAGCGAGGACGCTGCGATCTTTCCCGCCCCCGGCGACAAGGCGGCCCTGGAGGAGGGCGGTGTGTTCTCGCCGCGCTTCGACCGGGACGGCCTGATCACGACCGTGGCCGTCGATGCCGGTTCCGGCGCCGTGCTGATGGTCGCGCACATGAACGCGGAGTCGCTGGCGCGGACGTTGGACACCGGCGAGGCCTGGTACTGGTCGCGCTCGCGCCGGACGCTCTGGCGCAAGGGCGACACGTCGGGCCAGGTGCAGCGTGTCGTCGAGATGCGGGTCGACTGCGACCAGGATGCGCTGCTGATCCGGGTAGAGGTCGGCGGTGACGGCGGCTGCTGCCATACCGGCCGGCGCTCGTGCTTCTATCGCACCGTGCCGACGGGGCAGGGGCGCGAGGTGCGGCTGGCCTTCGCCGAGGCCGCAGCCTGAACCGCGCATCGTCCGTCGTCATCCGTCCCCTCGGTCACGGAGCGGTCCCGGCCTTCTCGCGCGCTTTCTCTGGTTCGATCAGCCGCGCCTTGATCAGCCAGGCCAGGGCGCGGCTCCAGGATTCGTCGGTCTCGCCGCGCAGATCCGTCTGCGCGATCTTCAAGAGCTGCCCGGTGCGGGCGTCGCGGATGCGAAACTCCAAATATTGCTCCATGACGCTGACCTTCCGGAACATGCCGACGAAGGACATGTCCGCCCCGAGCTTCAGGGCGATGTCGGCGTCGCAGCCGTTGCATTTGCGCAGCCAGTGATCCCTGACGTTCTTGTCCTGCGCGTTGCTCACGTCGACGAGCTGGAACAGGCCGGATTCGGTGAGCTGCCGACGAGCCTGGCGGGTGACGAGCTGCAGCCGCGCCGTCTCGGCCGGACTCTCGCCGGCGATCGGGCCACCGGCGGTGAAGTCGTCGAGCTCGAAATCGAAGACCGCGAGCTTGATCGGCGGCCGGCTTCCGGCATCGCCGGCGCCGGACGCGAGCAGCGCGGCGCAGAGCGCGCCGACACCCGCAAGGAGGCTCCGTGCCCGAGAGCCCTTCTTCGACCATCCAAGAGCCATGTCGTTCCTCCGCGGGTTGCGCCGAGCGATCTCGGCACGAGAGACAATAGCGGCGGCGGCGCGGTCGGCTTCGGCGGCCGTCACGACGAGCTTCGGGCAAATTTCACGAGCATCGGCCCGGCTTCTTCACCGAAGGAAACGAAGCGATTAACCTCTCCGGGCCCGGTTTCGCACCGAAACCCCGGATGATCGCCCGAGAGCGCCGATGACCGCGATCCGCCCCCTCGACCTCAAGCTCTCCGTCATGATCCGCATCGCGCTGGGCGCGCTGTTCTGCGCGGCCGTCACCACCGTCCTCGTCGTGTCGGACACGCGCCTGGAGCTCGTGCGCTCCCTGGAGAGCAAGAGCCAGTCCTTCGGCACCTATCTCAGCCTGCAGGCGTTCCGGGCGGATGCCGCCTCGGGGCAGCGCGATCGGTTCCCGGACTGGCAGTTCCTGTCCGAGGAGGTCCTGGACGAGGGCTTCTGCGTTGAGGTCTCCGATCCCAGCGGCGGTTCGATCTATGCGAGCTGTCGAGGGGCCGGCGGCCGTGTGACGGCGCCGCCATGGTTCTCGCAGCTCTATCGGGCCCTGCTCTCGCCCGGACCGTCGATCCGGCGTGGTCTCGACGCACGCGGCAACACGGTCGGTGCGGTGGCGGTCTCGCTAGATCCGGCCGCAGGCGCCGCCCGGATCTGGCACGAGGTCGGCCGCATCGTCTGGATCGTCGTCGGCAGTGTCGTGCTGCTCGCGCTGATCGCCTATCTCGCCATCGATCATGCCATGCGTCCGGCGCGCCGGATGCTGGCGGGCATCGAGCGGATCGCCGGCGGCGACCTGTCGTGCCGCCTGCCGCCTGTCCGGCTGATCGAGCTGCAGCAGATCAGCACGGTGATCAACGCCATGGCGGCCCGGCTTGCGACGAGCCTGGCCGAGCGCGAGGAGCTGTCGCGCCGTCTCGCCATCGCCCAGGAGGAGGAGAGGCGCCATCTGGCGCGCGAGCTCCATGATGAATTCGGCCAGAGCCTGGCCGCGATCAACGCCATCGCCGCATCGGTCGAGGCGACGGCCGAAGGGAGCTGCCCCGAGCTGATCCCGGAAGCCCAGACGCTCTCCGACATCGCCATCAGGATGATGGGCGCCCTGCGCAGCACGATGGCGCGGCTGCGCCCGGCCGTCATCGACGAGGTCGGCCTGGTGGAGAGCCTGCGCGGCCTGGTTGCCGGCTGGAACAGCCGCCTGGGGCGCACCACGCGCTTCTCGTTCGCGGCAACCGGAAGCTTCCACGAGCTGCCGGATGCGGCCGCGGTGAGCATCTTCCGCATCGCCCAGGAGGGGCTGACCAACGCCGCCCGCCATGCCGAGGCGCGCCACGTCAAGCTGGTGCTGGAACGTCTCCCCCTCGGCGACGCCGCGCAGGCCGGCGCAGGTGCGGTGCAGCTGATGATCGAGGACGACGGCAAGGGATGCGACTGGGAGCGGATGCCGCGAGAAGGTGCGGGCCTCAGGGGCATGCGCGAGCGCATTGCCCTCTTCGGCGGCCGGATGGCGCTGGGCCGGGCCGGGTTCGAGGGCACGCGCCTGTCGATCACCATGCCGGCGACCGTCCCGGCGAAGGCGGCGGCGTGATGGCACGGCCGATCCGGATCATGCTGGTCGACGATCACGCCATCGTCCTCGAAGGATATCGCCGCCTCCTCGACAAGCAGTCCGACATGGAGGTCGTCGCGGAGGCCGGCGACGGCCGGACGGCCTATCAGCGCTACAAGGAGGTGCAGCCGGACGTGCTCGTCCTCGATATCTCGATGCCCGGACGCGGCGGCATCGACATCATCGGCCAGATCCGCCTGTGGGACCCTCAGGCCAGGATCGTCGTCTTCACCATGCACCAGAGCGCAGTCTTCGCGGTCCATGCCTTTCAGGCGGGGGCCATGGGCTACATCACCAAGAGCAGCAAGCCGATGCTGCTCGTGCGCGCCATCACCGAGGTCTTCGCGGGGCGGCGGGCGCTATCCCCCGACATCAGCCAGGAGCTGGCCCTGTCGCATGTCGGCGCCGGGGCGTCGGCCCTCGAGAGCCTGTCGCCGCGGGAGTTCGAGGTCCTGCGCCTGATCCTCCGCGCCAAGACCTGCGCCGAGATCGCGTCCACCCTGAACCTGAGCCCCAAGACCGTGGCCAACTATCACTATCTGCTCAAGCAGAAGCTCGGCGTCGGCTCGGATATCGAGCTGCTCTATCTCGGCCTGCGCGAGGGGCTGGTCACATCGCCGGTGCCCTGAGCCCGCCGATGCTACTTCGCCATCACCTCGACGTCCTGGTCGAGGCCGGATTTCACGTCGAACTCGCGCGTATAGACCCGCCCGTCGTGCCGGGCGACCACGGTGTAGTTGCCTTCGGCCAGGATCATCGAGGGGAAGGCGCCGATCGATTCGCGGATGACGTCGCCGCCGGGGGTCAGCACCGACCAGGCGGTGTCGGCCAGCGCCTCGCCGCCCGGCTGGTTGACCAGCTTCAGCGTCAGCGTCGCCGCATTGTGGTGGAAGGTCGCGTCGGTGAGCTGGCCCGCCTTGATCGAGATCTCGGCGGAGACGCTGGCATTGGAATCGCCGTAATTGCTCTCGACGAAGTAGCGCCCCTCCGGCAGCCGCACCAGGTCGTCGGCCGGGACGTCCTCGGCGATCAGGCGCCGCTCGCCCGTCGGCAGCATGGCCGAGATGCGCGAGGTGAGCTTGGCCGCCGGCACCGGCTTGTCGCCGATCGTCGCCTCCACCTTCAGCGCCCCGCAGTTCAGGACGAGCCTTTCAATAGCCGGCGTGTTGCCGATCTCGACGCGGCGCGTCGCCGCCGCCAGCCCGTAGGCGGCGTGCACGACATAGATGCCCGGCTCGAGGGAGAAGGTCGGGGCCGCGTCGTCGGATTCGCCGACGATCGGCAGATCGCCGTTCTCGTCGTTGCGGGCCCGGAAGACGTGCCATTTCACGCCGGAACGGATCTGCTCGCCCTTCTCGACGAAGAAGGCGCTGACCGACAGCGGCTGGACCGTGCGCGGCAGCTGCGGCGCGGCCTGCGGCAGGGGCTGCGGTGGCCGGCTGGTCTGCGCCGGGGCCGGCGACGCGGCGGCGAGCGCAGCGGCGAGGAGGCCGGCGAGGGGAGGGAAGGCGCGACGAGCGAGCATCATGCGGCGCACGATCCACGGAATCCGGGCGATTTCAAGCCCGCCGCGTGTGCAGGCCGGGCGGACCGGCGTTGCCGGCCTTGCCGGCGGGCCAGGTCATGGCCAGCACGCCGGCGATGACGCAGACGAGGCCGATCAGCGCCGTGCCGCTGGGCTGCTCGCCGAGGACGAGCACGCCGATGGCCACGCCCACCGGCACGCGCAGATAGGCCTGCGCCGTGGCGCCGACCGGGCCGAGGGTCTGGAACAGGCGGAAATAGATGACGAAGGCGAGGGCGGTCGAGAGCAGCGCCAGCGCCAGCAGGGCCAGAACGGACGTGGCCGAGGGGGCGAGCAGCCAGGGGCGCTCGAAGGCCAGGCTGGCCGGCGCCAGCATGGCCGCGCCGCAGACGAGCGATCCTGCGGCCGGCACCATGGGATCGAGCCCGGCGAAACGGCGCCCGAACACCGCGGCCGCGCCGTAGCAGGCGGTGGCCGCGACGATGGCGAGCTGCGGCACCAGCGCCTGGCCCGCCCCTCGCAGGGCGTCGACGCCGACGACGAGCACGATGCCGAGCAGCCCCGCCCCGATTCCGAAGAGCTTGCGGGCGGTGACCGCCTCGTGACGGGTGACGGCGATGGTGAGGAGGAAGGCGAAGATCGGCGTCGTCGCATTGAGGATGCTGGCCAGGCTCGCGTCGACCGTCCTTTCCGCCCAGGCGATCAGCGTGAAGGGAACCGCGCTGTTGAGGCAGGCCTGCATGGCGAAACGCCGCCAGCTCGCCCGGTCCCGCGGCATGGTGAGGCCGCGCAGCCGGAGCGCTGCCAGCAGCACCAGGCCCGCGATCAGCGTGCGGGCGGCGATCAGCGTGATCGGCGGGATGGTCGCAACCCCGAGCTTGATGAAGCTGTAGGAGGCACCCCAGAGCGTCGCCAGCAGCGCCAGCAGGGCGAGCTCGACGGCGGGGCGGGACGGGACTGTCGGCATGCGGATCTCTCGGGTTCGGCGGCACTCTGCCATCGCCCAGCCGGGCGGTCGTGCCCGAACGCTTCGGTCCGGGCCGAAATGTCGGCCGTCCGCCGGTCCGGCTTGCGTCCATGACGCATATGCTTATGTCAGGACGATTCCCTCCTGGACCCTCCCATGCCCGACGCCATCGACCTCCTGAAGATCCGCCGCTCCGTGCCGCCTGCCTTCCTCGCCGAGCCGGGGCCGGACGCCGCCCAGCTCGAGACGCTGCTCACCATCGCCGCGCGCGTGCCGGATCACGGCAAGCTGCATCCCTGGCGCTTCATCGTCTATGCCGGCGAAGCCAAGGCCAAGGCGGGGCGCATCATCGAGGAGGCCTTCCACGCCGGGAATCCGGATGCCGACACGGCGGCGCTGAAGAAGGAGGCGACCCGCTTTGCCGCCCCGCTGATCATCGGCGTGGTCTCCACCGCTGCTCCGCATGTGAAGATCCCGGTCTGGGAGCAGGAGCTCTCTGCCGGCGCCGTCTGCGCGAACCTGGTCGTCGCCGCCACGGCGCTCGGCTTCGGCGCGAGCTGGCTGACCGGCTGGTTCGCCTATGACGCCGAGGTGCTGGCCCGGCTCGGGATCGAGCCGCACGAGCGGGTCGCCGGATTCGTCCATGTCGGCACGCCGACCGAGGTCGTCCCGGATCGTCCGCGGCCAGCGCTCGGGGAAATCGTCAGCCATTTCAGCTGATTCTTGTATGGTATTGAGATACCTATATCGTAATACGTTGATTTTGCTTCGTAATTATCGACGATAGCGGAAATGTCATCATTGACGGGCGCCGGCGCCTCGTGTAGAAGCGCGCCAACTCGGCGGCTGCGAGCTCTCTCGTGGCCGCCGTGTCAGTTCAACCCGTCGGATCGACAGCGAATCTCAGGCGACTCATGTCCACCTTCACGCTCAAGACCGCCGACATCGAGAAGAAATGGTATCTGATCGACGCGAAAGGCCTCGTTGTGGGCCGCCTCGCGACGATCATCGCCATGCGTCTGCGCGGCAAGCACAAGCCGACCTACACGCCCCATCTCGACTGCGGCGACAACGTCATCGTCATCAACGCCGACAAGGTGGTGTTCACCGGCCGCAAGCGCGACCAGAAGGTGTACCACTATCACACCGGGCATCCCGGCGGCATCAAGGAGCGCAGCGCCAAGTTCATCCTCGAAGGGCGCTTCCCCGAGCGCATCGTGGAGAAGGCGGTGGAGCGCATGATCCCGCGTGGCCCGCTCGGCCGCAAGCAGCTCCTGAACCTGCGCGTCTACAAGGGCACCGAGCATCCGCACGAGGCGCAGCAGCCCGTGGCGCTCGACGTCGGCGCGATGAACGCCAAGAACCTGAAGGTCTGAACCGATGGCCGAAACGCTTAACTCGCTGCAGTCCCTCGGGAGCGTCGTCGAGACGGCCGAGGCCGCGCCCCAGCATGTCCAGAAGCTGGACGCCCAGGGCCGTGCCTATGCCACCGGCAAGCGCAAGAACGCCATCGCCCGCGTCTGGATCAAGCCCGGCTCCGGCAAGGTCACGGTCAACGAGCGCTCGGTCGAGGTGTATTTCGCCCGCCCGGTGCTGCAGATGCTGATCCAGCAGCCCCTGACCGTCGCCAACCGCGTCGGCCAGTACGACATCGTCGTCACCGTCGCCGGCGGCGGCCTCTCCGGCCAGGCCGGTGCCGTGCGCCACGGCGTCTCCAAGGCTCTGACCTATTACGAGCCGGAGCTGCGCACCGCTCTGAAGAAGGAAGGCTTCCTCACCCGCGACAGCCGCGTGGTCGAGCGCAAGAAGTACGGCCGCGCCAAGGCCCGCCGGTCCTTCCAGTTCTCCAAGCGCTGATCTCTCGAGCGCAGCACGCAAAAACAAAAGGCTGCCGAACGGCAGCCTTTTCTTTTGGGCGGGACGGTTCAGACCTGAGCCCCGACCAATATCCTCGCGCTGTTCCCTTTGCCGCCAGGCGGGCCGAGCCGAAGCCTGGACCTCCCCCTCCATGCCGGACGGGGAGGCCTTTGCAGCAGCAGCTCAGCGCCGGTTGGCGGTTGCGCGGCGCTCCGCATACGCGACGAAGTCGCGGAAGATCTGCTTCGGGCGCGCCTTTTCGCGCGCGGCTTCCTCGGCCTGCCGGGCTGCTTCGCGGGCGGCCGCCTCGATACGCTCGGCTTCCTCCCGCGCCGCCCGCTCGGCGGCCTCCTCCGCTTCGCGTATCCGGCGAGCGGCGTCGCGCTCCGCCTGACGCGCTTCGCGCGCAGCGACGACGGCCTGGCGGGCCGCTCGCCGCTCCGCTGCCGCGGGGTCTTCCTGCGTCAGCTTGGCCCGGAACTTGTCCAATTGGGCCTTCTTCGCGTCCTCGGCGGTGCTCCGCCGTTCGACGAAACTCCTGTCCTTGTAGATGCTCAAGTGATGCCTTCGGTAGTGGGTGGCTATGCACGCTCCAGGCGTGCGGTCCTCGCGGCGCTCGGCCGACACGTCGGCCAGAATGCCGCGCGCTTCTCATAGGCCAATCCTCACGGTTTTGCCACTGGAAGCGCAGGAAAATTTGTCGGTCCTGCCCTGCGTAAATCGATGTGCTCCCGGCCTTGAGCCGTGGGTGCAACACACGGGGCCGCTCTTCCTCTCTTGTCTTGATCGCTGTCCGCGGCCATGGTCCGCCCGCAATCCCCCTTTTTCGTTCCCCGGAGCACGTCATGGCCGGCCCCGCGCCCGATCCGAAACGCCCGCGCCCGACCGACAACGCCGTCTTCGGCAAGCAGATCCTTGGCGGTGTCTCGGAGCCGACCTATGGCGGCGTCCTGTCCTTCATGCGCCGGCGCTTCTCGCGCGACCTCTCGGGCATCGACGTCGCGGTCTGGGGCATCCCCTTCGATGCCGCCGTCTCCAACCGGCCGGGCGCGCGGTTCGGGCCGCAGGCGGTGCGCCGCGCCTCGGCGATCTTCGACGGCGACCCGCAATATCCCTTCCGGGCCGATCCCTTCGAGCGTCTGGCCGTGGTCGACTACGGAGACTGCTCCTTCGACTATGCCCGGCATGGCGAGATTCCCGCCTGCATCGAGGCGCAGGCGGGCGACATCCTCGACCAGGGGCCGATGCTGGTCTCGATCGGCGGCGATCACTACGTCACCTGGCCGCTGCTCAAGACTCATGCCGCCCGGCACGGGCCGATGGCCCTGGTGCATTTCGACGCCCACCAGGACACCTGGCACGACGATGACGGCCGCATCGACCACGGCTCCTTCGTGGCGCGCGCCGTCCGCCACGGCGCCGTCCGGCCGGAGCGCTCGATCCAGATCGGCATCCGCACCCATGCGCCGGACGATTGCGGCATCGAGATCGTCGACGGCGAAGACCTGGAGACCTTGGGCGTCGCCGCGGTGGTGGAGCGGATCCGCCGGCGGGTCGGCGATGCCAAGGCCTATCTCACCTTCGACATCGACTGCCTCGATCCGGCCTTTGCGCCGGGGACGGGCACGCCGGTTGCCGGCGGCCCATCCTCGCGGCAGATGCTGATGGTGCTGCGTCGTCTCGGCTTCCTCGACATCGTCGGCTGCGATCTCGTCGAGGTCGCGCCGGCCTACGACCATGCCGACATCACCGCCATCGCCGGCGCGACGGTGGTTCAGCATTATCTGGGGTTGATCGCCGAGCGGAAGCAGGGCAAAGCCGGGTCATGACCAAGAACCCATCCGCGAATGCCCTGACCTATGCCGATGCCGGGGTCGACATCGATGCCGGCAACGCCATGGTCGAGGCCATCAAGCCGCTGGTGCGCGCCACGCGGCGCGTCGGCGCCGATGCCGAGATCGGCGGCTTCGGCGGCCTGTTCGACCTGAGGGCCTGCGGCTACACCGATCCGGTGCTGGTGGCGGCCAATGACGGCGTCGGCACCAAGCTGAAGGTGGCGATCGAGACCGGCATCCACGACACGGTCGGCATCGACCTCGTCGCCATGTCGGTCAACGACCTCGTGGTGCAGGGGGCCGAGCCGCTGTTCTTCCTCGACTATTTCGCCACCGGCAAGCTCGCGCCGGGGCAGGGGGTCGAGGTGGTCCGGGGCATTGCCGCCGGCTGCCGGGAAGCCGGCTGCGCCCTGATCGGCGGCGAGACCGCAGAGATGCCGGGCATGTATGCCGAGGGCGACTACGACCTCGCCGGCTTCGCCGTCGGCGCGGTCGAGCGGAATGCCGTGCTGCCGCGCCGCGACGTCGGCGCCGGCGACGCGATCCTCGGCCTCGCCTCGTCCGGCGTGCACTCCAACGGCTTCTCGCTGGTGCGCAGGATCGTGGCGCTGTCGGGCCTCCCCTGGGATGCGCCGGCGCCGTTCCAGCCCGGCGAGAGCCTCGGGCGGGCACTGCTGACGCCGACCCGCATCTATGTGAAGCCGGTGCTGGCGGCGCTCAAGGCCACCGGCGGCGCCGTCAAGGCGCTCGCCCACATCACCGGCGGCGGCTTTCCCGACAACATTCCGCGGGTGCTGCCGGACGGGCTCGGCGCGGCGATCGACCTTGCCGCCATCGCGCCGCCGCCGGTCTTCGGCTGGCTGGCGCGGACCGGCGGCGTCGCCACGCCGGAGATGCTGCGCACCTTCAACTGCGGCGTCGGCATGATCGTCGTCACGGCCGCGGCCGACGCGGAGCGGGTGGCGCAGGCCCTGGCCGCGGCCGGCCAGCCGGCCTTTCGCCTCGGCACGGTGGTGGAGGAGGGCGAGACGCGCGTTACCTATTCCGGCGAACTCCGGCTGTGACGCGCAAGACCCGCGTCGCCGTGCTGATCTCGGGCCGCGGCTCGAACATGGCGGCCCTGATCGAGGCGGCGAAGGCACCCGGCTATCCCGCCGAGATCGTGGCGGTGCTCTCCAACCGGCCCGATGCCAAGGGCCTGGAGCTCGCCAGGGCGGCGGGCCTCCATGCGGAGGCGGTCGACCACAAGGCCTTCTCCTCGCGCGAAGAGTTCGAGGCCGCGCTCGAGGCGCGGCTCGAGGTGCACGTCGCCGATATCGTCGCGCTCGCCGGCTTCATGCGCCTGATGACGCCCTCCTTCGTCGAGCGCTGGGCCGGGCGGATGATCAACATTCATCCGGCGCTGCTGCCCGCCTTCAAGGGCCTGCACACCCATGAGCGCGCCCTGGCGGCGGGCGTGCGCCTGCATGGCTGCACGGTCCACTACGTCACGCCGGGCATGGACGAGGGCCCGATCATCGCCCAGGCCGCGGTGCCGGTGCTGGCCGGCGACACCGCGGATGTCCTCGGCGCCCGCGTGCTCGCCGCCGAGCACCGGCTCTACCCCGCGGCGCTGGCGCGCGTCGCGCGCGGCGAGGCGCCGATCGTCGCCGGGCGGGTGGCGATCACCGGCGAAGACCTGCTGCTGGGATAGTCGGGCTCAGCCCTCGTGGCCGTCGCTGACGAAGTCGTGGCGTGGCGTGGCATCGGGCTCGCTTGCCGCGGCCTCGCGCTCGGCCGCCGCCGCCCGGTACAGCGCTGCCTCGATGCGAGCTTCCCAACCCGGGCCGGCGGCACGGAAATGATCGAGGACGTCGCGCCCGAGGCGGATCGACACCGTCACCTTCGCCGCCGCCTCGGACCCCGCCCCCGACGGAGAGGGCGCTACCGGGCGTGCCCCCGGAGCGGGCGCTACCGGGCTCGCGCCCGGAGCGATGAAGTCGGCCTCCGCCCATTCGCCGTTGTAGTCGTGCGGGACCGCGTCATGGGACGTCTTGTGGGGATGGCCGGACATCGTCTCGTCTCCTCCCTTGGTGGCCCGCAGCGGGCCGGCCGCTATGCGATCCGCGACAGCGCGACCTTGTTGTCGTGGAAGGCCGCGCCGCCGACCGGGGCGGGCGCATCGGCTCCGGTCAGCGTGTTGATGCCGCGCCCGTCCTCATAGGCCGAGTTGGGCCAGATCGATTCGGCCACGAGCACGCCGCGCCTGAGGCCCCCGAACAGGCGCGCATGCAGGCGCACCGCGCCGCGCGGGTTGGAAAGCTCCACCTTGTCGCCCTCGGCGATGCCGTTGGCCGCGGCATCCTCGGGATGGATCAGCACGGTCGGGCGCTCCTCCTTGGTGATCGCGGTCGGCGTCTCCGTGAAGGAGGAGTTGAGATAGTTGCGCGCCGGGCTGGTGGCGAGGCGGAAGGGATGGGCTTCGTCCGCCGCCTCGATCGCCGCCCAATGGTCGGGGAAGGCCGGCATCGTGTCGATCGGGCCGAACTTGGCCGGCGCGGCATAGGGCACCCGGCGCCAGTCGGCCTTGAAGCGGAACTTGCCGTCGGGCCAGCCGAAGCCGTCGAGGAAATGCGCCTTCTCGAAGGGCTGCTGGCAGTCGATCCAGCGCTGGCGCTCCAGCTCCTCCAGCGTGCCGCGGTTGGAGGCGCGCAGGGTGGCGTCGATCAGCTCGCGCGGCGTCATGTCGAAGCCGGGATGCTGCGCGCCGACGCGCCTGGCCAGGGCACTGATCACCTCGTGATTGTCGCGGCATTCGCCGGGCGGCTCGATCAGCTTGGGGCCGAGCAGGATGTGCTGCTGCCCGCCGGCCTGGTAGACGTCGTCGTGCTCGACGAACATGGTCGCGGGCAGGACGATATCGGCCACCTTGGCGGTGTCGGTCATCACCTGCTCGTGCACGGCGACGAACAGATCCTCGCGGGCAAAGCCACGCTTGACCTTGTCCTGGTCGGGCGCGACCGAGACCGGGTTGGTGTTCTGGATCAGCATGGCCGTGACCGGCGGGCCGCTCCACAGCGCCTTCGGATCGCCGGTGAGGATGGCGCCGATGCGCGACTGGTCGAGCTGGCGCACCTTGGGATCGCGCACGTCCAGCCCTTCGATCAGCGATTTCCTCCAGCCGAACATGCCGGAATTGGAGTGCAGCGCCCCACCGCCTTCGTGCTGCCAGGCGCCGAGCACCACGGGGATCGCGCTCACCGCATGCATGGCGGCTGAACCGTTGCGCGAGCGGGCGAAGCCATAGCCGAGCCGGAAGAAGGTCTTCGGCCGCTCGCCCAGGAGCCTGGCGAAGGCTTCGATCTCCGCGACCGGCACGCCGCAGATGGATGAGGCCCATTCCGGCGTACGGGTGCTCAGATGCTCCTCGAACTCTTCCGGGCAATCCGCGTATTTCTCTAGATATTTCCGGTCGGCGAGCCCGTCGCGGAACAGGATGTGCATCACGCCGCAGGCCAGCGCCCCGTCAGTGCCCGGCCGCACGATCAGCTTGATGTCGGCCTGCTTCATCGTGGCGTTGTCGTAGACATCGACGGCGACGATCTTCGCCCCGCGCTCCTTGCGGGCGCGCGTGGCGTGGGTCATGACGTTGACCTGGGTGACGACCGCATTGGTGCCCCACAGCACGATGCAGTCGGACTTGGCCATCTCGCGCGGGTCGGCCCCGGTCATGCGCCCGTGCCCGACCATGTAGCCGGCCCAGGACAGGTTGGTGCAGATGGTGGAGAACTGGCCCGAATAGCCCTTGGCGTTGCGCAGGCGATTGATGCCGTCGCGCATCACCAGGCCCATCGTCCCGGCATAATAATAGGGCCAGACCGCCTCGGCCCCGTGCCGGCGCTCGGCGTCCAGGAAGGCCTCGGCGATGCGGTCGAGCGCCTCGTCCCAGGAGATCCGCTTGAAGTCGCCCGAGCCCTTCGGGCCGGTGCGCAGCAGCGGATGCATCAGCCGGTCGGCGTGGTGGACGCGCTCGGCATAGCGGGCCACCTTGGCGCAGATGACGCCGGCGGTGTAGCTGTTGTCGGCGGCGCCATAGACCCGGCCGATGGCCTTGCCGTCAAAGACCTCCACCTCCAGGGCGCAGGTGGAGGGGCAGTCGTGCGGGCAGGCGGAGGCCCTGCGGATCGGGCCGAGCGGCTTGTTCATGAGCGGGTTCGCGAACCGGGTCTGTCCACCCTTTGTAATACCCGATGCCGGAAATCATAGTCCTGTTTCGGAATTGCCTCCAAAGGCGGTCATGTCCCCGACAAAGGTCCGAGCAGGACTACGCTCATGCCGCGAGCTGCCGTCGCCAGCTTGCGATCGAGGGTGGCCAGCGGCAGTGCAGCTTCGACGGCAAGGGCGAGATAGGCCGCGTCGTAGACACTGAGACCGTGCGTTGTCGCGAGCCTAAGCACGATGTCATCGAGCCTGCGCCGGCATCCTCCAGCGGCAGCCGGCGCAGACGATCCATGAACTGAATCGCTTCTCCTGACCCTATGCGGCCGCGGCGTTCGGCCATGAGCAGGACGTTGCGTGCCTCATGCCAGAACAGCGACGGCACCTCAGCCACGGTTCCGAGCAATTTCTGGAGGATGGCGTCGGTTGCAGGGCTGTGCTCGTCCGGCAGCATCCAGGCGGCGGCCATGGACGCATCGACGACGAAGGTCATCAGTGCCGGTGCCCCTCCTGGCGCCAGGCAAGGATTTCGTCGATGGTGACGGGCTTGGCCTTGGCGCGGGCGGCCCGAATCTCCTCGATCGCGGCGCGAACGTCGCTTTGGCGACGGATGCGCGTGAGCCGAGCGACCGGCTCCTCCCCGCGGGCAATGATCACCTCTTCGCCAGCTTCGACTTTGGCAAGAAGGCCGGAGAGACGGGCCTTGGCTTCATCCGCCTCGACGGTGATGGTCATTGCCCCGGATCGCTCCCATTGAACGGCGTGCATGCTCGATGGGGATAGGCTTCGCGATGAAGCATGGTCAAGCTCGGCTCCATCGTGCAACTTGGCCGCTGCATTGCAGGAGGCACCTCACGCGCCTTGCGGCCGCCGGACTCCCGAGATCTTCGACTGCAGGATCACCACGACCAGCAGGAACACGCCGCGGACCACCGACTGCCAATAGGCCGAGAGCGAGATCCAGCCCATGCCGTTCTCGAAATTGAGGATGTTGAAGATCAGGCCGAGCAGCAGCGCGCCGGCGAGCGTGCCGCCGACCGAGCCCTTGCCGCCGGTGAGCAGCGTGCCGCCGACGACGACGGAGGCGATGGCGAGCAGTTCCCAGCCAACGCCCTCGATCGGCTGGCCGGCGCCGAACTGCGCCGCCAGGATGATGCCGGCCATGCCGGCGGTCAGGCCGGAGATGACGTAGACAGCGAACACGGTGCGGTCGACCGGGAGGCCCATCAGGCGGGAGGCATCCGCGCCCCCGCCCACTGCCAGGACGTGCCGGCCGAAGGCGGTCTGGTTGAGCGCGATGCCGCCGGCGACATAGGCGAGGAGGGCGATCCAGGCCGGGGTGGGGAAGCCGAGGACGAAGCCGAGCGCCTGGGCCCAGAAGCCGGCATCCTCCGCGTCCACCCAGTCCGGGCGCACGAAGCTCAGGAGCTCGCCCTGGCCGAGCTGGATGAACGCGGTGTCGTAGGAGGCCGAGACCGACTGGTTGTTGGCGAGCAGCAGCGCCGTGCCCGAGGCGGCCAGCATGGTGGCGAGGGTGGCGATGAACGGCAGGATCTTCAGCCGGGTGATGACCAGCGCGTTGATCACGCCCGCGACCGCGCCGGCCGCGAGCCCGCCGGCGACGCCGGCCACCAGGCCGTAGGGGCTGAGATAGGCCGCGACCACGCTCGAGAGCGCCGCCACGGAGCCGACGGACAGGTCGATGCCGCCGGTCATGATGACGAAGGCCATGCCGAGCGCCACCAGCGCGAACATGGAATTGTAGCGCAGCACCGTCTGCACGTTGTAGGCGCTGAGGAAACCGTCATAGCGCCAGGCGCCGAACAGCGTCAGCAGGAGAAGGACCAGGATGACGCCATGGCTCGGCTGGATGCGAAAGCCGCGCATCACTGCTGCTCCTGGCGCTGCAGCCAGACGGCCAGCACGATCAGGCCGGCCTTGACCACCATGGCGGCCGCATCCGGCACGCCGTTGGCGAGGAGCGTATAGCGCACGAGCTGGATGATCAGGGCGCCCAGGAGCGTGCCGACGATGCTGGCGCGGCCCCCGCTCAGGAGCGTGCCGCCGACCGCGACCGCCGCGATGGCGTCGAGCTCACAGCCCAGGCCGATGAGATTCGCATCCGCGGCGCTGTTGAGGGCGATGAAGATCAGGCCGGCGACGCCGCTGCACAGGCCCGAGGCCATGTAGACCAGCAGCTTGACGCGGGACACCGGGACGCCCGCCAGCCGGGCCGCCGCCTCGTTGCCGCCGACCGCCAGCACCTGCCGGCCGAACACGGTCCGCCGCAGGATGAAGGCGGCGACCAGCACCATGGCGAGCATGATCCAGACCTGGAAGGGCAGGCGCAGCACCTGTCCGAGCGCGATCGCCCGGAACTCGGGCACGTCGAACACCTGCAGATCGCCGTTGGTCGAGACCTGGGCGATGCCGCGCCCGGCGATGAACAGGACCAGCGTGGCGATGATCGGCTGGATCGAGAACCGGGTGATCAGCCAGCCGTTGAACAGGCCGAACAGCCCGGCGGCGAGGATCGGCACCACGATGCCGAGGGCGATTCCGACATAGAGATTGGGCAGGGGGAAGAGCTTGCCGGTGAAGAACATCGGCGAAAGCGCCCCGGCGATCGCCATCAGCGAGCCGACGGAGAGATCGATGCCGCCGGTGGCGATGACCAGCGTCATGCCGACGCCGACGATGACGATGACGCAGACCTGGCTGAGGTTGATCGACAGCGTGCGCATGGTCGCGAAGTTCGGCGTGACCGCGAAATTGAACAGGATCAGCAGAACGAGCGCGACGATGACGCCGTAGCGCTTCAGGAGGGCGCTGCTGTCGGCGGAGAGGCCGGAGCGCTTGAGGACGGTGCTGTCAGCCATGCCGGGCCGTTTCCTGAGGGGCTGGCGCGCTCGCGCCATGGGCCATGGCGTCCATGACGGCGCCTTCGCTGATCGCCGGCCTGTCGAGCTCGGCCACGGTGCGCCCGTCGCGCAGCACGAAGACCCGGTCGGCGCCTTCGACGATCTCCTCCAGCTCCGAGGAGATCATCAGCACGCCGAGCCCATCCAGCGCCAGGCGGCGGATCAGGCTCTGGATCTCGGCCTTGGCGCCGACGTCGATGCCGCGCGTCGGCTCGTCGAGGATGAGGAGCTTGGGGTTCATGCACAGCCAGCGCGCCAGCAGCACCTTCTGCTGGTTGCCGCCCGAGAGCTCGCGGATCTTCTGGTCCGGGCTCGAGCATTTGATGCCGATCTCGCGGATGAATCGCTCGACGATCTGGCGCCGCCGGCCCTCGTCGATCACCCCGGACCGGGTGAGCGCCGGCATGAGGGCCAGGGTCAGGTTCTCGGCCACCGACATTTGCGGGATGATGCCCTGCACCTTGCGATCCTCGGCGCAATAGCCCATCCCGGCGGCGATGGCCTCGCGCGGGCTGCGGAACGCCGTGTCGCGACCGTCGAAGCGCACGGTCCCCCGTGTCCTCGGCTCTGCCGCGAACACCGCCTGCGCCGTCTCGGTCCGCCCCGATCCGAGCAGGCCGGCGAGGCCGATGATCTCGCCCTTGCGGATGTCGAAGCTGGCATTCTCGACCCGCCGCCCGACGGCGACGTTCCCGACCGACAGGAGCTCGCCGCCGATGGCGTGCGCCGCTCCGTCGAAGGCCGTGGCGCCGCTGGCCTTCACGTCGGCGAGGTCGCGGCCGAGCATGGCGGCGACCAGCTGCAGCTTGCCGAGCTCGGCCATCGGCCACACGCCGACGGTGCGCCCGTCGCGCATGACCGTGACGCGGTCGCAGATCTGGTAGAGCTCGTCGAGCTTGTGGGTGACGAAGATCACCGCGACGCCGTCGGCCTTGAGCTGGCGCACCGTGCGCAGCAGCACCGCCACCTCCGTCTCGTCGAGCGAGGAGGTCGGCTCGTCCATGATCACCAGCCTGGCCTTGAACGAGACCGCGCGGGCGATCGCCACCATCTGCTGGATGGCGGTGGAGAAGTCGCCGAGCGGGCGGCCGACGTCGATGTCGACCTCGAAACGCCGGAGCAGCACCCGCGCCCCCTCGTGCATCGCCTTCCAGTCGAGCAGCGGGCCGAAGCGGCGCGGCTCGCGGCCGAGATAGATGTTCTCGGCCACCGAGCGGTAGGCGATGAGGTTGAGCTCCTGGAAGATGGTGGAGACGCCGCCGCGCTGGGCCTGCTGGGGCGAGCCGGCGGTCCAGGGCCTGCCGTCGAAGGTGATCGATCCGCCGTCGCGGCTGTAGGCGCCGTTGAGGATCTTGATCATGGTCGACTTGCCGGCGCCGTTCTGGCCGACGAAGGCCATGACCTCGGCGGGCTGGATGTCGAGCGAAGCCGAGCTCAGCGCGGGCACCCCGCCGAAACTCTTGGTGATGGCGCTCATCGACAGGAGCGGCTGTGACGTCATGCGGGCCATGCGCGATCGTGGCGGGGCAGGGGAAGGAGCGGAGGCCGTGTGGCCTCCGCCCCGGGATCGCTCAATAGGCTTCCGGCAGGTAGGCCGCCACGTTCTCCTTGGTGAAGACGCGGTCGGTGTTGACGAGCCGGGGCGCGATCGCCTCGCCCGCGGCATATTTCACGATGGCGTCGAAGGCCGCCGGGCCGAACTTCGGATTGCACTCCACCACGACGAGCACCTTGCCGTCCTGGATGGCCTGGGTCGCGTCCTTCGTGCCGTCGATCGAGGCGATGATCAGGTCCTTGCCCGGCACCTTGCCGGCCGCTTCCATCGCCGCGATAGCGCCCATGGTCATCTCGTCATTGTGCGAGTAGAGGGCGGTGGCTTCCGGATGCGCCTGGTAGAGGGTCTCGAACACCTGCCGGCCCTTGTCGCGGGCGAAGTCGCCGGACTGGGAGGCGATGATCTTCATCTCCGGATGGGCCTTGATGAAGTCGGCGAACCCGCTCTTGCGGTCGTTGGCCGGCGAGGAGCCGATCGTGCCCTGCAGCTCGATGATCAGCGCCTTGCCGTCCACCGCCTTGGTCAGCGCCTCGGCGGCCTGATGGCCTTCCTTGACGAAGTCCGAGCCGATGAAGGCCACATAGTCGACGCCGCCCTTGGCCAGGGTCGCATCGACGCCGCGGTCGATCAGGAACATCGGGATGCCGGCCTTCTTGGCCTCCATCACCGCCGGGATCAGCGGCTTCTCCTCGCGCGGGGACAGCAGGATGACGTCGACCTTCTGGGCGATCATCGAGCGCACGTCGGCGACCTGCTTGGCGGCGGAGCCGGCGGCGTCGGTATAGACCAGCTGCCAGCCGCGCTTCTCGGCCTCCGCCTTCATGCTCGCGGTCTGGGCCAGGCGCCAGGGATTGTTGCTCTCGGTCTGGGCGAAGCCGACCTTGTAGACGTCCTTCTTCTTCAGCTTCGGCAGCGCCGCATAGGCCGGGCGCAGCCCGAAGGCCGTGACGGCGGCGCCGCCGGCGGCGATCTGCAACAGGGAACGGCGATCGATCATGGTGGTCTCCCCAAACATTGTTGATTCTTCGCGGGATTCTCGAACGGCCGGCAGAGCCGGACGCTCCGTGCGACCTCGCGAACCGCTTCAATCGGTTCAATGTCAGCCGCCCTGGCGCGAACAATTGTCTGACCAATGTCAGCCTGTCAAGGCGGATTCTACGACGTCGCCATGCGCCTTTGCGGGCGGGCGTCCCATGGCCGCGGACTGTCATGAATCTGTTACAATGCGGGCGGTTCGATTCGTCCCGGAGGACCCTTGGTGCGGATTGCCGGCCTCCTCCTCGCCGTCCTGCCGCTGTCGACTGGCGCCGCCGCGGCGCGCGATCTCGTCTATGCCGCGCGGATCGGCGCGGACGGCGCGATGGCCGAGCAGCGCACCCTGGCCTGCGACCTCGCCACGGGCTGCATCCTCGTCTTCGACGCGGCGGCGGAGGACTGGCGCAATCCGCTCAGCCTGCAGCTCACGGCGGCCGGCGGCCAGATGATCCTGACGGGCCGCAGCGAAGGCGTTCCGGACCAGCCGCTCCTGGTCGCCTCGCGCCGCGTCGCCCTCGATCGGCAGGGCGGGGTGGTGACGACGCTGGTGCTCGCGCCGCCGGCCTCGCGCCGGGCGCAACCGGCCTCGCTGGCGGGAGACCGGCCGGGCGAGGGGTTCGGCCCCTTCCTGATCGCGGTGCACCACGTGCCGGACTGAGCGCGGCGCCGGACGACTGCGTCAGGTGGCTTGCCCGATCAGGCGGCCGGCGCGCAGGAAGCGCATGGGATCGACGGCGCTGCCGTGGATGCGCGTCTCGTAGTGCAGGTGGGGGCCGGTGGAGCGACCGGTGGAGCCGACGCGGCCGATGATCTGGCCGATCTCGACATGCTCGCCGTCCGTGACCAGAATCTCGGACATGTGGCCGTAGCGGGTGGAGAGCCCGTTGCCGTGGTCGATCTCGACCATGTTGCCGTAGCCCCCGCTCCAGCCGGCTTCCGTCACCACGCCGGAGGCGGTGGCGCGCACGGGCGCGCCGATCTCCTCGCGGAAATCGATGCCGGCGTGCAGGGCGCCGGTTCCGAGGAAGGGGTCGATGCGCACGCCGAAGCCGGAGGTGATCTCGGCATGCGGGAAGGGACGGCGCAGGGGCACCTTGGTGAGGGCCTGGTCGAGGCCCTCGGCCCGGGACAGGGCCGCCTGGGCCTTGCCGAGCTCCATGTCGAACGGCGTCGCATCGAGCGGCAGGTCCGCGGGGATATAGGGCCCGCCCTCGGCCACCGGCGCGGCACGGGGCAGGAAGCGATCGGCGTCGAGGCCGATCTCGTCGAGTGCCTCGCGCACCCGGCCGGTGCGGGCGGTGGCGGAGGTCTCGAGGGCGGTGAGGGTCCGCATCTGCTCGCCGTCCACCGTGTCGAGCGACTGGGTCAGCGAACTCAGCTTGTCGCCGAGGCCGACGCCGGCGCTGCGCGGCGTCGGCCGGGGGGCGGGCCGGGCGGCTCCGATGACCGAGGCCTGCTGCGCCGGCGCAAAGCCGAGGGCCGCCTGCTTGCCGGGCCGCGCGACGTCCGCGTCATCGTCGGGCAGCGGCTGCGGCACCCCCGATGCGGGTCCGGTCAGCGCCGGACTGTCGAACTGAGGCGGCAGCTGCGGCTTGACGCCAGCCGACGTCGCCATGTCGGCCAGGGACTGCAGCACCGTCTGGCGCGACTCCAGCGTCGCCTGGCGGCGCAGCAGCGTGTCCACCTTCTGGGAAAAGGCCTGTCCGTCGATCAGCTGCCGTGACTGCAGGCGGGCGATCTCCGACTTGAGCGCGGTGATCTTGTCCTCGTAGTCGTACTGGATGGCGGCCTGGCGCCGCATCATGCCGGCGATGAAGTCGTCCCGGAAGACGATGAAGCCGGTGGTGCCGGCGGTCCACAAGGTCATCAGGCCGAAGGCAGCTCCCACGGCCAGGAATGTCCAGCGCGGCAGGGTGAGGCGGCGGATGCGGCCGCCACTGTCGATGGTGATGCGGTGCGGCGGCGTCTGGCGTTTGCCGAAGGGCTGGTGCAGCCGGTGGCGTTCGGGCATCGCAGGGTCTCCAGCGCCGCCGGACGCTGCGGGACGACGCCGGATCATTACGAAGCATTAGGGTTAACATCTCGCCAACGCTGCCGGCGGACGGGCGCGCCGCCCCTCAGAGCGCCTTGGCGGCGTCGAGCACCTCCTGCGCATGCCCCTCGACCGTCACCTTCGGCCAGACCCGGGCGATCCGGCCGTCGCGGTTGATCAGCACGGTGGTGCGCTCGATGCCCATATATTTGCGGCCGAACATGCTCTTCTGCGTCCACACGCCATAGGTCTCGAGCATGGCATGCGTTTCGTCCGAAGCGAGCGTCAGGGCCAGGTCGTATTTGGTCTTGAACCGGTCCTGCTTCTTCACCGGATCGGCGGATATGCCGATGAGCTCGGTATCGGCGGCGGCGAAGGCATCGGCCAGGCAGGAGAAATCCTTCGATTCGAGGGTGCAGCCGGGCGTATCGGCCTTGGGGTAGAAGAAGAGCACGACCTTGCGGCCGCGCAGCGCCGACAGCCGCACCGTGCCGCCGCCGTCCCGGGCCAGGGTGAAGTCGGGTGCCGCACCTCCCACGCTGAGCTCGACCATGCCTGTCTTCCTTTTGGCAAAATTGAACGGGATATCGGCGGGCCGGCCCGTCCGCGGCCGCCGGCCCGAAACCCGATGCTCCCGGAGCTTGGGACCGTGCATCCGATTCGGCGACCCGAATCGCGTTGCGACGGGCCGCGGCGGACCTCGCGACCCCTGCCGGAAGCCGGAATAACCACGCCGGTCGCCGCACGGTCGCTGGACATCGGTCGGTTATGGCTTTCCCTGCGTCCCGAGCAAGGGCATAGCTGGAGAGCGGCGCGATCTCGCCCGGCCATGGCCGGTGCGAAACAGACGGTGACATGGACGGCGAACCCCATACCCCACGCCAGGACACGGCCCCCCACGAGGAGCACGCCAGGCTCGAGCGGCTGGCGCGCCTGCTCGTTCCCGATCACAAGATCGCCTGGGGTCGTTGCCTCGTCTCGATCCTGCTGATGCTCGTCGTCGTCGCCGGCACGGCCGCCGGCGCTCTCTACTGGCGGCTCGGCAAGGGGCCGATCTCCGTGCCGTTCCTGACCGAGCGCGTGCGGGCGGCGATCGACGGCAAGCTGCCTCCGGGCTTCACCATCGATCTCGGCGCCGTCTCGCTGGCACGGCGCGACAACGGGCTCGTCGCCGTCCTCCAGAACCTGACCCTGCGCGACCAGTCCGGCGGCAGCATCGCTTCCGCGCCGCGCATCGTCGTCGGCGTCGGCGGCGCAGGGCTGCTGCGCGGGGCGGTCGAGCCTCGCTCCATCATCGTCGAAGGGGCGGCCGTCGCCCTGGCCATCGGCCTGGACGGGCGGATCGGCCTCAGCGCCGGCGCCGATGTGGCTTCGGCGCCGCTCCAGGCACCCGGCGACATGTCGGCCTCGGGCGTGCTCAACGCCGTCGATGCGCTGATGGTCGCCGCCGGATCGATCGATGCGGTGGAGGTGCGCGATGCCACGCTTGCCATCCATGACAAGGCGCTCGGGCGCGACGCCGCCTATCACGACATCAAGCTGGCGATCCGGCGCACCTCCGTGGAGGGCGGCGTCGCCGTGTCCGTCGCCGCGGGCATGGGCAGCGTCAATGCCACGATCGAGCGGCGTGAGGACGGCGCGCGCCTGATCGACATCCAGGCGAAGGACATCGCCTTGCGCGACCTCGTCGCCAGCTTCGCGCCGCGGGCCAATCCGCCCGACCTCACCGCGACGATCAACGCCCTGGGCCGGGCCAGCATCGACGTGAACGGGACGGTCCGCCAGGCCACGCTCAACGTCACCAGCGCCGGCGGCAGCTGGCGGCTCGATCCGAAGGTCCGCCCCTTCGAGTTCGACCAGGCGCGCCTCGACCTGCGCTGGGACGGGGCGACGCGCACCGTGCTGGTGGAGCGGGCCGCGCTCGGCGCCGGCACCGGCAGCGCCGTCTTCCAGGGGCGCATGACGCCGCCGCCGCCAGACGGTGGCGACTGGATGATCGAGCTCGATGCGCCCGGCATGACGCTCGGCGGGCCGACGCTGCAGGATCCGCCGCTGCAGCTCGACCATGCCTCGATCCGTGCGCGCTACAATCCACAGACGCGGCGCCTGGGCTTCGACAAGGCGGAGTTCTCCGGGCCGACCGCGGGCGTGATGCTGGCCGGCTCGGTCACCTTCAGCCAGGGCGCGCCGGGGATCGGCCTCGGCCTGGTGGCCCAGCGCATGTCCGTGACCGCGATGAAGCGTCTGTGGCCCTTCTTCGCCGTGCCGCCGCTGCGCGCCTGGTTCGAGGACCATGTCACCGGCGGGACGGTCGACAGCCTCAAGCTCTCGGTGGCGATCCCGATCGATGCGCTGGTGCCGGTCAACGGCGTGATCCCACCCCTGCCGAACGACTCCATCGGCGGCGACCTCGTCATCAGCGACGGTTCTCTCCGTCTGATGGACACGCTGCCGCCGCTTGCCGGGGCCCAGGCGCGTGCCACGTTCACGGCGGGCCATGTCACCGTCTCGGTCGATCAGGCCAAGGTCGATGTCGGCGACGCCGGTACGCTGACGGTGGAGAACGGCATCTACGAGATCCCGGATCTGGACATCAAGCCGCCGCGCCAGCACGTCGTGTTCCATATCGGCGGGCCGACCAGGGCCGCGGTCAGCCTGATGACGCGCGAGCCGCTGGCCAGGGCCTCGATGGGCTCGCCGCTCGATCCCGCCGCCGTGACCGGCACGGCGGCGCTGGACGTGAAGCTCGACATGCCGCTCGTGCCCAAGCTCCAGGACGGCGACATCGGTTACGCCGTCTCCGGTTCGCTCGACGCCATGACCATCGACGCCTTCGAGGGTGGCAAGCTCGAGGACGGCTCGTTGAAGCTGTCGATCATACCAGGCGTGATGCTCGCCACCGGCCGGGGCAGCTTTGCCGGCCTGCCCGCCCGCATCGACTATCGCAAGGCCGACCAGACGCCGCCGCAGCTGACGATGGCGCTCACGCTCGACGATGCGGCGCGACGCCGCAAAGGTCTCGATTTCGGCGACGCGCTCGACGGACCGGTCATGGCGGAAGTGCGTCCCCAGAACGGCACCTATGCCGTCGAGATCGACCTGGCGCAGGCCCGGGTGCGCGACTTGCTGCCGGGATGGCAGAAGCCGCCCGGACGTCCCGGCAAGGCGACCTTCACCTGGGTGCCGCAGGGCGCCGGCGGCCTGATCAACGGCCTGGCGCTCGATTCAGGGCCGGTCTCGCTGCGCGGCGATGTCACCCTCGGCGCGGAGGGCAAGTTGAAGCGCGCCGCCTTCACCAGCTTCCGCCTCTCGCCCGGCGACGATGCGCAGGGTTCGATCGAGCCGTCCGGGCAGGGCTGGAAGGCGACGGTCCGCGGCAAGGTCCTGGACCTGCGCCCGCTGCTGCAGATGCTGCAGCAGCGCGGCGCCGCCGCCAAGGCAGGCGACCTCCTGCTCGACGCCCGGCTCGACCAGGCGCTCGGCTTCGGCGACGAGACGCTGTCCGGCCTGGCGCTCAACCTGGAGACGCGGGGCTCGACGGTGCGCCATGTCGACCTCAAGGGAAAGCTCGGTGGCGGCGCTGTGACCATCGCCCAGCAGGCCGCGTCGGACGGATCGCCTGAGATCGTGGTCGACACGCCCGATGCCGGCGCTCTCTTGCGGTTCCTCGACTATTACGGCCGCATCAGCGGCGGTGTGATGCGGCTGGTCGCGACGCCCGGGTTGAACGCCATGGCCGGCCAGATCGCCATGCGCGACTTCAGCGTGCTCGACGAGCCGGCCCTCGGCCAGTACCGAACCACCCTGGAGAAGTCCGCGAACGGCCGCGTCGACCCGCCGCCGCCGTCGTCGAACGGCAATTCGGCCCAGTTCAAGAAGCTGCGGCTCGGCTTTCGCCGCACGCCCGACCGGATCGCCATTTCGGACGCGGTGGTCTGGGGGCCGGATGTCGGCGTCAGCATCTCCGGCATGATCGACTATGCCGCCGACAAGGTCAGCATGACCGGCACCTTCGTGCCCGCCTATGCCCTCAACAACCTGTTCGGCAAGATCCCGATTCTCGGCGAGATCCTGGGCGGCGGGGAGAACGGCGGCCTCTTCGCCATCAATTTCAAGGTCTCCGGCAGCGTTGGCTCGCCGGTGCTGACCGTCAACCCGCTCTCCGCCATCGCGCCGGGCTTCCTGCGCAAGCTGTTCGAGTTCCAGAAGGAGTGAAGGCAGTAGCCCTCACTTGGGCTTGAGGAGCACGTGCCGCTTGCGGCCCATCGACAGCTTGATCACGCCTTCCGGGCTGAGGTCGCCGAGCGTCAGCACCGCGCGCTCGTCCGTCACGGGCTGGTCGTTGACCCTGAGGCCGCCGCTCTTGATCTGCCGGCGCGCCTCCGAGGTGGAGGGCACCAGGCCCGCGGCCACGAAGGCGGTCAGCACGCCGACGCCGGCACCGAGTCCTTCGATCGCGACGGTCGGCAGGCTCTCGGCGAGCGTGCCTTCCTCGAAGGTCTTGCGCGCGGTCTCCTCGGCGGCCAGCGCCTTGTCGCGCCCGTGCACCAGCGCCGTCGTCTCGGTGGCGAGAATCTTCTTGGCTTCGTTGATCTCGGCTCCCCCGAGTGCCGCGAGCCGCTCCACCTCCGACAAGGGCAGCGTGGTGAACAGCTTGAGGAAGCGCCCGACATCGGCGTCCTCGGCATTGCGCCAATATTGCCAGTAGTCGTAAGGCGACAGCATGTCCTCGTTGAGCCACACCGCGCCGGCGGCGGTCTTGCCCATCTTGGCGCCCGAGGCGGTGGTCAGGAGCTGGGTCGTCAGCGCATGGAGCTGGTGCGTGCCCAGGCGCCGGCCGAGGTCGATGCCGTTGACGATGTTGCCCCACTGGTCCGAGCCGCCCATCTGCAGGTTGCAGCCATAGCGGCGGGCGAGTTCGGTGAAGTCGTAGGCCTGCAGGATCATGTAGTTGAATTCGAGGAACGAGAGCTCCTGCTCGCGCTCCAGGCGCAGCTTCACCGAATCCATCGACAGCATGCGGTTGACCGAGAAGTGGCGGCCGACCTCGCGCAGCATGTCGATATAGTTGAGCCTGGTCAGCCATTCCGCATTGTCGACCATGATCGCGTCGCGCGGACCAGGGCCGAAGCTGAGGAAACGGTCGAAGATGGTCTGGATCGCCCGCTTGTTCTCCTCGATGTCCTCCACGGACAGGAGCTTGCGCGCCTCGTCGCGGCCGGAGGGGTCGCCGACCCGCGTGGTGCCGCCGCCCATCAGGGCGATCACCTTGTTGCCGGTCTTTTCCAGCCAGTGCAGCAGCATGATCTGCACCAGCGAGCCCGCATGCAGCGAGCGCGCGGTGCAGTCGAAGCCGATATAGCCGACCACCTCGCCCTTGGCCGCCAGCGCGTCGAGCCCTTCCGGGTCGGAGGTCTGGTGGATGTAGCCGCGCTCGTCGAGGATGCGCAGAAAGTCGGAAGTGAACCTGGTCATGTCGGGCTTCTCTGGGGAGCCATTGCCAATCGTCGTGGCTCGTCTATCAGCTTATCCCATTGTTCGCACTCCGGAGGTTGTCAATGGCACTGCTCACGGCTCTCGGCCTGATGTCCGGGACATCCATGGACGGCATCGATCTCGCCCTGATCGAGACGGACGGTGCGGCGGCGGTCCGGATGGGGCCGAGCGCATCGCTGGATTATGACGATGCGGAGCGCTCGCTCCTGCGCCAGGCGCTGCGCGACGCGGCGGCGATGACCGACCGGGCAGCCCGGCCGGGCGTCCTGGCGGAGGCGGAGCGGCGACTCACCGCCAGCCACGCCACGCTGGTTCGCCGCTTCCTCGCCGAGCAGGCGATCGAGCCGCGACAGGTGGCTGTCATCGGCTTCCACGGCCAGACGGTGCTGCACCGGCCGGCCGAACGCCTCACCGTCCAGATCGGCGACGGGGCGGCGCTCGCCGCGGCGACCGGCATCCCGGTGGTCTCGGACCTGCGCGCCGCCGACGTCGCCGCGGGCGGGCAGGGGGCCCCCTTCGTCCCGGCCTTCCACCGGGCGCTGGTCGAGGCCGGTACCTTGCCGGGTCCTGTCGCGGTGCTGAATCTCGGCGGGGTCGGCAATGTGACCTATGTCGAACGCGGCCAGGACCCGATCGCCTTCGACACCGGTCCGGCCAATGCGCTGATCGACGACCTGATGCTCGAGCGCACCGGCCGCGCCGTCGACGCCGACGGACGGGCCGCCTTGGCGGGCACGGTCGACGCGGCGGCGCTGGCTGCCCTGCTCGACCACGAGTATTTTGGCAAGAAACCGCCAAAGTCCCTTGATCGCAATGAGTTTTCCAGATCGGCGGTGGCGAGCCTCTCCACCGAGGATGCCGCAGCCACGCTGACGGCGTTCACCGCAGGCAGTGTTGCGCTGGCGCGCCGCTGGCTGCCGAAGGAGCCGGCGCTGTGGGTGGTCTGCGGCGGCGGGGCGCGCAATCCCGCGATCCTCGCCGCGCTCGCCGCCCGCGTGCCCGGCGCGGTGACGACGGCCGACGCGGTCGGCTGGTCGGCGGCGATGATGGAAGCCCAGGCCTTCGCCTATCTCGCGGTCCGCTCCCTCGACGGCCTGCCGCTGAGCTTCCCCTCGACCACCGGCGTGCCGCGTCCGATGACCGGCGGCGTGCTGTCGCGTCCGGAGCCCGCCCCCGGACCGACCATGGTGACGGCATGATCGGCCGGCTCAACCATGTGGCCATCGCGGTGCCCGACATCGAGGCCGCCGCCGCGATCTATCGCGACGGTTTCGGTGCCACGGTCTCGGCGCCCCGCGGCCTGCCCGAGCACGGCGTCACCGTGGTGTTCGTCGATCTGCCCAACACCCGCGTCGAGCTGATGCAGCCGCTCGGCGAGGCGTCGCCGATCGCAAAATTCCTCGAGCGCAACCCAGGGGGCGGCCTGCACCATCTCTGCTACGAGGTCGAGGACATCCTCGCCGCCAGGGATCGGCTGGCCGCGGCCGGGGCCCGGGTGCTCGGCTCCGGAGAGCCTCGGATCGGAGCGCATGGCAAGCCGGTCCTCTTTCTCCATCCCAAGGATTTCGCCGGCACGCTGGTGGAGCTGGAGGAGGCTTGAGGCCGTTCACGCCACCGCGGAAATCCCGAGCTCGGGTGCGGGTTCGCCGATGACGCGGTTGCGGCCGCCGCGCTTGGCGGCATAGAGGCAGGCGTCGGCACGATCGATCAGGCTGGCCGAGCTGTCCGTCGGCTGGAAGGTGGCGACGCCGATCGAGATGGTGATGCGACCGAGCGTCTCGCCGGTCGATCGCTTGACCAGCTCCTTCGACATGACGGTCCGTCGGATCTGTTCGGCCGCCGTGACGGCGGCGTGCAGCGATGCGCCCGGCAGGATCACCGCGAATTCCTCGCCGCCGTAGCGTGCCGCAAGATCGCAGCCCTTGATGCCCTGCTTCACCGCCAACGCCACCAGACGCAGCACCTGATCGCCGGTGAGATGGCCGAAATTGTCGTTGAAGCGCTTGAAATGGTCGATGTCGGTGATCAGCAGGGACAGCGGTTCCCCGGTTGCCCGCGCCGTCGCGATGCAGCCCGCCAGCGTCGCGTCGAAGGCCTTGCGGTTGGACAGGGAGGTCAGCGGGTCGGTCAGGGATTCGGTGCGCACCGCCCGCAGGCCGTCCTGCAGCGCCTTGATCTCGCTGCGGGAGTCCCTGAGGCGGGCTTCCAGGGCACGGTTCGAGGCCTCGAGCTCCCGCGTCATGCGCACGAGGCCGTCGAGGACGACCTGGAGCGCGGCCTGCTCGATCGGCGGCGCGGCGAGCCGGCACAGCGCCGTCCTCAGCTCATGGCCATAGCCGGCGGCCTGTCCCGTCGCGCTCTCGACGATGGCGACGACCTCATCGATCTCCGTGCTCAGGCGCGAGCCAACCTCGTCGATACGGTCGGAGAACCGCGCAGGCGAGAGGTGGCGGTCATAGAGCTTGTCGAGATCCTGCTCGTCGATCGCACCGCGATGGATCAGGGCGTCGAGCGCCTGGTTCAGGGCGCTGTCATGGCCGGCGGCGTAGGTGTACCAGAGCTCGTAGATGCGGGGATAGGCAGCCGTCCGGTGCGTCTTGATGTGGCCGATCGCCTGCTCGCCGAAGGCGATGGTCCGCTCCAGTTCTCTGCCCTTGGCCATGTCGTCCGCCTCGCGGCCTGCGGGCCTTGCGCCGGCGCGGCGGCAGGCGTCGCAGTCAACCCCATGGTGGCGAAACCTAGAGTCAGCCCCTTAACCCGCCGTTAAGCCGGCGAGCGGGCCTTGCGGCGGACGGGCTGCAGCAGGAAGGACGGCACATGGTCGCCGAGGCCGATCACCGCCGGCTCGTCCGGCTCCTCCCGGTGACGATGGGGGCGCTTCGGCTCGGAGGCGGGCTTGTGCGCCTCGGGCCGCTCGCGCGGCGGCCGGGCGGGCTCGGCGTCCTTCGGGGCCGGGCGGGCCTCCTTGCGTCCGCCGCGGGCGGGCTCGCGATCCCTGCCCTTTGGTTCCTCGCGCCGCCTTGGGCGGGCGCCGCGGCGTGGCGCCTCCTCCTCGCCCTCCTCGACGGGCAGCGGATCGCCGGTCCAGGGAATAGCGTTGCCGATCAGGGTCTCGATGGCGGCGACGTGCTTCTTGTCGGTCGGCGCGGCCAGGGTGAAGGCCCAGCCGCTGCGGCCGGCGCGGCCGGTGCGGCCGATGCGATGGACATAGTCGTCGGCATGGATGGGCACGTCGAAGTTGAAGACGTGGCTGACATCGGGGATATCGAGGCCCCGCGCCGCCACGTCGGAGGCGACGAGCAAGGTCATCTCGCCGTTGCGGAAGCTCTCCAGGGCCGCCATGCGCGAGCGCTGGTCCATGTCGCCGTGCAGGGCCACGGCCGCGAAGCCGTGGCGGACCAGCGACTTGTGCAGCAGCGCCACCTCGGTCTTGCGGTTGCAGAAGATGATGGCGTTCTTCAGGTTCTCCGCCGAGCGGATCAGGTGGCGCAGGGTCTCGCGCTTGTCCGCGGGATGGCTGCGCGTGTGCACCAGGGCCTGAGTGATGGTCGTGGCCGCCGTTGCCGGACGGGAGGCCTCCACCTGGATCGGCGTGTGCAGGAACTGCTCGGTCACGCGCTGGATCTCCGGCGGCATGGTGGCCGTGAAGAACAGCGTCTGGCGGGTGAAGGGCACGAGCTTGCAGATGCGCTCGATATCGGGAATGAAGCCCATGTCGAGCATGCGGTCGGCTTCGTCGATGACCAGCAGCTCCACCCCGGTCAGCAGCAGCTTGCCGCGCTCGAAATGGTCGAGCAGCCGCCCGGGCGTGGCGATCAGCACGTCGACGCCGCGGGTGATCTTGGCGTCCTGGTCGCCGAAGGAGACGCCGCCGATCAGCAGCGCCACGGACAGGCCGCTGTTGGCGCCGTAGCGGGCGAAGTTCTCCTCCACCTGGGCCGCGAGCTCGCGCGTCGGCTCCAGGATCAGCGTGCGTGGCATGCGCGCACGGGCGCGGCCCTTCTCCAGGAGCGTCAGCATGGGCAGCACGAAAGCTGCGGTCTTGCCGGTGCCGGTCTGCGCGATGCCGAGCACGTCGCGGCGCTGCAGCACGTGAGGAATGGCCTGGGCCTGGATAGGCGTCGGGACGGTGTAGCCGGACGCTGCGACGGCGGCGAGAACCTTAGAGGAAAGACCGAGTTCGGCGAAGCTCATTGTGACGGACGGACTAACGGAGGCCGCCCCGATCGGACGGCAGAGGGCGGCACGCATCGCCGCTCACGGACTCGATGATGGAGACCGGAATGCCGCGCACCATAGTGCGACAAGACTATTTGTCAATCACGTCAACAAGTTCTGCGTAACCGACGCGCATTTGCGCCCATTGCCTCCGCCTCGGGCGCTGCAGTCGCGCCACCGGCGATCCCCCGGATCAACGGCATGGCCGCGGGGGGCGGACGTCCGACTCGCCCCGCGCCGGCGGCGGAAACGGTTGTCAGGGCTCCGTTTTCTTCTTGTGGCGCTCGGTGACCTTGGCCGGCTTCGTCGCCTTGGCCGGCTTGGCGGGCGCCGGCGCGGGCGGCTCGGGCTTCACCAGCGTGGCGGCATCGACGGGATCCAGCTCTTCCGGCCCGTCGGCGGGCGCGGCCGGGGCGATCGATCCGGTGGCGACGGGGTCGCCGAGACGCTCGAGGATCTTCTGGCCGATGGCGTCGTCGGCCGAGGCCGCCGGCATCGGCGGCACGGCCGGCGGCTGCGTGGCCGCGACGGTTTCCGGCGCCTGGTCCGTCGGCTGGATCTCGAGCGGCTGGGCCGCGGTCACCACCGGCGTGGCGGAATCGGTCAGGGCGGCGGTCGGTGCCAGGATCGGGCTCGACATCGCGGGCGCGCCGTGGTCCTGCGGTCGATGGGCCGAACGCAGCGCATCGACGGTCCCGATCAGCGCCACCGCAGCTGCGGCGATCAGCGCGCCCTCGCGCTTCAGCGACCAGTGATGCTTCGCGCGATAGGCGATATGCCAGCCCCAGCCGAGGGCGACATTGACGGCGCTGACGAACAGCATGGTTACGCAACTCCTACACGACTGGTGGGAGTATTGCGCAGGATGGTAAAGAGTTGCTTGCCGGCGGCGGATTCCCGCCGCCGGCGCTCAGGGCTCGTCTGGAAACTGAAGTAGCGTCCGGCCGGGTCGTGATTCATGCGTCGATGATGAGGCTGGTCGCGTCAAATGGTCGAATTGGCCAACGCCGGAGGGATGGATGGAGGGCGGATGCCTCTGCGGCGCAGTGCGCTATATCGCTGAGGGTGAACCGATCAGCAGTGGCATCTGCCACTGCGCGACCTGTCGGCGCGCTGCATCGGCGCCCCGGCTCCCCTTCTTTGGCCTGCCGTCCGCAGGCTTTCGCTACACCCGTGGCGCGCCGGTCGACTACGCCTCTTCGCCCGGCGTCACCCGCAGCTTCTGCGGTCGATGCGGGTCTCCTCTGACCTATCGCCGGGACGACACACCCGACGAACTCGACGTCATGACAGTGAGCTTGGACAACCCGAACACGATCCCTCCAACCTTCCACGTCTGGACGAGCGAGGCTCTCGACTGGGACCGGTTGACGGGCGATCTCACAAGCTATTTGCGATCACGCAACGACTGAGAGAGCGCTCAGAAGGCGGCGCGGATCAGGCCCGCGTGCTCGGCCAGCAGCGCATGATCGGCCATGGCGCGAGGCCGGACCGGCACGCCGGTCTTCATCGGCAGGACGTGGAAGTGGATATGGAACACTTCCTGGCCGCCGGCAGCTTCCGAATGCAGGCGCAGCACGTGCCCGTCGGCGCCGAACGCCTTGCAGGCCGCCTTGGAGACCAGCTGAGCCGCCTTCACCAGGGTCGCCAGGCTCTCCGGACCGACGTCGAAGATGTTGCGCGCCGGGGCCTTGGGGATCACCAGGCAATGCCCGTCGACGATCGGCATGATGTCCATGAAGGCGAGGGTCTGCTCGTCCTCGTGGACCTTGTGGCAGGGGATCTCGCCGCGCAGGATCTTGGCGAAAATGTTCTGGTCGTCGTAGGCGGCGGTCATGGCGGGTCCTCCGCCGCCTACCTGTCGCGACCCCGGGGCTGGCGTCAAGACGCGTTTCGCCCCGGGGCGCAGCTCAGCGCGAGCCGGGCTGCGGCACCACCCGCAGATAGGGCTTCAGCGTGGTCCAGCCGTCGGGGAACTTCTCCTTCGCCGCTTCGTCGGAGATCGAGGGCACGATGATCACGTCCTCGCCGGGCTTCCAGTTCACCGGCGTGGCGACGCCGTGCCTGGCGGTGAGCTGCAGGGAGTCGATGACGCGCAGCACCTCGTCGAAATTGCGCCCGGTGCTGGCGGGATAATTGAGGGTGAGCTTCACCTTCTTGTCCGGCCCGATGACGAAGACCGAGCGCACCGTCAGCGTGTCGCTGGCATTGGGGTGGATCATGCCGTAGAGCCCGGCGATGGTGCGGCCGCTGTCGGCGATCAGCGGGAAGTTGGGCGCGTAGCCCTGCGTCTCCTCGATGTCCCTGGACCAGGGCTCGTGGTTGTCGAGCGTGTCGACGCTGAGGCCGATGACCTTCACGCCGCGGGCGTCGAACTCGGGCTTGAGCCGCGCGGTATAGCCGAGCTCGGTGGTGCACACCGGCGTGAAGTTCTTGGGGTGCGAGAACAGCACAGCCCAGGATCCCTCGATCCACTCGTGGAAGCGGATCGGGCCCTGGGTGGTCTGCGCTTCGAAGTCGGGGGCGATGTCGCCGATCTGCAAGGCCATGTTTATCTCCTTAATCCATGGATTATGATTAAGTCACAGGCCGCACCGTCTCACAAGAGCGTCGCGCCAGGCTCAGCCCTTGCGGAAGGGTGCCGCCTCCTCCAGCGCCTCGTGGATCTCGGCCACCTGCTCGCGCTCCCGCTCCAGATAGTGCTCGACCGCGCGGCGCAGGCCGGGATCGGCGATCCAATGCGCCGAATAGGTGGTGACGGGTCGGTAGCCGCGGGCGAGCTTATGCTCGCCCTGCGCTCCCGCTTCGACCCGGGCGAGGCCGCGTTCGATGGCGAATTCGATGGCCTGGTGGTAGCAGACCTCGAAATGCAGGAAGGGATGATCCTCGATGCAGCCCCAATGGCGGCCGTAGAGCGTGTCCGAGCCGATGAAGTTGATGGCGCCGGCGACATAGCGCCCGGCGCGGCGTGCCATCACCAGGAGGATGCGGTCCGCCATGTCGGCCCCGATCCCGGCATAGAAGGCACGGTTGAGATAGGGCCGGCCCCATTTGCGCGAGCCGGTATCCATGTAGAAGGCGAAGAAGGCGTCCCAGGCCTCCTCGGTGATGGCGGCGCCGGTCAGCCGCTCGATGGTGATGCCGTCCGTCAGGGCGTCGCGGCGCTCGCGCTTGATGGTCTTGCGCTTGCGCGAGGCGAGGGCGGCAAGGAAATCGTCGAAGGTGCCATAGCCTTCGTTGAGCCAGTGGAACTGCTGGTCCGTGCGCCGGAGGAAGCCCCGCGCCCCGAGCTGCTCCCAGTCCTCGCGGCCGATGAAGGTGAGGTGGATCGAGGAGCCGCCGAACGAGCCGAGCGCCGCCTTGGCGCCGGCGATCAGGCTCTCGCGCACGGCGGTCGCGTCCTGGCCCGGCCGGACCAGGAAGCGGCGGCCGGTGGCCGGCGTGAACGGCGCGCAGACCTGGAGCTTGGGATAATAGCGCCCGCCGGCCCGTTCATAGGCGTCGGCCCAGCCATGGTCGAAGACATATTCGCCCTGGCTGTGGCTCTTGGCATAGGCTGGCATCACTCCCGCCACGCTGCCGTCGGCGGCCTCGGCGACCACATGCACCGGCGTCCAGCCCGAGCGGCCGCCGACGCAGCCGCTCGCCTCCAGGGCGTGCAGGAAATCGTAGGCCATGAAGGGGTGATAGGCCTGCGCCGCCGTGTCGGGCTCGTCTTGCCGCGCCGGATCCGCGGGGCCGTCGTCGACCGAAGCCGCCCCGGGATCGGGATTGGCGCAGGCGTCCCAGGCTGCCCGGCCGATCGCCTGGATCGACGTGGCGATGCGCATCGTCAGGCGGCCGGTGCTCAAGCTCTGAAACCCTCGAAGATCATCTGGTCGGCATAGAGCGCTGCCCGGGCCTGGTCCTGCGGCGTGCGCACCGTCCAGGTCAGCATCGGCAGGCCGAGCAGCCTGCGAGCCAGGCGCGGCGCCCGGTGGTGCAGGTCCCGGACGTACCAGGCCAGGAAATGCGGCCGCGACCAGGGCAGGTGCAGGAGCGAGCCGAGCGCCCATTTCCGGCCGGGCGTCAGCATGCTCCATTCCGGATCGTCGTAGAGGCTTTCCTGCACGACGCCGCGCGGCAGGTTCGGCGCCAGCGTGCGGAAGGCGGCGGCGGACCAGGGATCGAACGACATCACGGCAACCGGTCCGGCATAGGCCTTCAAGACGGCGGCGACGCGCTGCTCCAGCCGCCGGTCCCGGCTCCAGGACGCCTTGACCTCGACGATCAGCGGGCTCCTGCCGCCGACGAGGTCGCACAATTCGCCCAGCGTGATCATCCCATCGCGCCCGGCCTTCATCGGCAGGGCCCGCAGCGCTGCCGCCGGATAGGCATCGACCCGCCCGCTCGCCCGCATCAGCCGGTCGAGCGTGTCGTCGTGGAACACCATGGCCTCGCCGTCGGCCGAGATCTGCACGTCGCATTCCATGGCGTAGCCGCCGTCCACGGCGGCCTGGAACGCTGCCGCCGTGTTCTCGATCACGCCGGCTGCCGCGTCGTGCAGGCCGCGATGGGCGACGGGCCGGGCGGCGATCCAGTCGACCATGGTCAGGTGACTTCGATCAGGGCTTCGACCTCGACGGCCGAGTCGAGCGGCAGGGACGGCACGCCGATGGTCGAACGGGCGTGACGGCCGATCTCCCCGAACACCTCGACCATCAGGTCGGAGGCCCCGTTCATCACGGCGGGGTGCTGGGTGAAGTCGGGCGTGGCGGCGATGAAACCGCCGAGACGCACGACGCGCACCACCTTGTCGAGCGATCCCACCGCTGCCCGGACCTGCGCCAGCACGTTGATGGCGCACAGGCGCGCCGCGGCCTTGGCCTGCTCGACGGCGACGCCGGCACCGAGCTTGCCGGTCGCGGCGAGCTTGCCGTCCGGCCCGAAGCAGAGCTGGCCGGAGATGACGAGATGATTGCCGCTGCGCACCACGCCGACATAGTTGGCGACCGGAGCCGCGGGCGTGGGCAGCGTGATGCCGAGTTCGACAAGGCGCTGGTCAGGCGAAGAGGGCATGGGTTTTTCCTGTGTGCGAGGTGCCGAGCTTGGCCGATCGGCGCCGACGGCGCAACCGTCCCCACGGCGCCCCTGCGGTCCCCCGTGACGCGATATGGCGCCGCATGCTATCGGCCGCAAGCCCGCTTCCGGAGATCCGCCATGGCCGCCCGTCCCGTGTTCGAATTCGACAATGCCATCGTGCGCGCCCCGGCGTCGTCGGTGGTGGACGGGCTCAGGGCGGTCGATCGCGGTGCGCCGACCCTGGCCGGCGTCCGGGCCGAGCACGAGGCCTATGTCGCCGCGCTCGAGGCGGCCGGAGTTTCCGTCCAGCGCCTGCCGGCCCTCGACGCCTTCGCCGATTCGATCTTCGTGGAAGATCCGGCGCTGGTCTTTCCCGAGGGCGCCATCGTGCTGCGGCCGGGCGCCGCGAGCCGCTTCGGCGAGGCGGCGGCGATCGCGCCGGTGCTGAGGAGCCGCTTTGCGACCGTCCTCGAGCTGCCCGGGCCGGGCTTCGCCGATGGCGGCGACGTGCTGGTGACGCCGTGTGCTGTCATGATCGGCCTGTCCGATCGGACCGACCGGATCGGCGCCGATGCCCTGGTCGCGCGGTTGGCCGAGCTCGGCCGCACCGGCGTGGTCGTCACCACGCCGCCGGGCGTGCTGCATTTCAAGTCGGACTGCGCGCTTCTCGACGAGGCGACGATGCTCGCCACCCGGCGGCTGGCGCAGTCCGGCGTGTTCGAGGGCTATCGGGTGCTGCTGACCCCGGACGGCGAGGAGGGGGCCGCCAACGCCCTGCGCGTCAACGATCGGGTGTTCCTCGGCGACGGCTTTCCCCGCACCCGGGCGCTGCTCGAGGCCGAGGGCTACCGGGTCGTGCCGCTCGCGACGTCCGAGATCGCCAGGATCGATGCCGGCCTGTCCTGCATGTCGCTGCGCTGGCGGGCCGCCTGAGACCGGGGCCGTCAGGCCGGCCTACCGGGCGAAGAACGTGTCGTCCGGGATGACGCCAAGCGGGATGGAGATCCGGTTGGCGTGATTGAATCAGGAGCTGGTCTGCGCCGCCTCCCCGATATCAGGCCCGCTTGTTCGGCGACGGCCCGAAGAACGGGATCTTGTAGTGTTCCTTGTAGTCCCGGGTGACGGCCTCCCATTCGCCGTTGCTCTTGGCCTCGACATAGGCCTTGGGATAGGTCCATCCGTCCGGCTTGGGGATTCCGGCCCATTCCGCATCGATGTCGAGGGGAAAGACCTCGGCCTGAGGATCCCAGTCCGTGGGGTGAAGGACTTTCGACAGGAGGCGATAGTCGAAGGGTTCGACGCCGTTGTTGTCGACATAGCGCTCCAGGTAGGTGGCGACATTATCCTTCGTCGTCGTGACCGAGCGCCAGTAGAGCAGCCGCTCGGAGGCGCGCGGCTTCCAGCCGTGAGTGACGTCGAACAGGCGGGCGGTGAAATGCGCCCCGAAATAGGCCGGGCTGTTGGCGCTGGTCGCCAGCTGCTGTCCCTTCTTGATGGCCGTCGCTCCTTCGGTGGTGCCGTCCGCTCCGACCACCAGCACATCCTTGCCGGCCTGGAGGCCCGCTGCCCGCAGCGCCGCGATGACGCCCTGCGCCACGTCGTCGTTCTGGGCGACGACGCCGACGACGGACTTGTGGCGAGACAGCAGGTCCTCGGTTGCCTTGAGCGAATCCTCGCGATTGAAGTTGCCGGGAAGCTCGCCGACCAGCCGGGTCTTCGGAAAATCCTTGAAGGCGGCGTCGCGGCCGCGGCTGCGCACGGTGTCGGTGGAGAAGCCGGGCACGCCGGTGACGCCGATGATGTCGCCGCCGCCGAACTGCTCCGTCACCGCCTTCAGCAGCTCGGTCGTGACGCCGCGATGGGCGGAGAACTCCTCGGGCACCGCGTAGAGCGTGTAGTACTCGCTGGCGTCGAAGGGCGTGAACCAGGGCAGGGTGGCCCAGACATTGGCGAAGTAGACATTGTTCTGCTCGGCAAGCTGCGCCACGCGCTTCAGCGCGCTGCCGTCGGAGGCGTGCAGGATCAGGGTCTGCGTGCCGGCGGCCACCTGCTGCTCGAACTGGTTGAGCTGGCGCTGGCTGTCGAACTGCCCGTCGAGCAGCGTATAGGTGAGGCCGAGGGCCTTGCTGGCCGCCTCGATCGCCTTGCCGGCCTGGACCATGTATTCGACCCGGGTGGTCCAGGCGAGATAGGCGAGCTTGCCGCCGGGATCGGCGACGGCGACAGAGGGCAGGCCCAGCGCACCGGCTGCGGCGGTCGCCGCGACGCCCGCGGACGCGATCGACAGGAAGTCGCGCCGGGAGACGCCGCGGCTGTCGAGCCGGTCCATGTGGCGGTCGATCACCGATCGGCGGGTGAAGTCGGGCAGGTGGCGCGGATCGGGGCTGATCGGCATCGTCGCTCTTCCTTTGCGGTCTTCCCTTGTGATTCCCGGAATGCCGGGGAGGTTGGACGCTAAGGTCAAAAACATATTTAGTCCATATATTTTATATATTATAGGGCGTCCAAAATGCTTCGTACGGCGGTATCCCGCCGCGGGCGCCGAACCACGAGGCGTCGAAGCGCTACGCCGCCCGATAGGCCCGGGCGTAGCGGCGCTCCAGCCGGCGGAAGCCGTATTCGATGACCATGGTGATGAGATAGTAGATCACGGCGGCCAGCAGCAGCGGCTCGTAGACGCGGTAGGTCTGCGCCTTGACCACGCCGGCCGCGCCGAGGACGTCGACGATGGTGACCACCGATCCGAGCGCCGTCGCCTTCAGCAGGAGCACCGTCTCGCCGGCCAGCGTCGGCAGGATCGACTGCAGGGCACGCGGCAGCCAGACCCGGCGCAGCAGCGGCCAGCCGTGGAAGCCGTAGGCCCGCGCCGCCTCGATCTCGCCGCGGGGCACCGCCAGGAGCGCACCGCGGATGATCTCGCCGACATAGGCGCCGGTGGAGATGGTCAGCGCCACCACCACGTACCAGAAGGCATCGCGCAGATAGGGGAAGACGAAGCTCTGCCGGATCCAGGGGGTGCGGCCGAAGACGTCGCCGAGGCCGTAGTAGATCACGTAGATCTGCACCAGCAGCGGCGTGCCGCGGATCACCGAGGTGACGGCGAGGCAGGGGCCGTTCACCAGCGGATTCCTGGAGATACGGCCGAGGCCCAGCAGGACCGCCAGGGGAAAGCCCAGCAGCGCGGACCAGAACAGCAGGAGGATGGTGATCACCGTCCCCCAGACGAAATAATGGCCGTAGACTTCGAGCCAGGCGAAGGTCATGCGCTCCTCGGCATCCAGCGGCCGATCCGGGCTTCGATCATCCGGATGCCGATATTCGACAGGAGCGTGATCGCGTAGTAGAGCGCCGCCGCCACGAGATAGAAGCCGAGATAATATTTCGTGCCCCCCGCCGCCTGGCGCGCGGTGAACAGGAGCTCGCTCGTGCCCACCACGCTGATCAGGGCCGAATCCTTCAGGATCACCATCCACAGATTGGCCAGGCCCGGCAGCGCATAGGGGATGATGGCGGGCACGGTGACGCGCCGGAACAGGCTGAGGCCGTGGAACCCATAGGCGCGGGCGGCCTCGGTCTGGCCCCTCGGGATGGCCAGCACGGAGCCGCGCAGGATCTCCGAAGCATAGGCGCCCTGCACCAGCCCGAGCACGACGGTGGCGGCAGCGAAGCCGGAAATGCCGACGTCGCCGAAGCCGAGCAGGGCCAGCAACGCGTTGAGCAGCGACTGGCCGGCATAGTAGAGCAGCAGGATCAGGAGGAGGTCCGGCACCGAGCGGCAGATCGTGGTGTAGCCGCGGGCGAGCGCCGCGAGCCAGGCCGGCCCCTGCATCTTGGCCCAGGCGGCGGCGCCGCCGACCAGGATGCCGATCGGAAAGGCGATGGCGGAAATCTCGATCGTGACGAGCGCGCCGCCGACCAGAGCCCTGCTCCAGCCGGTGTCGCCCCAGGCGAGCAGGTCGAGGAATGTGGCCATGGGCGGGGACTGTCCTTGCCTCGCGGGTCAGCCGACCGGGGCCCGTTCCCCGCCGAGGGGAACGGGAGGGGCGTCAGGTGTGGTTGCGAGCGCGCATGGCGCCGGCGCGGCCGGGCTCAGCTCTTGGGCGGCGTGCCGATGTCGTACTTGAAGTACTTCTTCTCGATCGTCTCGTACTCGCCGCTCTTGTAGACGGCGGCGATGGCCGCATCGATCTTGGCCTTGAGCTCGGTGTCCTCCTTGCGCAGGCCTGCGCCGACGCCGGTGCCGAAGATCGGGTCGTTCTTGTCGGCATAGCCCTTGGTCTCGCAGCACTTGCCGGCATCGGAGTCGAGGAAGGCGTCGAGCGCGGCCGAGTCCGCCAGGGCGACGTCGATGCGCCCGGCCGCCAGGTCCGAGTTGGCCTCGTCCTGGGTCTGGTAGGTTTTGACGGTCGAGCCGGCGCCGTAATATTTGTTGGCGTAATCGAGATGGATCGTGCCGATCTGCACGCCGATCGTCTTGCCCTTCAGGCCCTCCGGCGTCAGCGTGAGCTGGGTGGACTTGTCGGCGATCCAGGCCGGCGGCGTGTTGTAGTAGGGAATCGAGAAGGCGATGGTCTTCGAGCGCTCGTCGGTGATCGACATCGAGGCGAAGATCACGTCGATCTTCTTGGCCAGGAGGGCGGGGATGATGCCGTCCCAGGCCGTCTCGACGATCTCGCAATCCATGCTGCCGGCCTTGCAGATCGCCTTGGCGAGGTCGACCTCGAAGCCTTCCCACACGCCGGCGGCGTTCTTGGAGGCGAAGGGCGGATAGGGCTCGGCCGCGACGCTGAACTTCAGCGAAGCTGCCGTGGCCGGACCGAAGGCGGCGCCGATGAGGATGGCCGCGGCGGCCAGTGTCGTCCTGTTGAAAATGCCCATCACGTTGGTCCTGCTGGTTGGTTGGGTCGTCGTTGTTTCTCGTTGGGTCCGTCCCCCGCGCGTCCGAGCCCGGGCGCGGACGGCCTCAATGCTTGCGTGCGTTGACGAACTGGCGGCAACGCTCGCTGTCGGGCGTGCCGAACACTTTCTGGGGCGGTCCTTCCTCCTCGATCTGTCCCTGGTGCAGAAAGGCGACATGGTTGGCGACGTCGCGGGCGAAAGCCATCTCATGGGTGACGAGGATCATGGTGCGTCCTTCCGCGGCGATGTCGCGGATCACCTTCAGCACCTCGCCGACCAGCTCGGGATCGAGCGCGGAGGTCGGCTCGTCGAACAGCATGACCTGCGGCCGCAGCGCCAGGGCGCGGGCGATGGCGGCGCGTTGCTGCTGGCCGCCGGAGAGAAAGGCGGGGTAGACGTCCTTCTTGGCGTAGAGGCCGACCTTGTGCAGCAGGGCCTCCGCCCGCTCGGTCGCCTCGGCCTTCGGCTCCTTCAGCACGTGCACCGGCGCCTCGATGACATTCTCGATCACCGTGCGGTGGGCCCAGAGGTTGAAGCTCTGGAACACCATGCCGAGGCGGGCGCGCACGCGCTGCAGCTGGTGGGCGTCGGCGACCGCCATCTGACCGCCCGCGGCCGGCTTCAGCCGAATCTCCTCGCCGCTGATCACCACCCGCCCGGAGGTCGGCACTTCCAGCATGTTGGTGCAGCGCAGCAGCGTGCTCTTGCCCGAGCCGGAGGCGCCGATCAGGGCGACGACGTCGCCCTCGCGAGCCGTCAGCGACACGCCCTTGAGCACCTCGAGCAGGCCGAAGCTCTTGTGGATCGCCTCCAGGCGCACCACTTCCGTCCGCGTCGATACGTCGCCTGCGGTTCCATCCGGCACTCGCACACCCCTGCTGGTTTTGTTGTTGCCTAGGACTTTAGCACCCTCCGCGGGTTGCACAAGCGGCGAGCAGGCATACCGGCGCGGTCGCTTCCCATCGCCGATAACGGGGGGAAGGGCTGTCGCGATTGCGGTGATTTCCGCTCCCGAGCGCCCGCTCTGGTCATCGCCCCGGGTTTCGGCTACCCATCCCTCGACCTCAACCCGGAAGGCCCGATGTCCGTCGTCTCGTCGATCCGCAATGTGCTCGTCCCGATCAACCGGGAGGGCTATCCGTTTCTGGCGGTCGCGGCCGTGCTTCTCCTCGTCGGCACCTGGATCGCCGGCTGGCTGTTCTGGCCGTTCCTGATTCTCCTCGCCTGGGTCGCCTATTTCTTCCGCGACCCGCCGCGCGTCACCCCGGTGCGCGAGGGCCTGGTGGTGTCGCCGGCGGACGGCGTCGTCAGCCAGATCGCCAATGCCCTGCCGCCGCCCGAGCTCGGCCTGGCGGACCGGCCGCTGCTGCGCGTCTCGGTGTTCATGAACGTGTTCGACTGCCACGTGAACCGCAGCCCGGTCGGCGGCACGATCACCAGGATCGCCTACAAGCCCGGCAAGTTCCTCAACGCCGATCTCGACAAGGCGAGCGAGGACAACGAGCGCAACGGCTTCATCATCGAGAACGAGGGCGCGCGCTACGGCGTGGTGCAGATCGCCGGCCTGGTGGCGCGGCGCATCGTGGTCTGGTCGCGCGAGGGCGAGCATGTCTCGGCCGGCGACCGGATCGGCATGATCCGCTTCGGCTCGCGGGTCGACGTGTATCTTCCCGAAGGTGTGCGGCCGCTGGTCGGCGTCGGCCAGAAGGCCGTGGCCGGCGAGACCATCCTCGCCGACGCCAAGGCGATCATGCCGCAGCTGACCCACAGGGTCGGCTGAGCCGGGAGGATCGGCATGGACCCCCTGTTCCCGTCCTTCGAGCCCGAGGAGCCGCGCGGCCGGGGGCGGCGCTTCCGGGCCATCCCGCTCCGCATCCTGATCCCCAACCTGGTGACGCTGCTGGCGCTGTGCGCCGGCATGACCGCGATCCGGCTGGCGATCGAGGGGCGGCTCGAGCTTGCGGTCGGCTGCATCGTCGCGGCCGCCTTCCTCGACGGCATCGACGGGCGGCTCGCCCGCTACCTCCAGGGCACGTCGCGTTTCGGTGCCGAGCTCGATTCCCTCGCCGACTTCGTCAATTTCGGCGTGGTGCCGGCGATCGTCCTGTATTTCTGGGGGCTGCACGACCTGCGGTCCCTCGGCTGGATCGCCGTGCTGGTCTTCGCCATGTGCATGGTGCTGCGGCTGGCCCGCTTCAACGTCATGCTGACCGATCCCAACCGGCCGCCGTTCCAGTCGAATTTCTTCGTCGGCATGCCGGCGCCGGCCGGCGCGCTGTCGGTGCTGCTGCCGATCTATCTCGACTTTCTCGGCCTGCGCCATGCGCCGGCCATGGCGCCGGTCGAGCTGCTCTACGTGCTGCTGATCGCCTTCCTGACGGCATCGCGCGTGCCCACGTTCTCCGGCAAGAAGCTCGGCGCGCGGGTATCGCGCGAATGGGTGCTGCCGCTGTTCGTCCTGGCGGTGGCGCTGGTGCTCTTGTTGATCTTCTACACCTGGGAGACGCTGACGGCGCTGGTCGTCCTCTACCTCGCCGCCATCCCGCTCGGCGTGCGCCACTATCGCCGGCTGGAGCGCCAGCACAAGGAGGCGGCGGCCGGCGTGCCGCCGGAGCCGGACCAGGCTATTTGAGCGAGAGCCGCCGGGCGTTGGCGCGTGCGCGCCGTCGTGCCGGCCCCGCAGCCGCCACGGCGATGGTGAGGAAGCCGGCGGCCATGTCGGCGGCATTGGCTTGACCCAGGGCGGCGAGCGTCATGAGCGCGCCGGTCTCGCGCGAGGCGGCGATCGAGCCCTCGACCGCGGCGGCGACCTTCTCGGTGACCATGCGCTGGGCTTCGAGGATCGCGTCGGCGTGAGGCCAGAACGGGATCGCCATCAGCATCGGCAGGCGATGCCCGATGGTGACGGCGCTCGCATGACCGATCTCCACGGCGGAGGTCGCGGCCTCGACGAACAGGGCCGGGAGGGGCTTCGAGGTCCGACGCTTCACCATCCCACTTACATCGGCCTGCGACGACGCGACGGCAAGCCCGGAATCGCTCCGGCCTGAACAAATTTTCCGAAAGCTCTACAAATGTGCCGGCACACGGCCGGCGTCACGCTCGCCGGCGCCAGGGCCGCAGCGCATTGCCGGTCGCTCCGTCCCGGCCGGTCGGCTGGTAGAGCTCGTGCGCGCCGGGCACGCGGCCGGCACGCAGGGCCGCGAGCGTCGGCTCGTTGACGATGTCGAGGGAATCGAAGCCGCAACGGCGCATATAGGCGATGCGGTCGAACAGGATGTCGCCGACGGCACGCAATTCACCTTGGAAGCCCCAGCGCTCGCGGGCGAGGCGCGCCAGCGAGAAGGCGCGTCCGTCGGCGAATTTCGGGAAGGCGAGCACGAGCAGCGCCAGGCGCGGCAGGTCGTTGGCGATCGCCTCGATCCGGTCCGAAGGCTGCAGCAGCACGCCGAGCGGCGTGTTGCGGGCGAGCAAGGCCTCGCGCTCGGCCAGGAAGCGATGCAGCGAGACGATCACCGCGCCGTCCGGCAGCGCCGCGTCGTCCGCCACCGTCGCATAGGCGTCGTCGGCGAAGCTGCCATTTTGCCAGAGAGCCACGATCGTCTCCTTAAATGCCGCTGCCCAGGCGCTCGATCGGCTGCTTGTGGATGCCGCACTCGACCTTGCTGCTGCCGCGCCAGCGTCCGGCGCGGGCGTCCTCGCCCGCCCTGACGCGGGTGGTGCAGGGGGCGCAGCCGATCGAGGGATAGCCGTCGGCCACCAGCGGATGCGGCGGCAGATCATGCGCGGTGAGGTAGGCGTTGACGTCGCGCGAGGACCAGTCGGCCAGCGGGTTGACCTTGACGCGGCCGGCCTCGGCCTCGAACGGGGCGAGCTGGGTCCGGGTCGAGGCCTGATGGCGCTTGCGGCCGGTGATCCAGGCGTCATAGGGGCTCAGCGCCTCGTCCAGCGGCTCCACCTTGCGGATCCAGCAGCACAGGTCCGGCTGGCTGTAGGACAGGAGCTTGTCCGGATCCTCCTGCGCCAGGCGCCAGGCATGGGGCCTGGCGGTCTGGATGTTGGTCAGGCCGAGCCGACGCGCCAGCTCGTTGCGGTAGAGGATCGTCTGGGCGAACAGGCGACCGGTATCCAGGAAGATCACCGGGGTGGACTGGTCGATCTCAGCCACCATGTGCAGCAGCACGGCCGATTCCGCTCCGAAGCTGGAGACGAGCGCGATCCGCCCCCTGTAGAGCTCCATCGCCGCGCGCAGCAGCGTCGCCGGATCGGCGTCGGCATATTGGGCCGAGAGGGCGATGGCTCGTGCCTCCGGCTCCTCTGCCGGCGCCGGCCCGGCCTGCGGGGCGTCCAGCACGATGTCGAACTCAGGCGCGCTGTCCATAGAGGGCCTCCTTGAACGGCGCGAGGCCGACGCGGCGAACGGCTTCCAGGAACGTCTCCTCCCGCGACTGGCGCAGGCCGAGATAGGTGTCGACCACCGTCTCCACCGCATCGACGATGCCGTCGTAGGAAAAGCCGGGACCGACGAGCGCGCCGATGGAGCAGTCCTCGCGGGCCGATCCCCCGAGCGTGATCTGGTAGTTCTCCACGCCCTTGCGGTCGACGCCGAGAATGCCGATCGCGCCGACATGGTGATGGCCGCAGGCATTGATGCAGCCGGAGATCTTGATCGGCAGATGGCCGATCTCAGCCTGGCGCTCGGGGGCGCCGAAGCGCTCGGACAGGCGCTGGGCGATCGGGATCGCCCGCGCATTGGCGAGCGAGCAATAGTCGAGGCCAGGGCAGGCGATGATGTCGGTGACCAGGCCTTCGTTGGCGGTGCCGAGGCCGGCGGACGCCAGTGCCGCGTGCAGCGCCGGCAGGTCGTCCAGCCGGACATGCGGCAGGATCAGGTTCTGCAGGTGGCTGACGCGGATCTCGCCGAGGGAATAGCGGTCGGCGAGGTCGGCGACGAGCTCCATCTGCTCGGAGGTGGCGTCGCCCGGAATGCCGCCGATCGGCTTCAGGGAGATGGTGGCGATGCCGTAGCCCGGCACCTTGTGGGCGGTGACGTTGACCGCGGCCCAGGCGGCGAAGGCCGGGTCCGAGGCCTTGGCCGCGTCGAAGACCGGCGAGGACGCGACGGTATCGAACGGCCCGGCGATGAAATAGCGCTTCATGTCCTCGACGGATTCGCGCGTCAGCTTGAGCGCGCCGTCGCGGATCGCCGCGAACTCCGCCTCGATCTCGCTCTGGATCGCCTCGAAGCCCTTCTCGTGCACGAGGATCTTGATGCGCGCCTTGTACTTGTTGTCGCGCCGCCCCTCGAGGTTGTACACGCGCATGATCGCCTCGGTATAGGTGAGGAGATCCGCTTCGGGCAGAAAGTCGCGCACCGCCTTGCCGATCATCGGCGTGCGGCCCTGGCCGCCGCCGACGAAGACGCGGAAGCCGAGCTCGCCGGCGTCATTGCGGACGATCTGGTAGCCGATGTCGTGCACCTGGATCGCGGCGCGGTCCTGCGGCGCGCCCGTGATGGCGACCTTGAACTTGCGCGGCAGGTAGGAGAGCTCGGGATGGGCGGTCGACCATTGCCGCATGATCTCGGCATAGACCCTGGGGTCGGCGATCTCATCGGCGGCGGCGCCGGCGAAATGGTCCGCCGTGACGTTGCGCATGCAGTTGCCCGAGGTCTGGATGGCATGCATCTCGACCTCGGCCAGCGCTTCCAGCACGTCCGGGACGTCCTTCAGCGCCACCCAGTTGAACTGCAGGTTCTGGCGGGTGGTGAAATGGCCGTAATTGCGGTCCCAGCGGCGGCCGATCATGGCGAGCTGGCGCAGCTGGCGGGAGGAGAGCGTGCCGTAGGGAATGGCGATCCGCAGCATGTAGGCGTGCAGTTGCAGGTAGACGCCGTTCATCAGGCGCAGCGACTTGAACTCGTCCTCGGTGATCTCGCCGCTGAGGCGGCGCGCCACCTGGTCGCGGAACTCGGCGACGCGGGCCTGGACGAAGGCGGCGTCGAATTCGTCATAGCGATAGAGCGCACCCATCGGACCCGCCTCTCACTCGGCTGCCTGGAGCAGGGCCTGCGGCATATAGGCGATGGTCGGCCCGAAGGCCCGGATCGCCTCGCGCAGCCGCGCCGGGCGGGGCGAGGGGCCCGAGCCGTCGACCTCGATCACATAGGGATCGACGATCAGGTTGTTCTCGCCGTCGAGCCTGGCGGCCTCCAGCGCCGGTCCCGCCGCCGTTTCGCTCTCGGCCAGGAACGCCTCGTCGAGAGCGAGCGTCCAGGCGCCGGCGACGGTGCGGAAGACCACGCGGCCATCTCCCAGGCGGTTTGCAGTGACGGCGTGGAGCATCTGTCGAAACCCAGTTTGGAATTGATCCGTGATATCGGTGTTCACGTTCGTTTTGTCAATTAGAACAAATAACGCAATGCATATGTTATTTACACGGGAAACATAGATCTACCAATCCGGTAGATCGCATGCGGGCCGCTCCGGCGCGCCCGATCGCGGCCTGCTGCCGCAGCGATCAGGCCGGCACCGGGGCGTCCTCGCGCAAGAGGCGCTCGGCCTTGAGCTCCTCCCACAGCGCCTGCGGGATCTGTGCGCCCATGATCTCGGCATTGCGCGTCACCTCGTGCGCCGCCTGGCCGCCGGGGATGACCGACACCACGTTGGGATGGCCGAGCGGGAACCGCAAGGCCGCCTCGGCCAGGCGGACCTTGTGGCTGGCGCAGATCTGTTCGATGCGGGCGACGCGGTCGAGGATATGCGCCGGCGCGGGCTCGTAATTGTAGAAGGCGCCGGGCCGCGGGCCGCTGGCGAGGATGCCCGAATTGTACGGCCCGCCCAGGACGACGCCGATGCCGCGCTCGACGCACAGCGGCAGGAACGAGGTCAGCGCCTCCTGCTCCAGGAGGGTGTAGCGGCCGGCCAGCAGGAACAGGTCGAAATCGCCGGCGCGGGCCAGCGTCTCGGCGACCTGCCATTCGTTGATGCCGGCGCCGATCGCCTTGACCAGGCCCTCGCCGCGCAGCTTCTCCAGCGCCCTGTAGCCGCCGTCCATCAGCTCGGCGATGCGCCGGTCCGACGCTTCCTTCGAGCCGTGGGTGAAGATGTCGACGTCATGGGCGTAGAGGATGTCGATCGCATCGACCCCGAGGCGCTCCAGCGAGAACTCCACCGAGCGCATCACCCCGTCATAGGAATAGTCGAACACTTCCCGGCGCGAGGGCGTGTCGAAGAACTTGCCGATGCCGGTGCGTTCCTCGGGCCGGCAGAGCCGGAGCAGGCGCCCGACCTTCGTCGACAGGACGACCTCCTGGCGCGGCTTGCCGCGCAGGAAGCGGTTGAGGCGGGTCTCGGCCAGGCCCAGGCCGTAGAGCGGCGCCGTGTCGAAGTAACGGCAGCCCACGTCCCAGGCGGCGGTGAGGGTGAGGTCCGCCGTCTCCTCGCTCACCGCCCTGTAGAGATTGGCGACGGGGGCCGAGCCGAAGCCGAGCACGGTGAAGTCGAGCCGCGCGCCGAGGCGAGAGGTGAAGGCGCGCGTGCCGAAGGATCGGGCGGTCATGCTGGTCCCCTGTGGTGGTGGTCGATAGCTAAGCGTTTTGCGATTTGGCGGACTCGCCAGGCATCGCAAAGACGCGTCGAAACAAAGAGTTGGAGCAAAGCAGCGTTTCCGTCCAAACGCGCTTTGCTCTTAGAGATCTTCGAACAGGCCGGGCTTGGTCGAGGCCACGGCGATGAGCTCGGTGATGACGGCGTCGAGATGCGTCTCCATCGCCTGGCCCGCGGCCCTGGCATCCCGGGCCAGCAGCGCGGCGACGACGGCCTCGTGCTCGGCGAGCGTCATGGCGATGCGCCGCGACGAGGTCAGCAGCCGCCGCACGCGCTCCAGGCTCGCCCGGGCGGACTCGACGATGGTCCTGACCCGGCCATAGGCGAGCGCGTCGAGCAGGATCTGGTGGAACTCCAGGTCGAGCGCATGGAAGCCGCGCCGGTCCTCCGCCTCGACCGCGGTGCGCTGGTAGCGCATGTTGCGCTCGAGCGCGGCGACCAGCGCCGGCGCCGGGGCGCGGGCGAGCATGCGCACCGTCTCGGCCTCCAGAGCGCGGCGGATGAAGATGCTCTGGCGCACGTCGGCGATGCGGATGCGGGTGACGCGCGTGCCCCGCTGGGGCAGGATCTCCACCAGCCCTTCGGCCTGCAGCCGCCCCAGCGCCTCGGAGACCGGGAAGCGGGACACGCCCAGCCGGTCGCAGATCGCCTGCTTGTCGAGCGAGGCGCCCGGCGCCAGCTCCGAATCGACGATCGCCTCGCGCAGCACGGCCTGGACGCGCTCGGTGGTGCCGCCGCGACTGGTCAGACCGAGAGGGGACAGGAATTCGTAACTCAAGGCTTTCTTGTCCTGGCCAGACATAGTAACATGTTAGTCAGTTTGAGCGAGCTGTCAAAGCACGCGCCCCAGGATTGACATCATGACCATCGTTCCCCGCATGCCCCGCACCCTGCGCCTCAACCCGCGGGACAATGTCGTGGTGGCCGTCGACGTGATCGACCAGGGATCGCCGCTGCCCGACGGCGTCGTCGCCACGGCCCGCGTGCCCAAGGGCCACAAGATGGCGGTGGCGCCGATCGCAGAAGGGGCGCCGGTGGTCAAGTTCGGGCAGATCATCGGCTTTGCCTCCGAGCCGATCGCGCCGGGCGCCCATGTCCACAGCCACAACTGCGTGTTCCACGCCTTCGACCGCGATTACGCCATCGGCCAGGATGCCCGCGCGGAGGACATCCTGCCGCTGGAGAAGCAGGCGACGTTCCAGGGCTATCGCCGGCCGAACGGCTCGGCCGGCACGCGCAATTACGTGGCGATCCTGACCAGCGTCAACTGCTCGGCCTCTGTCGCCCGCTTCATGGCGGATGCCTTCAACCAGTCGGACATCCTCAAGGAATTCCCGAACGTCGACGGCGTCGTGCCCTTCGTGCACGGCACCGGCTGCGGCATGGCGGCCAAGGGCGAAGGGTTCGAGATGGTGAAGCGGACCCAGTGGGGCTATGCCACCAATCCGAATGTCGGCGCCGTGCTGCTGGTCGGGCTCGGCTGCGAGGTGTTCCAGATCGGCCGGATGAAGGACGAGTACCGCATCGTCGAGGGCGATCATTTCCAGACCATGACCATCCAGGACACCGGCGGCACCCGCAAGACGATCGAGGCCGGGGTCGAGCGCATCAAGGCCATGCTGCCGCTGGTCAATCAGGTCAAGCGCGAGACCATCCCGGCTTCCGAGCTGATCCTGGCGCTGCAGTGCGGCGGCTCTGACGGCTATTCCGGCATCACCGCCAATCCGGCGCTCGGGGCGGCGGCCGATCTCCTCGTGCATCACGGCGGCACGGCCATCCTGTCGGAGACGCCGGAGATCTACGGCGCCGAGCATCTCCTGACCCGCCGTGCCCGTGACCGGGCCGTGGCGGAGAAGCTGATCGAGCGCATCAAGTGGTGGGAGGCCTACACCGCCAGGAACGACGGCTCGATGGACAACAATCCTTCCCCCGGCAACAAGGCCGGCGGCCTCACCACCATCCTGGAGAAATCCCTCGGCGCCGCCGCCAAGGGCGGCACGACCACGCTCAACGCGGTCTACGAATATGCCGAGCAGGTGCGGGAGAAGGGCTTCGTCTTCATGGACACGCCCGGCTACGACCCGGTCTCGGCCACCGGCCAGGTGGCGGGCGGGGCCAATATCCTCTGCTTCACCACCGGCCGCGGCTCGGCCTATGGCTGCAAGCCGACGCCCTCGATCAAGCTCGCCACCAATTCCGACATGTATCGCCGCATGGAGGAGGACATGGACATCAATTGCGGCGACGTGCTGGACGGGGTGTCGATCCAGGACAAGGGCGCCGAGATTTTCGAGAAGATCCTGGCGGTCGCCTCGGGCGAGCCCTCCAAGTCCGAGGCGCTCGGCTACGGCACCAACGAGTTCGTGCCCTGGCAGGTCGGCGCCACGATGTGAGCGCCGCGCTCGACGAGAGCGCCGGGCGCCCCGGGCGACGGGCGCTCGCGGGGTGTCGACGTATCCTCGAGGCAGCCGGCACCGCCGCAATGCCGGCAGGCCAGCTCGGGAAAGAGCTCGTCGCCCGCGGCCAGCATGCCGCTGCCGAAGCAGGCGGCGCATTCGTACTCGGTCATCGTCCGGCTCCGCGGTCCTGAACCCGGCCGCGCGAGGCAGCCGGCTACCGCAGATGGTCCAGAATGCGACCCGCGGGCTGTGCCATAGGGCACAGCGGTCTGATCACTTCGGCGGGATGGCCCGGATCTTGGCCTGGCAGGCCAGGGTGAGCTTGGCCATGTGCTGGCGCAGGCAAGGAGCGGCTTTTCCAGGAACGCTTTGCGGACAGAATTCCTTGCGGTTTTCCTTGCAGGCCGCGGGATCGTTCTCCCTCACAGCCCTGCCGCCCGCATTCGCACCAAGGGCAAAGGCGATCACGCAGACGGCGGCAATGGACATATGCCAGCCCAGGGTTTTCATACCGCGCATTGCGTCCCCCCAAAGGTCTTAGTTTCGGATCGGGTTTTACGATCTATCCCAGCCGGGCGCGGGCCCGGGCGCCGGCGCCGCCGATCAGCCGGTCGGCGACGATGCCGATGCAGGCGATGGCCAGGCCCGCGACGAGGCCGCGGCCGGCATCCGCCTTGGCCAGGGCGATGAACACTTCCTGGCCGAGGTCGCGCGTGCCGATCATGGCGCAGATGATGATCATGCTCAGCGACAGGAGGATGGTCTGGTTGAGGCCGAGCATGATCTCGGGCAGCGCCATCGGCAGCTTCACCCGCCAGAAGGTCTGGGCCGGGGTGCAGCCCGACATGGTGGCCGCCTCCGTCAGCGCCGGCGGCACCTGGCGCAGGCCGTGATTGGTGTAGCGCACCGCCGGCACCACCGCGAAGGCCACCGTGGCGATCAGCGCCGTGACGTCGCCGACCCGGAACAGCATCACCACCGGGATGATGAAGCAGAACGAGGGCAGCGTCTGCAGCGTGTCGATGACCGGGGCGACCAGCCGGTCGATCCGGTCGCTGCGCGCGCACAGGATGCCGATGGGGATGCCGATCAGCGCGGCGACCACGGTCGAGAGGCCGCAGAGATAGACCGTCGCCATGGTCTTCTGCCACAGTCCCGTGGCGGCGCAGAAGGTGGTCAGCACCGTCGCCAGCAGGGCGAGGCGCAGCCCGCCGAGCCGGTAGCCCGCCAGTCCCAGCAGCAGCACGGCGCCCGCCCAGGGAAAATTCTCGCAGAAGGCGCGGGCCGGGTTGAGCACATGGGCCAGCAGGGCGACGCGGAAGAGCTCGATCGTGTCGAAGAAGTGCTGCGTGATCCAGTCGACGCCGGCCTTCCACAGCGGCGCGGTCGAGACCGTGAGCGAGGCCGGGAGCTTGGCCAGCGCGGGAAAGGCGAGGCTCGCCAGGGTGGTGACCGCGAGGGCGGCGAGCGCCAGGGCGAGATGGGCGTGGTGCCCCAGGAGCCCGGCGCCGGGCCTGGCCGCCACCGGCCGGCGGCGGGCGAAGGCCTGGGACAGGCGGTCGAGCGCGATGGCCAGCACGACGATGGCCAGGCCCGCCTCCATGCCCTGGCCGATCTTGAGCGCCCTGAGCGCCAGCAGTACGTCGTAGCCGAGCCCGCCGGCGCCGATCATCGAGGAGATGATCACCATGTTCAGCGCCAGCATGATCACCTGGTTGACGCCGAGCATCAGCATCGGCCGGGCGGTCGGGATCAGCACGCGCCAGAGCTGCTGGCGCGGCGTGCAGCCGGCCATCACGCCGAAATCGCGGAGCTCGGCCGGCACGCGCCGCAGCGCCACGATGGTGGCGCGCACCATCGGCGGGGTGGCGAAGATCGCGGTGGCGAGCATCGCCGAGACCGGGCTGTTGCCGAACAGGATCAGCATCGGCAGGAGATAGGCGAAGGTCGGGATGGTCTGCATCAGGTCGAGGGTCGGCGTTACCACCAGGCGCTCGAGAGCCGGTGATCGCCAGGCCCGGATGCCGACGACGAGGCCGGCGAGGACGCAGAGCGGCACCGCGACGAGGATCAGCGCCAGCGTCAGCATGGCCGACTGCCATTGGCCGAACAGGGCGATGTAGAGGAGGCAGCCCCCGACCAGGGCGGCGAGCCGCCAGCCGCCGGCGGCATGGCCGGCGACGGCGGCAGCGGCGACGATGCCGACCCAGGACAGGGTGGGCAGCACCACCGCATCGGCGCCGGTGCCGATCCTGGCGCCCTTGGCAATCAGGCCGAAGGCGACTTGCAGCGGCACGTCGAGCACCGCGGTGATGCCGCGCGTCAGCCAGCTCAGATTGGCCTTGATCCAGGCCATCAGCGCCGTCAGCCATGGGGCGAAGGGCACGACGTGGTCGTCGGGCCAGAGATTGGCCCAGGCGAGCGTGTCGCGGCCGAGATAGAGGCCGAGGGTGAGGGCGAGTGCCGCGATCCAGGCGAGCGGCCAGGGACCGAGCGGCAGGCGCGCCGGCAGAGGGCGGGCGTCGGCGAGGCTGGTCAAGCCGCCGCCCTCCCGGCCGGCGCGCCGGCGAGCAGGGCGACGACGGCGGCCGGCGTCACCTCCCCGACCAGCGTGCCAGCCCCGTCGCGCACGCCGAAGGGCGCTCCGGCCGCGACGATCTCGGCCGCGAAGCTCGCCACCTTCGCCTCGCGCGCCACACTGGCGGCATGGACGAGCCCGTGAGAGGCCGGCCGCATCAGGCTGGCGGCGGACGCCACCTTGGCGCGCGGCACGTCGCGGGTGAACTCGGCGACATAGTCGGTGGCCGGGCTCATCACCAGGTCCTCGGGCGTGCCGATCTGGATGATGGCCCCGTCCTTCATGATCGCCACATGGTCGGCGAGACGGATCGCCTCGTCGAAATCGTGGGTGATGAAGACGATGGTCTTCTTCAACGCCTTCTGCAGGCGCAGCAATTCATCCTGCATCTCGCGGCGGATCAGCGGGTCGAGCGCCGAGAAGGGCTCGTCCAGGAACCAGAGCTCGGGCTTGACCGCCAGGCTCCGGGCGATGCCGACGCGCTGCTGCTGGCCGCCCGACAATTCGCGGGGATAGGCGCCCTCGCGCCGCGCCAGGCCGACCAGCTCGACCATTTCCTGCGCCCTCGCCGTGCGGGCCGCGCGCGGCACGCCCTGGACGGCGAGGGGAAAGGCGACGTTCTCCAGCACGGTGAGATGCGGCAGCAGCGCGAAGTTCTGGAACACCATGCCCATCTTGTGGCGGCGCAGCTGGATCAGCTCCGCCGGGCCGGCGGCCAGCAGGTCGCGGCCGTCGAACTCGACCGCGCCGGCGGTCGGCTCGATCAGGCGCGACAGGCAGCGCAGCAGCGTCGACTTGCCCGAGCCCGACAGGCCCATGATGATGAAGATCTCGCCCTCGCGGACGGTGAGGGTGGCCTCGCGCACTGCCGCGACGAGGTTGGCGGCGGCGAGCTCGGCCGGCGTGGCGCGGCCGCCCCGCGCGGCCAGGAACTCAGGTCCGCGCGGGCCGAACAGCTTCCACACGCCGCGGCAGGCGAGCTTGACCGGTCGCTCCGCGGGGGTGGCGGCGGGAGCCGCGGTCGTCGTCATGGCTGCAGGCCTCATGGGTCGAGCGTCGGGGAGGGGCCCGCCGCGGGCGGGCCCGTCGCTTCGCTGCGCTACTGCGCCCAGGCCTTCCAGTCCGCCTCGTGAGCGGCGATCCAGGCGGCGGCGACGTCTTCGATCGTCTTGTTGTCCAGGTCGACCTCGCCGCTCATCTTGTTGAGCTCGTCGGTGTCGATCGTATAGGCCTTGGCCACCTTGTAGGCGACCGGCCACTTGTCCTTCAGGCCTTTCCAGGAATATTTCCAGATCTCGCCGTGCGGCTTGCCGCAGTCATACTTGGCGTCCGGATTCACGCCCCATTTCGGGTCGGTGTAGCAGGCCGGCTCATATTCGGGAAACTGCACCCACTCGCCCTTGAACTTGGCCGGAGCCCAGTGCGGCGAGTAGATCCACAGCATGATCGGCGCCTGGCGCTGATAGGCCGAATCGAGCTCGGCGAACATGGCGCCGTCCGTGCCGGCATGGATCACGGTGAAGGGCAGCTTCAAGGCCGCCACGCGCTCGTCGTCGAAGCCTTCCCAGGTCACCGGCCCGCCGAGATAGCGGCCCTTGGGCGCCGTGTCCGGGGTGGAGAAGGCCTCGGCGCATTTGGGGTCGAGCAGGGCGTGCCAGTCGGGCAGGCCGGGGCACTTCTCCTTCATGTAGAGCGGATACCACCACTCTTCCTTGGCCTTGGGCCCGAGCTTGCCCAGCCGCTCGGTCTGGCCGGTGGCGTCGGAGGCCTTCATCGCCTCGCCGGCGGTCGTGTCCCAGAACTCCATGCCCACCGTGAGGTCGCCATTGGTCAGGCCGGTGGTCAGGCTGGAGAGATAGTCGGCCGTCGGATATTCGACGCTGTAGCCGAGCTTCTCCAGGATGCCGCCGAGGATCTTGGCGTTGAGGTTGACGCTGGTCCAGTCGAACAGCGCGATCTTGATCGGATCGTTCGATTCCGGCGCCGCCGCGCGTCCCGTTCCCGGCGCGCCCGCCAGCAACGCGGCCGCGAGCGCAGCCGCCAGTCCGTTCCGGCATGCCCGATAGGTCATGGCCCCAACCCCTTGTGTTGTTCTGTCCCCCGCTGGACTTGGCTCATCCGCGATCGCGTCGCGGACGGCCGTCAGCATGCGAGAAGTGTGGCCGAGAGATGCTGGACGTGCAAGTATTTTCAACCAAGGGAATAATGGCTATATTTCAAGCGTTTATTGCCTAGATTTTGGCCATTCCCGGTGCTTGTCCGGCTTCCCCGGCGCAAGGTCGCGGCGTCATCGCGGCGTGACGCCCCGTCGGCCTCGCCCGACGCGGCGTCATCGCGGCGTGACGCCCCGTCGCGCCGGGCCGACGGCGAGCGTCGTGTCGTGAATGCGCAGGATATGCTCGCGGAAGGCGGCGGCGACCGCCGAGGGATCGCGCTGCCTCAGCGCCGCCACGATGGCGCGATGATCGCCGAGGCTGCGCTCGATCGCGCCCGGCTTGCCCATCGCCGTCCGGCGATGATCCAGCATGTAGGTGTAGAGGTCGACCACGAAATCGGCGAGCAGCTTGTTGCCGCTGGCATAGTAGATGGCCAGGTGGAACTCGCGGTCGCAGATCATGAAGCGCACGGGATCCTCGCGGGCCATGCGCTGGGTCTCCAGCGAGGCCTCGAGCCGCGCGACGTCTTCGGGGCTCATGCGCAGCGCGGCGTCGGCCACGACGGCGGTCTCGACCAGCAGCCGCGCCGCGTGCACGGATTCCAGGTCGTAGCCGTTGATCGCCGTGGGATTGGTCACGCCGATGCGTTGGCCCGCCACGTCGACGTCGACCGTGGCGATGCGGGTGCGCGCGCCCTGCGAGACATGCACGACACCTTCGCCGGCCAGGCGCTGGATGGCGCCGCGCACCGTCTCGCGGCTGACCGACAGCATGGCCGCCAGCTCCCGCTCGCTCGGCAGCTCGTCGCCGACCTGCAGGATGCCGGAGGCGATCAGCGAGACGAGCTTGTCGCGAATGATCTCCTTGGCCGTCTGCTTGTGGATGGCTTCCTGGAGCGGAGCGAAGGTCGACGCCAAGACGTTCACCGGCAACTGGACCAACGAGCAGTCCAGCTAATCGAGTTCTGGACGGATGTCATCTCGAATGTTGCGCCCCCGGCGGCCGGGTGGGATCGCGGGCATCGAGGTGCCGGCGCCGCAGGTGGCGCGCCAGCAGGCCGAGGCAGAGAGCGCCGGCCAGCCAGATGACCAGGAACATCGCGAGCGAGAAGCCGACGGCCACGATGCCGTCGAAGGCATCGCCCGACATGTCGTCGAGAGCCGGCCATTGCACCCCGAGCAGCAGGTCGATCAGCACCACGGCCATGACGGCGTTGAAGGCCCAGAACGCGATCCGCAGGATCCGCTCGATCCGGCTGGGAGGAAACGGGGAAACCGGCTCCGGCTGCGACATTGGCGCTCTCGCATCGGTCCGACCCGGGGCGGGCCTTTCGATATTTTGGCCGCCGGGTTCCCATCCGTCAACGCACACGGCCACCGCGTGCCGGTTGGCCTTGCCTTTACGGAAGCTCGGCGCGACGATGGCCGCGGGCTGCCCGGGCGATGGAGATGCCGATGATGCGCATGATCCTGACGATCGCCGCCATGACGTGGTTGATGGTCGCGGCGGCCTGGGCCGGGCCGGAGGCCGGCCCCGACACGGTGCATTTCGCCGGCCCGGACGGGCAGAGCCTGGTCGCTTATCTCTTCCTGCCCGGCGGGCATGCCACACCCATTCCGGCCGTCGTGATGATGCACGGGCGCGCCGGGCCCTATTCCATCGCGGCGCATGGCAGGTTCGACTCGACGACGCTTTCCCAGCGGCATCTGTTCTGGGGACGTTTCTGGGCCGATCACGGCTATGCCGCCCTTCTCGTCGACAGTTTCGGGCCGCGAGGCTTCGCCGGGGGCTTCCCCGTCCATTCCTACGGCGATCGACCCGACGCGGTGAACGAGGTGACGGTCCGGCCGCGCGACGCCTATGCCGCTCTGGCCTATCTCCGGTCCCGGCTGGACGTCGATCCGCACCGCATCGCGCTCCAGGGCTGGTCGAACGGCGGCAGCGCTGCGCTGGCGACCATGGCCGACGTGACGCTCGAGGCGCAGCATCTGCCGCCGCGCGAGGGGTTCGTCGGCGCGCTCGCCTTCTATCCCGCCTGCGGCCTGCACGACGTCTTCGACCAGCGCTACCGGCCCTATGCGCCGGTGCGGGTGTTCAGCGGCGACCATGACGAAGAGGTCTCGGCCGCCCATTGCCGGCGGCTGGTCGATGCCAGCAAGGCCGGCGGCGGCGACATCGCCATCACGGTCTATGCCGGCGCCACCCACGACTTCGACGATCCCGGTCGCAGGCGCCAGGGTGTCGAGGCCAATGTCGCCGCCCAGGCCGATGCCGTCCCGCAGGCTCTCGCCTTCGTCGAGGGCCTCTTCGGGGCGGCCACGACGAAGCCGGCCGCGCCCTGACCGGTTGGCCGCTCAGTGCATCGCCGCGACGGCCATGGACGCGACCAGCACCGCCGCGAAAGCGAGATTGACGACCCGCGAGAGCCGCGGCCGGTCGAGCAGGCGGGCGAAGGACGCCCCGGCGATCAGCCAGGCGAGGTGGATCAGGACGATCATGACGAGGAGGATCGCCGTCTTGGCCGCCGTCTCCATCGCGCCGGGCTGGAGCCCAAGCGATGTCCCGGCATAGACGGCGCCGATCGCCAGATAGGCCTTGGGATTGGCGACCGCCAGCAGCACGCCGCCGGCGAAGGACGGCACGGTCGCCTGCGAATCGGCCCGTGAGGGCGGCGGCGCCGTGGCGATCCTGAAGGCGAGATAGAGGATATAGGCTGCGGACAGGCCGAACAGGATCGGCGCCAGGCCCGGCAGCGAAGACAGGAGCGAGACGAGGCCGGCGGCCACCGCGCACAGGACCAGGCCGGCGCCGAGGACGAGGCCGAGGAAATAGGGCAGCGTGCGCTGCAGGCCGAAGCTGGCGCCGACCGCGGTGAGGCTGATCGTCGCCGGGCCCGGGCTGCCCATCACCGCCAGGGCCGCCAGCACGAGCATCAGCACCGGCCGGGCCTCGATCTGGGAAAGCTGCTGCAGCATGGTCGCGAACCCTGTAGCGTATCGGCATGCAGGAGACGCTAGGCCGCAGCCGTGCAGTCGGTCTTGAAGGCTTGTGCGGGGCGGCCGGCGCGGACCGCCGCGCCCGCCCGCGCATCCGCATGGGCTGTCCGGCCCCCGGGATCGAACGCCTCGAGGCCCATCTCTTCGGTCAGGCCTATTCGCCGCATCGCCACGACGTCTATGCGATCGGGGTGACGCTGTCGGGTGCCCACCTCTTCGGCTACCGCGGCGAGCGGCGCGTCTGCGATCCCGGCCACGGCCACGTGCTGCATCCCGACGAGGTTCATGACGGCGGCGCCGGCACCGAGGAGGGCTTCGGCTATCGGATCATGTATGTCGATCCCGCGCTGATCCAGGCGGCGCTCGGCGGCCGGCCGCTGCCCTTCGTCGCCGACCCCGTCGTCCGGCCGGCGGATCTGGCCCCGGCCTTCGTCGCGAGCCTGGCCGACCTCGATGCGCCGATCGGCGAGGTCGAGCGCGTCGAGGTCGCGGTCGCCGTCGCCGACATGCTGGAAGGCCTTGCTGCGCCGACCCGTAGGGGAAGCCGCGCTGCCCCGCTGCACGTCGAGGCCATGTCTCGTGTGCGCGCGCTGATCGCCGACGATCCGGCCGTCGCCCATTCCGCCGAGGGGCTCGAACGTGCGGCCGGCCTCGATCGCTGGACGGTCGCGCGCCAGTTCCGGGCTGTCTTCGGCACCAGCCCGAGCCGCTTCCGCACCATGCGCCGGCTCGACCAGGCGCGCCGCATGATCGGGGAGGGGATGCCCCTCTGCGACGCCGCGCTGGCCGCCGGCTTCGCCGACCAGAGCCACATGTCGCGGCTGTTCCGAGGGACCTGGGGCCTGACACCGGGCCGATGGGCGGCGCTCGCCGGGCAGCGCGATGCCGGCCGTCCCGAGCCGGTGGAGCAAAGAAGGTGATCGCTGCGCGCGGCATCAGGCGTCCTGCACATGGCACCTGCTCGACCTCGATCGCCCTTCATGAAAAACGCGGATGGTGAGAAGGACTCCGGCAATCAGGATCACGATGCCGCCGCTCTCGACGGCGGTCGGCCATCGAGCATGAATGACGAGACCGCCGATGATGCCGAAGACCGTTTCCAAGACGATCAATTGAGCCGCCAGCGCGATCGGCAAGATGCGTGCGGCCATGTTCCATGCCCATACGCCCCCGACCGTGGCCAACAGCGCCAATGACGCCCCCCAAACATAGAGCCGGCCGGCGACATCGTATGCGAAGCCCAGCTTCGAAAGCTGGAAAAGGCCCAGGGCGGTGCCGAAAGGGGCCATAGCCAGCATCTGGATGCCTCCGCCCACGAGGATGAGAGCCGTCCAGACACTCGACGGCATGTCCGGTCTCGCAGCCATCGCCGCCTGGTTCTCGATAGCGAACCAGACCCAGAGCACCACCGCGGCAGCCGCCAACGGAATGCCGATCGGGAGCGAGCGCGCGGAATCCAAGCCCTCGGCTGTGAAGGCCGCTCCGTTGACGAGAAGGAGGCCGATCGAGACCAGAGCAAGAGGTACCGAGAGGGCGCGCCACGGTACGGACCCTTGCCGCAGGTTGCCGACGAGCGCGAGGACGATCGGAACAAGCCCCACGAAAGCCGGAGCGACAACCGGCCCGCAATAGATCGCCGCTCCCGTCACCGTCAGGAAGTAGCCGACATAGCCGATGAAGGCGAGCCAGGACGCCACGAGCCAGTTACGACGCGTGAGATGCTGCGATATGTTCTTTTCCAATAATAGAATGCATAGTCCGACCAACCCTGAAACCACGTGCCGGACCAGCGCAAGATCGAAAGGGGAGAAATTGCCGATCATGAAGGGTGCGATGAAGTTCGACGACCATGCGAACGCTGCCAGGACAGCGGCGGCCACACCGAGATAGAATGGTCTTCCCATGCCTGACTCCGCCTGAGCGAGATCGGGCGAGGGGAGGCCCCGCCCGTTCTTCCGCCCCGCTCGTTTCCGCCGGTTCCTATGTCTTCGGCCCTCCCATCGCCACCACCAAGATCAGGAAGTGATTTTCCAAGAATGGAAACATGAACTGGAACGACATCCGCTACTTTCTCGCTGTCGCGCGCCGGGGCGGCCTGACCGGCGCTTCGCAGGACCTGGGTGCGAGTCCCTCCACCGTGGCGCGCCGGATCGAAACCTTGGAGGCTGCGCTGCGAACCCGGCTGTTCGAGCGACGGCCGGACGGCTACGGGCTGACCGAAGTCGGGCACGCCATGATCGAAAAGGCCATGGCGATCGAAGCGGCGATGGTCGATCTGCAGGACGGATTCGGCGAGCGGGACGGCCGCGTCTCCGGGACGGTGCGGATCGTCACCGTCGAAACGCTCGCGCACCATCTCCTGATTCCCAGCCTGCCCCGGCTCCAGGAAGCCTGCCCGGATCTCTCACTGGGAGTCGTGGTCAACGCGATGTCGTTCTCTCGCCTGCCCCAGAGAGAGACGGATATCGGTTTGCGCCTCTGCCGGCCGGAGCAGGGCAATTTTCTCGTCCGGCGCATCGGAACGATCGCATTCGGCCTCTATGGATCGAAGGCGTATGTCGCCGGCCATCCCATTGTGGAGGATCGACTGCCCATAGCCGGTCATCGGCTGATCACATGGGGCGATTCACTTTCGTTCCTCGCTTTGCCAAGAGCGCTCCGGTCCTGGACGGAAAGCGGCATTGCCACACTCATGGTCGATTCCATGCAGGCGCAGGTTCTGGCCATCAAGGCGGGAAATGGCCTGGGTGTCCTTCCCTGCATCCTGGCGGATGGTGAAGGGCAACTGTCGCGGATCAAGCCCGAGCTGTGTCGGCAGGAGGAAGCCATCTGGCTGGTCGTCCATGAGGCCGTTCGGCATATGAAGCGCGTGCGTGTGGTCAGCGATTTCATCGAGACGATCGTCAGGCAGCATCAACCGGCCCTTGCCGGACTGGCACCCTGAGACCTGGAGCAGGCATCTTCGAATGCGCGGAGGACGACAGACACGGATGCCTGTCGGATCACTCGGACCGGGCGCGGGTCCGCAAGGCGTGCGCGATCCGTGAGCGGCTGGCGGGCTCGCGCGGACGGATTTCAGTCCGATGGGGCGTCCGTCGCGGGCAGGTTGTGGCGGGCCCATTCGCCGCGGGGGATGGCATCGCCCACGGCGAACTCGAAGGCCGCGACCCTTGCATGGTCCGGCGTCAACTCGCAGCGGAAACGGACGGCATACCACTCGCCCTTGCTGTGGAAGGCGCCGCCGTCCGCGGAGAGCGCATTGCCGGCGGTCCGCGTCTCCGCCATGGCATAGGCGACGAGCCGGTCCGGCTGCGTGTCCCGGCGGGTGATGCGGATCTGCTCGATCGCCTCGATGACGCAGAGCTGCTCCATCCGCTCGTCCGGCGCGAGCAGGGGCAGCGTCTGCACCACCGGTCGGTTGCGAGGGTCGGCGAGCGCCGCTCCGGACAGCATGCGCGCCGCCTTGACCATGGGCGGAGGCACGGCGGAGCGCGGGCCCACGTTCGGAACGGGCGGCGCCGTCGGCGCAGCGGCCGGGCGATCGGGCTGGCTCGGCAGCCGCATCGGCGCGGCGGGCGCATGCTCCGGCGGCTCGGTCACGATCTCGACGTCGATGCCCCGCTCGGGGATCACCGCGAGCGGCCGAGGGCCGGGCATCAGCACGAGGACCAGTCCGAGGAGGAGGTGGAGCAGGATCGCCGCCGACAGCCCCCAGGCGATGGTGCGCTTCCGCCTTTCCCCGGGCGGCGGCATCGGCTAGGGCGCGCCGTCGGCGATCGCCCGGGCCAGGGCGAGGAAGGCCGTGGTGCGCAGCCCGCGGGCGCCGCCCTCGAGGTCCACGGTCTGCACCACGACGAGGTGCTTGGACGGGACGACCGCGAGGGCCTGGCCGCCGTAGCCGGAAGCCAGCGCCGCTCCGGCGCCCCATTGCGCCGACGACAGGCTCCACCAGAGATAGCCGTAGCCACGCCCCTCCCGGTCGGTCGCCGAAAGGGCGGCAGCGGCTTGCTCGATCCACGCGGCGGGCACGATCTGCCGGCCGTTCCAGCGGCCGCGCTCCTGCACGAGCAGGCCGAAGCGCGCGAGATCGCGGGCGCTCATGCTGAAGGGATAGGCCGGATGGATCGAGACGGCCTCCCGCACATATCGGCCGTCATGCGCGGAAAAGTCCTCCATGCCGATCGGATGGGCGATCCGGCGCTCGAAGCTCGCGAAGATGTCCTCGCCCATGACCTTGCGATAGATCGTGCCCAGGACGTTGAAGTCCCAATTGTTGTAGAACCAGAAGGTTCCGGGCGGATGGCTGCCGCGCGCCGGCCGTTTCGCGCGGATGTCTGATGTCTCGTAGGCCGCGGCGTGATAGACGCCCGAGCGGGCCATAAGCAGATCGCGCAGGGTCGCCCGTTTCTCCGCTTGCGTCAGGGCGGGCGGCTCGTCGTCGATGCCGAGCTGCTCCAGTGTGCGGGAAAGATCGATCCGCCCCTCCGCCACGCCGATGCCGTAGAGCATCCCGATGAGGCTCTTGCGCACGGAGCGCAGGTTGACCTTGCGGCCGACGTCGCCCCATGCGGCGACCACCAACCCGTCCCGGACGACCATGACGGCCGTGGGCCTGTGGGTGGCGGCGTAGGCCTGCACCGCGCGGGATGCGGCATCCGACCATGCGGAGGGCGCCGCGCGCTGCCACGGTCCGGCCGGATCGGCCAGGGCGATCGAGGCGGGCAGGAGGCACAGGACGACGGCCAGGATCAGACGCGGTGCCATGCCTCCTCCCAATGCCGCTCGGCTCGTCTGGACCATCAAGCCGGCGATTTCTGGACGGCTCGGGCGCAGGGACGCCCGCAGCGCGCTACGCCGCCCGCGGCTTGCGCGGTGTCCGCACGAACACCCATAGCGCGACCGCCGACAGCAGCGCCGTCGCCAGGAACGGCGCTCCGGGCAGCTCGATCGGCGCTTGCGGACCGGTGAAGGCGCCGAACAGCTGCGTCCCGATGAGCGGGCTGGCGATGGACGTGATGCCCATCAGGCTGGCGATGGCGCCCTGCAGCTCGCCCTGGGCGTCCGCCTCGGTGCTGTGGGTCATCAGGGCGCTGATCGCCGGCATGGCGATGCCCTGGATCGAGCCGACGACCAGGAGGACGTAGATCATCCAGCCCTGGCCGGCGAAGGCGTAGCCGACGGCGATGACCGCTTCGAACACGAGGCTGATCAGCGCCGTCCGCCATTCGCCGAAGCGCTGGATGAAGGGGCCGACCAGGCCGCCCTGGACCACTGCCGTGATGGCGCCGAAGAAGGCCAGCGACAGGCCGACTTCCAGCTCGCTCCAGCCGTAGCGATAGATGGTGTAATAGGCCCAGATGGCGGGGTAGATGCTGTTCCCCAGGAAGTGGAGGAACAGCGTCACGCCGAACACGGTCAGCGCGGGGTGGCGGCGAAAGGCAGCCAGCGCGCCGAGCGGGTTGGCGCGGGCGAGGCGGAAAGGCCGACGCTTCTCCGGCGCCAGGGTTTCCGGCAGCACCAGCCAGCCATAGACGAAATTGGCGAGCGACAGGGCGGCGGCGGCGTAGAACGGCACGCGGTGGCCGTATTCGCCGAGCAGGCCGCCGAGAGCCGGCCCGATGATGAAGCCGACGCCGAAGGCCGCGCCGATATAGCCGAAAGCCTTGGCCCGCTCCTCGGGCGCGGTGATGTCGGCGATGAAGGCGCTGGCGACGGAATAGGAGGCGCCGCACACGCCGGCGATCAGCCGCCCGACGACCAGCCAGGCGATGGTCGGCGCGAAGGCGGTGAGGGCATAGTCGATGCCGAGCCCGCCCACCGAGAGCAGCAGCACCGGCCTGCGGCCGTAGGCGTCGGAAAGGTTGCCGATGATCGGGCTGAACAGGAACTGCATGGCGGAATAGGCGACCAGCAGCCAGCCGCCGAGGGTGGCGGCGCTGGAGACGTCGACATGGGCGAGATCCCTGATCAGACCGGGCAGCACCGGCAGGATGATGCCGAGGCCGATCATGTCGATGAACACGGTGATCAGCACGAAGCCGAGCGCATGCTTGCCGGGTCTGCGGTCGGACATCGGGACGCTCCGTCGACGGGACAGGCCTTCTAGGCGAGGCGGCGGCGAATCGCCAGAGGCGGCTCGTGGCCGGTATCCGGGGCGATACGAAGCTGGTATGCCGGTCGGACCGTCCGACGCCGGTCGGACCGTCCGGCGCCGGCCGGACGCGATGGAGGCGCCATGACCCATCCCCTGACCGCGACCGCCATCGCCGCCGCCGTGCGCTCGGGCGGGCTGAGCGCGCGGCTCGCCGTGGAGGTGGCTCTGGCACGCATCGGCACGGTGCAGCCGGCGCTCAACTGCTTCACCGAGGTCTACGGCGAGGAGGCGCTGGTCCAGGCCGCGACCATCGACGCCCTGCCGCTCGATCGGCGCGCCGGCCTGGCCCTGTGCGGCGTGCCCATCGCCATCAAGGACTTCACGCCGATCGCCGGCAAGCGCACCACCTTCGGCTCGAAGGTCTTCCGTGACCATGTCGCCGATGCCGATCCGGTGATCGTCCGGCGGCTGAAGGCGGCGGGCGCCATCGTCGTCGGCCACACCACCACGCCGGAATTCGCCTATTCCGGCTACACCCACAGCCCGCTCTGGGGCATCACGCGCAATCCCTGGAATATGGGGCGCACCCCCGGCGGATCCTCCGGCGGTTCCGGCGCCGCCGTGGCGGCGGGATGCGTGCCGCTGGCCGAGGGCACGGACATGGGCGGCTCGGTGCGCATCCCCGGCTCGCTCTGCGGCATCGTCGGCATGAAGCCGAGCTTCGGCCGCATCCCCCTCGACATCTCGCGCACGCAATATGATTCCCTCGCCCATTTCGGGCCGCTGGCCCGCACGGTGGACGATGCGGCGCTGTTCCTGTCCGTCACCGCGGGGCCCGACGACGCCGACGTCTTCTCCCTGCCGTCGGCGCCCTCGGTGCTGCCGCTGCCGAGCCTGGAGGCGCCGCGCCTGGCGGTCTCGCCCGATCTCGATGTCTATGCGACGAGCCCTGCCGTGGCCGCCCTGTTCGAGGCGACGGTGGAGGCCCTGGCAGCCGCCGGCGCCCGGATCGAACGGGTGCGCACGCCCTTCACCCGCGGCCATATCGAGGACCAGGACGCGCTCTGGGCCTATTGCTTCGCCGGCGATTTCGGCCACCTCCTCGAGGAGCACGAGGCCGAGCTCGATCCCGGCGTGGTGCGGTTGATCCGGGCCGGACGCCGCCTCGACGCGGTGGCGCTCCGGGCGATCGAGCATCGCCGCACCGCGCTCTGGCGCGCCTTCGCGCCGCTGGTGGCCGGATATGATGCGCTGCTCTGCCCGACCACCTGCGACACGGCGCGGCCGGTCGAGGCCTTCGACGACCCTTCCGTGACCATGCCGGACGGGCGGCTCTACACCCAGTCCATGACCGAGCCCTTCAACCTGGTCAGCGCCTGCCCGGTGGTGTCGGTGCCGATGGGCCTTGCCGCGGACGGCCTGCCCGCCGGCATGCAGGTGGTCGCCCGGCGCCATGACGATGCCCGCGCCCTGGCCGTGGCGAAATGGATCGAGGGCGTGCGGCCCTGGAGCTTCCCCACCGGGCTTGGCGAGGCGGCGCCGGTGTCGTAAAGCCGCGGAGCCATGTGGACCCAGCCCGCCGACCCCGCTTCGTCTTCGACCCCGCCCCGGCCGCTCGCCGGCGTGCGCGTGCTCGAGCTCGCCCGCATCCTCGCCGGCCCCTGGGCCGGCCAGCTCCTCGCCGATCTCGGCGCCGAGGTGATCAAGGTCGAGCGGCCCGGCACCGGCGACGACACGCGCGGCTGGGGGCCGCCCTTCGTCGAGGCCGCGGATGGCGGGCATCTCGACGCCGCCTATTTCCATTCCTGCAACCGCGGCAAGCGCTCGATCGCCCTCGACTTCGAGACGGCGGAGGGCGCCGAGCGGGTGCGCTCGCTCGCCGCCGGCTGCGACGTGGTGATCGAGAACTTCAAGGTCGGCGGCCTGCGCAAATACGGCCTCGACCATGAGAGCCTGGCCGGGCTCAACCCGCGCCTCGTCACCTGCTCGATCACCGGCTTCGGCCAGGACGGGCCCTATGCCGCCCGCGCCGGCTACGACTTCATGATCCAGGGCATGGGCGGCATCATGGACCTGACCGGCGATCCGCAGGGCGAGCCGCAGAAGATCGGCGTCGCCTTCGCCGACGTGTTCACTGGCGTCTATGCCGCGGTCGGCATCCTGGCGGCCCTGCGCCGCCGCGACATGACGGGGCAGGGCGGCCATGTCGACATGGCGCTGTTCGACACCCAGCTCGCGGTCCTGGCGAACCAGGCGATGAACTATCTCGTCTCCGGCAAGGCGCCGAAGCGCATGGGCAACGCCCATCCCAACATCGTGCCCTACCAGCTGTTTCCCGCCTCCGACGGGCACATCATCATCGCCTGCGGCAATGACGGCCAGTTCAGGAAGCTCTGCGCCCTCCTCAACGTGGCGGACCTTGCCGCCCATCCCGACTACCTCACCAACAAGGACCGGGTGCGGAACCGCGAGACGCTGTGCCCGCTGCTGGCCGGCCTGACGGGCCTGCGCAGTCGCGCCGACCTCCTGGCGGCGCTCGAGGCGGCGGGCGTGCCGGCCGGACCGATCAATTCGGTCGCCGATGCCCTCGGCGATCCCCAGGCCCTGCATCGCGGCATGGTGGTCGACCTGCCGCATCCCCGGGCCAAGGGCGGGGCGGTGCGCGCCGTGCGCTCGCCGATCCTGATCGACGGCGAGCCGATGGTGGCGCGCCGGGCGAGCCCGGGCCTGGGAGAAGACGGGCAGGGGTGATCGGGCCCGCCGAGACGCTGAGGAAAGGGCCGGGACAATGGCTGAACCTTCACCCCCGCCGTCCATCCGCGGCTTCGTCGCCCCCAGCTTCGAGCCGGTCGCCGAGGCCTATGCCCGCGCTTTCGCCGAGGCCGGCGACGGCGGCTCGGCCTTCGCGGCCGTGCGCGGCGGCGAGACGGTCGTCGATCTATGGGGCGGCACGGCCGCGCCCGGCCGGCCCTGGGCCGAGGATACGCTGCAGGTGATCTTCTCCGGCACCAAGGGCCTGGTCGCCACCTGCATGCTGATGCTGGTCGATCGCGGCGCGCTCGACCTCGGCAGGCCTGTCGCCCATTACTGGTCCGCCTTCGCGGCGAAGGGCAAGGACGGCGTGCTGGTCCGCGACGTGGTCTCGCATCGCGCCGGCCTGCCGGGCATCACCCTGGCGCCGCTCGCTGCCGCCGATCTCGCCGACGACGAGGGCATGGAGGCGCGGCTCGCCGCCGAGCCGCTGTCGCCCGATCCCGGCGCCTATGGCTGCTACCACGCCCTGACCATCGGCTGGCTGTGCGGCGGTCTGCTCCGGCGCATCGACGGCCGGTCGATCGGCCGCTTCTTCGCCGAGGAGGTCGCCGCCCCCCTCGGCCTCGACATCTGGATCGGCCTGCCGCCGGCCCTGGAGCCGCGCGTCGGCGTGCTGGAGCTCGGCCCGGACTGGGACGACGGCCTGACGCCCGAGCAGGCTGCGTCGAGCACCTACCGTTCGATCTGGGGCAATCCGCCGCTGTTCCCGCGCGAGGGCACGCCCTGGAACACGCGGGCCTACCATGGCGCCGAGATCCCCGGCGGCGGCGCCGTCGCCTCGGCCCGCTCGATGGCACGCCTCTATGCCTGCCTCGCCGAAGGCGGCGGACTGGACGGTGTCCGGCTGATGCGGCCGGAGACGCTGGCGCAGGGCCGGCGCGAGCTCAGCCGCTTCACCGACCCCTTCATCGACGAGCCCATGCGCTTTGCCACCGTCTATGCCTTGCAGACGGAGCAGCACCGGTTCGGTCCGCCTGCCGATGCCTTCGGGCACAACGGCGCCGGCGGTTCGATCCATGCGGCCTGGCCCGGCCAGCGGCTCGGCGTCTCCTATGTCATGAACCAGCTCCGTTCCGATCCGCGGGATCAGCGCTCGCGCCCGGTGCTGGAGGCGCTGCACGGCGTGATCGCGGACATGCCAGGCTGATCGGCGCCCCTCCGGCGCCTCAGCCGTGCTGCCCGGACGGGACAGCCCAGCGACCGACATCCGCCTCCTGCCCGATCATCGCCAGGCCCGCGGCGATCGATTCGAACTGGTCGGTGTTGGTGAGACGCTCCTCGCCGAAGCGCTCGGCGAACAGGCGCCGGATCGCCGGCACCAGCGAGGTGCCGCCGGTGAGGAAGACGCGCTCGATCTCGCCTTCCGCCGTTCCGGCCCGGCGCAGCACCTCGTCGACCGTGCCGGCGATGCGGGCCACATCCGCCGCGATCCAGCTCTCGAAGTCGCGCCGCGTGACGCGGGCGCCGATCTCGGTGTCGTGCACGGCGAAGCGGAACTGCGTCTCATCCCGGCTCGACAGGGCGAACTTGGCGTCCGACACCGCCCGGTAGAGCGCGAATCCCATATCGAACTCGATGATGTCGGCGAAGGTGTCGAGCTGCTCCGGCTTCAGCGCCGCCTTTGCCAGGTCGCGCAGGCCCTTGAGGTCGCCATTGGCCTTCATCATCGCCAACTGGTGCCAGCGCGACAGATTGGCGTAGTAGTGGTTGGGGATCGCCAGCTCCTTGTCGAAGGAGCGGTAGCTCGATCCCTTGCCGAGGCGCGGCGACACGACATGGTCGACGATGCGGGTGTCGAACACGTCGCCGGCAATGCCGATGCCGGCATGGCCGAGCGGCTGGGCCCGCAGCTGGCCGCCGGCCCGCTCGAAGCGCATCACCGAGAAGTCGCTGGTGCCGCCGCCGAAATCGGCGACGAGCACCGTGGCGTCGCGCTGCAGCGCCCGGGCGTAGAAGAAGGCGGCGCCGACGGGCTCGAAGACATAGCTCGCCGCGCCCACGCCGGCCTCGGCGAAGGCGGTGTGGTAGCGCTGCATGGCGAGCCCGTCGTTCGGGTTCTGGCCGGCGAACTTCACCGGCCGGCCGATGACCACCCGGGCGGAGGCGAGGTCCAGCGGCGTGCCGGCATGTCGCGTCAGATTGCGCAGGAAGGTGACCAGCAGGTCCTCGAAGCGGTATTTCTCGCGGAAGATGCGCGTGTCCTGGAAGGTGGAGCTGGCGGCGAAGGTCTTGAACGACTGGATGAAGCGCAACGCGAAGGAGCCGTCGACGAGCTGGTCGATGGCCCAGGGGCCGCCTTCGACGCGTGTCGTCGCCGAGCCGCCGCGCCGCTCGTCCCAGAAGCACAGCGCCGAGACGAACCCGTTCAGGATGCGGCCGCGATGGTCGAAGGTGACGATCCGCGCGGCCTCGCCCGGCGTCGCGATCGCCACCACCGTGTTGCTCGTGCCGAAATCGATGCCGATCGAGGCGTCGGCGGCGGGCGCTGTCGGCATGGAAGGTCTCGCGACGGGGGAGGGGGCGCGGGATTAGCGCATGTCGGCGCCGCGCGCCAGTCCCGCCGCGCCGCGGGGATCACAGCCGCTCCACCTCGTAGCCCTGCTTGTGGACCGCGCTCTCGAACCGCGCCAGCTTCAGGAGCGCGATCAGTTCCGGCAGCGGCTCCTCGATGACGAAGCGATTGCCGTGGGTATCGAAGCGGACCAGCCGGCAGGGCGCCGCCAGCCCGGGGCTGATCTCGGCCACGGCGGCGGCATCGATGCCCTGGGCGTAGAGCGCGGCGGCGAGCGCCCGAACCGGCACGGCCGTCGGGCAGGCGAGGCGGTCTTCAGCGAAGACCAGATCCACGCCGCCGAGCGTGATCCGGCCGGGCCGGCTGCCTCTGATACGAACCTGGTGGTGCGCCGGCATCGGCCATCCCGGGCGTGAAAGTATCGCAACGGTGACTTGCGTCATTCCTGCCACACTGGGCCGCGCAAAGACAGAATGCGACTTCATGGGCGAGGACATGCCGACTGCGCGGGCGCGAGCGATGCGAAGCCAGGCAAATTCGCTTGATTTCAAGGATTTTCGGCCGGACGCACCTCGGCAAGGGCACGCCGGCCGCCGGCCTCCGCCTCGACGGGCACCCAGTCGGTCGGCCGGTCACGGCCGTCAACCGAACGTTAACCATAAGTCATCGTGATTGCCATGTATCCGGTTTCTGCGTATCGATTGTCGCGGGGGCCGAGTCCGCTCGGGATTTGCCAATGCGCCGTGCACTCTTCGTTTGCTGCCTCGTGGCGGCGCTGGGATCGGTGGGGGCTGCGAAAGCCGCCGACGTGGATACGACCGCGCCGCCCATGGTCAGCGATCCCTTCTTCAACGAAGTGCGCCTGGGCGTGATGGGCCACGGCATCGACACCAGCGACGAGATGGGTGATGTCGACCTCAACGTCGAGCTCCTGTTCTCCAAGCCGTTCCATGCCGATGGCTGGGTCGAATATCTGATCCCGCGTCCGCATGTCGGCGCCACCATCGATTTCGACGGCAGGACGAGCACCGCCTATGCCGGCGTGACCTGGCACGTGCAACCCTTCGAATTTCCGGTGTTCGTCGAGGCGAGCTTCGGCGGCAGCGTCAACAACGGCAAGGACGAGGGCAGCGAAAACCGTATCGCCGTCGGCTGCAACCTGCTGTTCCGCGAGTCCGCCGCGCTCGGCTACCAGTTCGACGAGCACTGGAGCGTCATCGCCTCGATCGAGCACAACTCCAATGCCGGGCTGTGCAGCGAGAATCGCGGCATCACCAATGCCGGCATGAAGATCGGCTACAAGTTCTAGTCGTCGTCCGTTCGGCCTTCCGGGGACCGGCTCTTGCAGCCGACTGTCGGACAGTTCAGCCCGAATCCACGCTCATCACGCCTGCAGGCGATCAGCGACTCGCCGCGATAGGCCATGCCGGTGCAGGCCTGATCCCGCCGGCAGCTCTCGACATCGGCGTGGCGCCCGCAGGCATCGCCGGCCGGCGCCGGGCACCAGTCGTCCGGACGCAGGCCGCAGGCGTTTCCGGCCCAGGCCGGAGGCGCCGCAAGCAGGCCGAGGAGCAGCACGGAGCACAGGCGCATCGGATCTCCCACAAGGCTCTGGCGTGGCGCCGCGGACCCTATCATGATCGTCGCGGCCGCGCGGAGGATTGCATGGGACGGGGGCTAAGCAGAATTTCCGAACTCCGCCCGCTGGGCGGGCTCGGAAATTCTGCTGGATGTCAAAGATTTAGCAGAGTTTCGGGGGGGGGGGGGGGGGGGGGGGGGGGGGGGGGGGGCGGGGTGGGGGTGGGGGGGGGGGGGGGGGGGGGGGGGGGGGGGGGCGGGG